>JAHFDS010000059.1:20976-28082 GCA_023248855.1 Myxococcales bacterium
AAGCTGCACTCCATCCTGGTCGACCCGCGAGACCCGCGGCGGCTCATCCTCGGCATGTCGGGCGGCGGCGTATGCGCCAGCGAGGACGGCGGCGAGACCTGGCGGACCCTGAACGAGGGCGTCGTCGCCGAGTACGGTCAGGATCCGCACTGCATCGTCCAGCACCCGGCCGACCCCGACCGACTGTGGATGCAGAGCCATTACGGTGTCTACCGGATGGACCGCCGCGCGGGCGAGACCTGGGTCCGAGTCGGCGCCAACCTGCCCGAGGACGTGGGTGACATCGGCTTTCCGATGGTCGTGCACCCACGCAATCCCGACGCGGCCTGGGTGTTTCCAATGGACGGCACCCAGGTGTGGCCGCGCACGAGCCCGGCCGGCAAGCCGGCGGTGTACGGCACCCGTGACGCGGGCGCGAGCTGGCGCCGCCTGGATGCGGGCCTGCCGACGGAGCAGGCGTGGTGGACGGTCAAGCGGCAGTGCATGTGCAGCGATGGCGCGGACCCGGTCGGGCTCTACCTCGGCACGACCTCGGGCGAGGTCTGGGCCAGCGCCGACGAAGGCGCGGCCTTCGCCTGCATCGCGCGGCACCTGCCCCACATCTACAGCGTGACCATGGGCTGACCGTGGACGTCCACATTCCCACCCCGCTGCTCTCCTACACCCACGGGCAAAGCGAGGTCGCCGCCGTGGGCGCGACCGTGGCGGCGCTGCTGGACGACCTCGATCGCAGCTTCCCCGGGCTGCGCTACCGCATGATCGACGAGCAGGGGCGCATCCGCCCGCACATCCGCGTGTTCGTCAATGGCACGCAAACATTCGAGCTCGCATTTCCATTGCAGCCCGACGACCGCATCCAGATCCTCCAGGCATTGAGCGGCGGCTAGAACCCCCGGGCGGGGGTCGCACGCTGCAGCCAGTTGGAGGCGGGGTAGGCGCTGGTGGCGCAGACGACGTGCAGCGTGTAGGCGTGGCGCGAGGTCGGCGAGCGGTTGGCGTGGCTCATGTGCGGCAAGAGGCCATCGAGCACGATGAGATCGCCCTGCTTGACCTCGAGCGGGACGAGCTGCCCTTCGTCCCAGGGGCGGTCATCGAGCACCTCGAAGCGCGTGCGGCGGCCGGCGCGAACGAAGCGCTGCTTGAGCCCGTCACGATGCCCGCCCGGGATCGCCCAAAGACAGCCGTTGTCGGTGCGCGCGTCCTCGAGGGCGAACCACAGCCCCACCATGCGCTCCGGCGTCGTGTGCAGGAACGTGGAGTCCTGGTGGCAGCGCACCTCGCCGCCGATGAACGGCTGCTTGAAGATGTACATCGACTGCATCAGAAGCGGCGCCTCGATGCCGAGCGCCCGCACGAGCGCACAGAGAGCGGCGGTGCGCGAGAACGCGTCGAACTCGGGGTCGAGGTCGTGCAGGGCGTGGCCGATCTTGTTGATCGAGCACGCCTTGTCCCGCCGGAGCTGGCCCGCCGCGTCGAATGCGTCCTCCTCGAAGAAGAAGCGGATCTGGTCGCCGGAGTCGAGGAAGTAGTCGTCGGTCCTGCGCTCCTGCTCGTTGGTCGTGAAGACAGCGCGGTGGCCGTCCGCATCGAAGGCGGCCACCAGCGCCTCTGCGCGGGCGCGCAGCGCGGCGCACCTCGCCGGATCGACGAAGCCCTCGAGGACCAAGAATCCGTCGGTGCCAAAGCGTTCGATCTCACGGGCCGTGACGTCGTCGCGCATGTCCGCGCACGGAGATAGCAGACCGGCGCGGGCGGGGTCCACACCCTCAACGCAGGCTGATGCTCCGGGTGGGCGTCGTCGTGGTGTGGCCCGCGGCGTCCGAGGCGCGCACCTCGAAATCGCGCGGCCCGGTACCGACGCGGAGCGACCAGGTGTACTGGTTGCCGCTCCGCTGGCAGCCGTCCGAGCCGCTGCCGTCGCATCCGAGCGTGCGGTTCGAGTAGTGCCAGAAGAGCTCGACCTTGGTGACGCCCACGTCGTCCGAGGCCTGCGCGATCACGCGCAGGGTGGTGTTGCCCGGAGGCGTCGCGCCCTGCGCGGGCGAGACGACGCTCACGGTGGGCGCCGTGACGTCGCCCGTCGGGGGTGGCGGGGGCGGCGTGGCTCCCGCCGGGCCGAGCCGGTCGAGCAGCACGCGGTAGGAATTCTGCTGGCCCGAGCACATGCACGCGCGGGCCTGGTACTCGCCGCACGAGACCGTGCGGTCCTGGAACGTCTTGTGACCGCAGCCACCGAGGTACGTCATCGGGTCCTCGCACAGAAACTCGTGATCGAGGCCATAGGCGTGAGCGATTTCCTGCGCCGCGATCTCGCATTGCGTCTGCGGGCTCGAGAAGCGTCCCGCGAAGATGTAGACGATGGCGCGCTCGACGATCGAGCAGTCGCCGTACATGGGCGCGACGCCGCCGACGTTCGTGGCCAGGCCGAGATCGGTCGGCGAGCCCCCGACGACGGCCTCGATGTGCGTCGCCGCGCCGGGGTCGGCGTCGGTCACCTCGACGTTGAAGCGAGCGTACTCGTCGCGGATGCAGGAGAGGAACTGGTTCCACGACGCGTCGCCCCAGGCGTAGGCCGCGATCGTGGTGGTGCTGCGCGCGATGCTCGAGACGTTGCGCGACGAGTCGTTGTTGCCCGGCGTGTAGGTGCCGCCCCTTCGATTGACGAAGAGGACGCGGCGCGCAATGGCGGCGATGGGCGCGTGCTCGTCCATCACCGAGAGCTCCGTACGCGGCTGCACGACGTACGAGCCTCGCGGGCGATCGGCGGCGCTGGAGCTCTCTGCATCGGTCGCCGCTTCCTGGCCGGATGGCATTTCGCCGCAGGTGCAAAGCGCAAACGGGACGGTGACGAGACCGATCCAATGAGTATGTCGCATCACGATGACCTCCGAGCTGGTTGGCATGGGCGCCGCTCGCAACGTGGCGAGCCGCCGCGATGCCACCCTCAGCAAATGTCGCGCCGCTCGAATGGCGGAGAATTCATCGACGTTTCGTGGCGGAGTATCGGACGCGCAGGGGGAGGCCCCCACTCGATTGCTGGGCTGACATCGTGAGCCGGCGTGGGCGCACACGCGCGCGTGTACGGCAAACCAAGCCCGCTGACGTTGGTCAGCTGGCCCACGCCCGCGGCGCGGCTCTTTTCGTCCCGGCGCGACCCGCCGCCGCCGACACCGCGCGCGTGACGTTTCGCTCCTGGCGACCAGGCGACCACGGCCCGGTGAAGCCACCGATGGCGTAGACTGGCGCTCCGTGCTGTTCGACACCTTCGATCGCATCGTGGCTGCATTTGCCGAGGGCGCTTTTCGCGCCGAGGTCGAGGGCGCGCGCAGGCTGTTCTTCGAACGCTCCGGCAAGGTGAGCGACGAGGAGCTGCGCTTCGAGGAGCGCATCACCGCGTTCCTCGAGTGGTACGCGCTCGAGCGTCCGCTGGCGCGTCAGGGCCTGCCACCCGTGGTGGCCTATGCGCGGGCGCAGGCCGACGAGGAGGAGCACGCGCGCGCCCGGGCGCTCGCGACCTCGCACTGGAGCCTCTTTCGGGTGCGCGAGCTGCGCCCTGAGCTGGTGCGCCTCGAGGACCTCTGGGGCGGCGCGCGCTTCGCGGCGTTCGATCGGCGCCGCACGGGCATCGAGGTCGGCGACGTGCTCGAGGCGCGCCTCGTGTTTCACGAGGGCCACGTGATGTTCACGCGCGCGTTCTGCTGGCACCCGCGCGAGGCGCACGCGGCACTGCTCGCGCGCCTGGCCGTAGCGCGGGCCCGCGGTGAGGCCAAGGAGGCGGCGCTGCTCGGCTTCGCGCGCGCCCGGCTGCGCTGTGAGCGCTACGGCAAGAACGTCCCCATCGCGCGCATCTACGAGACGATGGAAGTGCTGTAGCCACCCCCGGCTCGCGTCTCCTACTTCATCTTCACCCCGTCGAGGCCTCGGATCTCCGGGGCCGGGAGCCCCAGCGGGGCGAGGTCCTGGTCGATCGTCTTCCTGTCGCCGACGATGACGATGGTCGTGTGGTCGGGGGCGCCGATGACCTTGCGGGCGTGCTCGAGCAGCGCGGCCGGCGTGAGCCTGGCGAGCCGCGCGGCCTGCTCGGCGACGCGCGCAGGCGGCAGACCCACGATCGCGAGCTCGGCGTAGAGCCGGCCGAGGCCGAGGCCGGTCTGGCTGCCCTCGACGAGCTGATGGTCGAGCAGGCTCTGCGCCTTGGAGAGCTCGGCCGGGCTCACCTCGGCGGCCAGGATCCCCGACAGCTCCTTGAGCAGCTCCTGCAGGCCGGGCGCCGTCTTTGCCGTGAAGATGGCGGCGGTGGCCTCGAACGTGCCTGCGCTCCGCAGGAACGTGAAGTGCGAGCGCGCACCGTAGGTGTAGCCGTTCTTCTCGCGCAGGTTCTGCATGAGCCGGCTCGTGAAGCTGCCGCCGAGCACCGTGGCCATCGCCTGCAGCGCCTCGTAGTCGGCGGTGGCCCGCGCCACGCCGCGCGCGAGGACGTGCACCACGCTCTGCGGCGCCCCGGGCTTGTCGACCACCACGAGGCGCGGCGCCGAGGCCCTGGTGACGGGCACCTTGAGCGCGGGCGCCTGGCCCTTCTTCCAGCCGCCCAGCGCCCGCTCGAGCATCGGTCCGAGCTCGCGCCAGCCGAGGCTGCCGACGACCACGAGCGTGGCGTTCGAGGGCCGGTACCACCGGGCGTGGAACTGGGCGAGGTCGCGGACGCCGATCTTCTCGACCGACTCGGGTGTCCCCTGCATCGGCCGACCATAGGGATGCTCGTCGCCGAACAGCACACGATCGCCCACGTCGCGCGCGACCTGATCCGGACGGTCGCGCGCGGCGAGCAGCTGCGCCTTGCGCTGCTCGCGCACACGCTTCCAGTCGGCCTCGTCGAGCCGAGGCCTGACCACGAGGTCGCCCATCAGCGCGAGCGCGGGCTCGACGTTGCGTCCGAGCACCTCGAGCGTCAGCACCGAGCCGTCACGCCCGGCGACGATCTGCACCTGCGTACCGAGCTCCGCCAGGGCGTCCGCGATCTCGATCGCGCTGCGCTTGCCCGCCCCCTCGTCGAGCATGTCGGCCGTCGCGGCCGCGAGCCCTGGCAGTGCGGCGGGGTCGGCCGCGCTGCCCGCGCGAACGACCAGCGAGAGCGCCACGAGCGGCACGCTGCGCTTGCCGACGAGCTGCACCTCGAGGCCGTTCTTGAGCCTGTGGATCTCCGGCAGCGGCGGCGCGAACAGCGGCAGCGGCGAAAGCTGCGGCCGCTCGGTCATGGACGCGGGAGGTTGCACGGGCGGCTCGGCCGATACCTCGACCTTGTCGGGTACGGGCGCCGGCCGCGGGGCCGGCGCGAGTGTCGGCGCTGGCTTCGGCGCGGGTGGCGGCGCGCTCGCACAGGCGATCGCCCCGAGGGCGAAAAGCACGGTCAGGCTTCCAGCGCGGCGCATGGTCACTTGCTCCCCTGGGTCCGCGGCGTGACGCGCAGGGTCAGGACGCGGTTCCAGTCGAGGGTCTTTTTCGCCTCGGCCATCACGCTCTCGGGCGTGACCCTGGCGTAGCGCTCGAGGTCCTGGGCCAGCGCGTTCGGCTCACCGAGGGTGCCGTTGTAGCGGGCGAGGATGCTCGCGCGCGTGCGCAGCGCCTCCACCGCGTTCCAAAGGCGCGTCTCGATCTGCGTGCGCGCCTGCGCGATCTCGGCGGCCGACGGCGGCGTGGCGAGCGCTGCGTCGAGCGCCGCGCGCGTCCGCTGCTCGAGCTCGGCGATCGACTTGCCGGCCGCCGCCGTCACCTCGACCGTGAACATGCCGGACGAAAGGAGGGACTCCTGCGCCACGGTGACGTGGCTGGCCACGCGCGCCTCGTGGACCAGTGCCTTCTGCAGCCGGCTCGCCTTGGATTGCGAGAGCACGCTCCCGAGGATGTCGAGGTCGGCGTCGCCCGGGGCGTACTGCGCCGCCGAGTGCCAGATGAAGTAGACGCGCGGCAGCTGCACGGCGTCCGTGAGGTCGACCGACTTCGCGCGGTCGAACACCGGGCGCTCGGCCGCCAGGCGCTCGGGCGCCGGGCGCCTCGGCAGCCAGCCGAAGTACCTGTCGATGAGGGCCCTGGCGTCGTCACTCTTGAAGTCACCGGCGAGGAGCAGCGTCGCGTTCGACGCCACGTAGTACCGGGCGAAGAAGTCCTTGACGTCCTGCACGTTGGCCGCGGTGAGGTCCTCGTGCGAGCCGATCACCGGGTGGTGATACGGGTGCCCGGGCGGGAACATCTGGCCGGGCACCTCGAGCTCGGCGACGCCATAGGGCGTGTTCTCCGAGGTCTGGCGCCGCTCGTTCTGCACCACCTTGCGCTGCAGATCGAGCTTGTCCTGCGTCATCTCCTGGCCGACCGTCCCCAGGCGGTCGCCCTCGAGCCACAGGAACACGGGCAGGAGGTTCGACGGGCCCCACTCGAAGTACTCGGTCCAGTCGTTGCCGGTCGAGGCATTGTTCTGCCCGCCGAGCGCCTCCATGAGCGTGTCGAAGGTGTTCCCGGGCGCGAGCTTCGCACCCATGAACATGAGGTGCTCGAACAGGTGCGCGAAGCCGGTTCGGCCCTTCTTCTCGTCCCGCGAGCCGACGCGCATCAGCACGTCCACCACCACGGTCGGGGTCGTGTGGTCCTCGTGAAGGATCACGGTCAGGCCGTTTGGCAGCTGGTACTTGGCGCACGGGAAGCTCGGCCCCGCCGCGGCTGCGGCGAGCAGGATGGGCAGCATGGGCAGCATGGCCGCGGACTATATACGGCAGCGCCGCGTGACCAGCGCTACGGAAAGCAGAATCCGACGGTCATGCCGCTGCCCATCTGCACCTGACAGGTCATCCCGGGCGGACAGCTGGGACTCATCGTGGGCATGCAGACGATCCCGCAATGATCGGTGGGCCCGCCCGGCAGCGTGGTGATGGCGCAGGCACCCCGGCCGGGACCGGCGTAGGCGCACGCCGTGGCCTCGGTGGCGGGGGTGCAGGTGGGCGAGCAGAAGCCGACGGTCGCGCCCGGCACCGTGAGGCACTGCACTCCGCTCGGGCAGGGCGCCATCGCGCCGCAGGTCGAGCCGAGCCCCCCTGGCGCGCTGCCGTCCCGGCGCG
>JAHFDS010000417.1 GCA_023248855.1 Myxococcales bacterium
CCGCCGCCGGCTCCCGACGCACCCGCGCCGGCCACGCCGCCATCCCGCGCACCAGCGACGCCCGCGTCGTCCGGCGGGAGCGCGTTCGCGCCGCCGACCCGACAGCCGGCGGCTCCCAGCGCCCCCGACGCCCAGAGTGCCCAGACGATCGCACGCCTTTGCATTGCCACGCCGAGTGTCATCGCTGCCCCACCGCCAGAAGTGAAACGTGTTCTATTTTCCCGATCCGGTGGCAGGATACAAGGGCAAACCGCCCCGTATAGAACATGTTCTCTAGTGAACGTCCCTGATTGGCCAGGCAGGCGGCGCCCAGCGTCCCGGCGCAGGGCCGCCCCGAGCCGGGACCGGGGCCCCACGCAGCGCGGAGCGCGAAGTGGGGGGAAACGCAGCACCGCTGCGAGTCGCTCCAGGTGCTCATCGAGGCACCGACGTGCCGCGTGTCGATGTGGGCTCGGAATAGAACATGTTCCACTTTTCGCGCGAGCCACGTATAGTCGCCCCGAGAGCCGGGCAGATGCGTTTTTCGTACTCCGAAGACCAGGACGCCCTGCGCCGGGACGCGCGCAAGTTCCTCGAGGCGCACGCGCCGATGGTCCGGGTGCGCGCCGCGGCGGAAACAGGCGGCTTCGACGCCGAGCTGTGGCGCCGCGCCGGAACGGAGCTCGGATGGCCCGCGCTCGCGATCCCGGAGCGCCACGGTGGCGCCGGGCTCGGCGCGGTCGAGCTCGCCGCCCTGTTCGAGGAGACCGGCCGCGCGCTCGCGCCCATCCCCCTGCTGTCGACGGTGTGCCTCGGCGCCACCGCGATCGCCGAGGCCGGCAGCGAGGAGCAACAGCGTGCGTACCTGCCGCGCATCGCCGCGGGACGCGCCATCGTGACCCTCGCGCTCGCCGAGGCCGATGGGCGCTGGGACGGGGCAGCCGTCCGCACCCGCGCCGAGGCGACCGCGGACGGTTTCCGCCTCGACGGCTGCAAGTCGATGGTCCTCGACGGGCACCTCGCCGACCTCGTCGTCGTCGCCGCGCGCGCCGGCGCCGCGCTCGACCTGTTTGTCGTGTCCGCGGACGCGCCGGGGCTCTCGCGCCGCCTCTTGCCCGGCCTCGACCACACCCGGCGGTACGCCGAGCTGACCCTCGCCGGCGTGCCCGCGGAGCGCCTCGGCGCCGCCGGGGCCGGGGCGCGCACCCTCGCGCGCACGCTCGACCGCGCCGCCATCGCGCTCGCGGCCGAGCAGGTCGGCGCCGCCGAGCGCTGCCTCGAGCTCGCCGTCGAGTACGCCAAGACGCGCCACCAGTTCGGCCGCGCGATCGGCTCGTTCCAGGCGGTCAAGCACCGCCTGGCCGACGTCTTCGTGGCGGTCGAGTCTGCGCGCTCGGCCGCCTATTACGCCGCGTTCGCCGCCTCGGTCGACGATCCCGAGCTGCCGGTCCTGGCGGCGCTCTGCAAGGCCACGTGCTCGGAGGCCTGCTTCCGCGCCGCCGCCGACAGCATCCAGGTGCACGGCGGCATCGGCTTCACCTCCGAGCACGACGCACACCTCTACTTCAAGCGCGCGCGCGCGAGCCAGGCGCTGTTCGGCGCGCCCGCCGAGCACGTCGAGCGCGTGGCGGCCCACCTGGAGCTGTCGTAATGGACCTGCGCTTTTCGCCCGAGGAGGAGGCCTTCCGTGCCGAGGTGCGCGGGTTCCTCGACGCGCGGCTCACCGGCGAGTACGCGTGCCTGCGCGGCCGCGGCGGCCCGGGCGACGAGGAGGCCTACCCGGCGCTGCGCCGCGCCTGGGAGGGCGTCCTCGGCGAGGCCGGCTACGTGGGGCTTGGCTGGCCGGTCGAGCACGGTGGCCGCGGCGCCTCGCTCATGGAGCAGGTGCTGTTCGGCGAGGAGTACGCCCGCCAGCGTGGCCCCGGGCGCCTCGGGCACATCGGCGAGCACCTGGTCGCACCGACGCTCATCGCCTTCGGCACCGACGCGCACAAGAGGCGCTTTCTGCCGCAGATCCAGCGCGGCGAGCTGTGGTGCCAGGGCTACTCCGAGCCCGGCGCCGGCTCCGATCTCGCGAGCGTGCGCACGCGCGCCGAGCGCTCCGGCGGCGAGTGGGTGATCTCCGGCCAGAAGGTCTGGACCAGCCACGCACATCTCTCCGACTGGTGCTTCGTCCTGTGCCGTACCGATCCCGACGCGCCCAAGCACCGGGGTCTGTCGTATCTGCTGGTGCCGATGCGCCAGCCCGGGATCACCGTGCGGCCCATCCCGCAGATGACGGGTGGCTCGGAGTTCTCCGAGGTCTTCTTCGACGGCGCGCGCACCGAGGCCGACCTCGTCGTGGGCGAGGAAAACGGCGGCTGGCGCGTCGCGATGGGGACGCTCGCCTTCGAGCGCGGGGTGTCCACGCTCGGGCAGCAGATCGGCTTTTCGAACGAGCTCGCGAAGGTCCTCGAGATCGCCCGGCGAAATGGCGCGGCGCGCGATCCGCTCATCCGCCAGCGCCTCGCCCGGGCCTGGATGGGCCTTCGCGTCATGCGCTGGAATGCGCTACGCACGCTCGGCGGCAGCGAGCTCGGCGAGCTCGGCCGCACCGCCTCGATCGGCAAGCTCTACTGGTCGGAGTGGCACCAGCGTCTCGGCGAGCTCGCGATGGAGGTCCTCGGCGCCGACGCGGAAGTGGCCGAGCCCGGCAGCGACGCGGCGGCGCTGCAGCGCGTCTTCCTGTTCTCGCGCGCCGACACCATCTACGCGGGCACGAGCGAGATCCAGAGAAACCTCATCGGCGAGCGGGCCCTCGGTCTTCCACCGGAGCCACGCCCCCAAGGAACGAAGTGAGCATCCCGACCTATCCGCCTGGGCGCATGATTCTCGAGGGCAAGGTGGTGCTGGTCACGGCCGCCGCGGGCACCGGCATCGGCTTCGCCACCGCGCAGCGCTGCGTGGAGGAAGGCGCGACCGTCGTGATCTCCGACGTGCACGAGCGGCGCCTCGGCGAGGCCGCCGAGCGCCTCGGTGCCATCGCCGGCGCACGCCCGGTCGCGGTGCGCTGCGACGTCACGAAGGAGGACGACGTCGTCCGAACCTTCGACGCCGCGCTCTCGGCGCACGGCCGCGTCGACGTGCTCGTCAACAACGCGGGCCTCGGCGGCACCCGGCCGCTCGTCGAGATGACCGACGACGAGTGGCGCGCGGTCACCGAGGTCACGCTGACGGGCACCATGCGCTGCACGCGCGCGGCGCTGCGCCACATGCTGCCGCGAGGCGCGGGCGCGATCGTCAACAACGCCTCCGTCCTCGGGTGGCGCGCGCAGGCCGGCCAGGCCCACTACGCCGCGGCCAAGGCCGGCGTGATGGCGCTCACGCGCTGCGCGGCGATCGAGGCCGCCGCCGCGGGCGTGCGCATCAACGCGGTGGCACCGAGCCTCGCGATGCACGCTTTCCTGCACAAGGTGACCTCGAAGGAGCTGCTCGAGGAGCTGGTCGCCAAGGAGGCGCTCGGACGCCCCGCCGAGCCCTGGGAGGTCGCGAACGTGATCATCTTCCTCGCCAGTGACTACGCCTCGTACCTCACGGGCGAGGTGATCTCGGTGTCCTCGCAGCACCCGTGAAGGATCCGCATGGCCAACCACAGCGCCAAGGGAACCGTCGGTGAAACGTTCGTGCTCGACGTCGAGCGCGGCAAGGTCTTCGAGTTCGCGCGCGCGACGCGCGCCAGGCACCCCGACTTCCACACGGGTGACCACCCGGTCGCGCCGCCCACGTTCCTGACCACGACGCTGTTCTGGCAGGAGCTCACGCCGGGCGCGAACCCGTGGCCCGCGGTGGCGCTCGACCCCCAGCGCGGCCTGCACGCCGAGCAGGAGTTCGTCTTCTTCGGGCCCCCGCCGCGCGCAGGCACGCGCCTCTTCTGCCGCTCGCGCATCGAGGACGTGTTCGAGAAGCAAGGCCGTCGCGGCGGCGCGCTCACGTTCGCGATCATGGTGACGGAGCTCCGCGACCAGCACGGCACGCTGGTGGCCGAAGCGCGCATGACCGGCGTCGAGACCTCGCGCCCGCCTGGCGAGGGCCCGTGAGCGCGACGGCGCTCGGCGAGCGCCCGCCCGAGGACGCCGACGCGCTCGCGCTGTCGGAGCTGCCCGATCGCGCAAGGCTACGCGCCGCCGCCCGGGAGAGGCGCCTTGGCGCCTGGGGCACGACCGTCACGTTCTCGCCGAAGGTGTTCCTGCCCATCACCAACCTGTGCCGCGATCGCTGCTCGTATTGCACGTTTCGCCGCGATCCGGGCGCGCCGGGCGCACACACGATGGCCCCCGAGGAGATCACGGACGTGCTCGCGCGCGGCCACGCGCTCGGCTGCACCGAGGCCCTGCTGTGTCTGGGCGATCGTCCCGAGACCGCCTTCCCCGCCTACCGCCGGACGCTGGCCGGCTTCGGCCAGCAGAGCACGGTCGATTACCTCGTGTGGGCCTCCCAGGCCGCGCTCGCGGCCGGCCTTTTCCCCCACACCAACGCAGGCCTGCTCTCGTCCGACGAGCTCTTGCGTCTGCGCCCCTCGAACCCGAGCCTGGGGCTCATGCTCGAGAGCACGAGCGAGCGCCTGTGCGAAGCCGGCATGCCGCACCACCGCGCGCCCGACAAGCGCCCCGCGCGCCGGCTCGCGATGATCGAGGACGCCGGCAAGCTCCGCATCCCGTTTTCGACCGGGATCTTGTGTGGCCTCGGCGAGACGCCGCGCGAGCGCGCAGAGGCGCTGCTCGCGATCCGGCGGCTGCACTGCGCCTACGGCCACATCCAGGAGGTCATCGTGCAGCCGTTCCGACCGCACCCGGGCACCCCCATGCAAGCGGTGCCGGGTATCACGGACCAGGCCCTGCTCGACGTGATCGCGCTCGCGCGCGTCGTCCTGCCCGACGACGTGAGCGTGCAGTCGCCGCCGAACCTGGTCGATCCCGAGAGCGTGGTCGCGCTGGTGGACGCCGGGGCGAACGACCTCGGCGGCATCTCGCCGCTCACGCCCGATTTCATCAACCCTCGCCACCCGTGGCCGCACACGGGCACGCTGGCGGCCGCCCTCGCGCGCGCCGGCGCGACCCTCCGGCCACGGCTGCCGATCTACGACGCGTTCCTCGCGCGCCCGGGCTTTGTCGATCCGGCGCTGCAGGCGTCGATTACACATGCGCGTAGGCGAATGGATGAGACTGCGCGCCCCGCAGCGGCGCAGCCCGAGGTGCACGCGTGATCGCGCTCGAGGCGAGCCCGCCCGCCGTGCGTGCCCCGCTCGAGCGCTGCCTCGAGGGCCACGCGCTGCCCGAGGCCGACGCGCTCGCGCTCGCGGAGGTCACCGGGCCGGATCTTCTGGCGATGGTCGAGGTCGCCGACGCCGTCCGCCGCGCGCAGGCGGGCGAGGTCGTCACCTTCGTCCAGAACCGCAACGTCAACTTCACGAACGTGTGCGTCAAGGCCTGCCGCTTCTGCGCCTTCTCGCGCACGCAGCGCTCCGAGCAGGGGTATTTCCTGCCCACCGAGGAGATCGTCCTGCGCGCGGTGCAGGCGCGGCAGCTCGGCGCCACCGAGGTGTGCATCCAGGCGGGGCTGGCGCCCGGCATCGACGGCTGGCTCTACGTGACCCTCTGCCGCGCCATCAAGACTGCGTGCCCGGACCTGCACATCCACGCCTTCTCGCCCGAGGAGGTGCAGTACGGCGCGGGCCTGGCGGGCGTCAGCTTCGCCGAGTACCTGCGCGCGCTCAAGGACGCGGGCCTCGGGTCGCTGCCGGGCACGTCCGCCGAGATCCTCGACGACGCGGTGCGCGCGAAGATCGCGCCGGGACGCATCTCGACCGCCGCATGGATCGAGGTCGTCACCACGGCGCACCGGCTCGGGCTGCCGACCACCGCCACGATGATGTTCGGCCACATCGAGAGCCCGGGCGACCGTGTGCGCCACCTCGCGCTGCTCGGGCGCCTGCAGGCGCAGACCGGCGGCTTCTCCGAGATCGTGCCGCTGTCGTTCGTGCATGCCGAGGCACCGATGTACGCGCGCAATCTCGTGCCAGGGCTGCGCGCCGGCCCGACCGACGACGACGTCGTGCGCACGCACGCCCTGTGCCGCCTGATGCTCGGCGCCTCGTTTCGGAACGTGCAGGTGTCCTGGGTGAAGCTCGGGCTCGCTCGGGCGAGCGCGCTGCTCTCGGCGGGCTGCAACGACCTCGGCGGCACGCTCATGAACGAGAGCATCTCCACCTCGGCGGGCGCCACCCACGGCCAGCACGCCTCGCCGGCCGCGCTGCGGGCCGCCATCCGCTCAGCCGGGCGTGTCCCTGCCGAGCGCGACACGCGCTATCGCCTGCGCCGCGTCTTTGCCGACCCCGCGGGCGACCCGATCGACCCCCTCGATCAGGTCGCCGACGCCGAATCCACGTTCGGCAGCTACCGCGCCCTCACCCGCGACACCCGCTTCCGCTTCACGCCCCCGCCCCGCGCGCCCTCTCGGCCCTGAGCGACCCAGCGCAAACGCTGACGCTGACGCCGATGACAGACCGCACTGGCCATCGAAGCCCGAACGACCTGCGCGGGCCCGGACTAGAACAAGTTCTACTTTCCCCTTTACGCAGCCATTGCGGATCTGTATCTTCCTCTGCACGGTCAGCGATGATTTTGCGCGTTCTTGGCGGAGCTTGACGGGCCGCAGGTTCAAGGACGCGACGAAGACTTGGGTGTTCCGGCCTCCGGCCGGCCTTGGGGGTGTCATGGGTCCTGCTCGGGCACGTTCGCCTTTTCAGCCGATGGCCGAAACAAGTAGGAACGCTCGCTGGCTCGGGGTCCTGGCGCTCTGTGGGCTTGCCCTCGCGTGCGTCGAGGATCGCGTGATCCACGCGGCTGGCTTCACCACCGGCGGGGGCG
>JAHFDS010000418.1 GCA_023248855.1 Myxococcales bacterium
GGGCTCGGGCGGCAATGCGGGGGCGGGTGGCAATGCGGGGGCGGGTGGCAATGCGGGTTCGGGCGGCAATGCAGGCGCTGGTGGGGCCGCGGGCGAGGGCACCGGCGCTGGTGGGGCCGGTGGCTCGGCTGGCGACGCGAGCGGCAGCGGTGCCGGCGGTGCGGGCGCGGGCGACGGCACCGGCGCCAGCATGTGCGTGCCACTCGGCCAGGTGTGCTCGGCGGCTGGATCGCCCTGCTGCTACGGCCTGCGCTGCGCGGCGCCAGGCGGCGGAACCTGCTCGCCCACGGATCCGAGCTGCGCCTGCACGGCCGACATCCTCTGACTGTCTCCGGTCCCTCGGCTACTCGGCCTCCCGCATCGCGGCGCTCTCACGCCGTCGCCCCGCGCGCTTGCGCGCCTTCTCCAGGTCGAGCTTGCTGCGCTGGGCGAGCGCCGGCGGGAGCGGCCGCGAGATCGCCGGCGCCACCGAGCACGACACGGCGGGTGGGCCGTCGATGGTCCGCGCGATCAGGAGGAAGGGACGCGGGTCGATGAAGACGCGCTCACCCCCGCTGTTCACGCTCAGGCCGAAGTGCAGGTGAGCCGGCGAGTGATGGATCCCGGTCATGCCGAGCGCGCCGATCCACTCGCCCGACTCGACCCAGCGACCGACCAGGAGATCCGGCCGGATCATGTCGAGATGGAGGTAGTGCGTCATGGCGCCACCCGGATGCGCGACGACCACGCGTCTGCCGCTCTGGCCGTTCGCTTCCTGGGACAGTAGCGCGATCCAGCCACTGGCAAACGCCACGATTGGCAGTCCCCGCGCACCGTACAGATCGATTCCGCAATGGCCCTTTTCGCACTCCTCGGGGCGGTCACCCTGGCCGCGCGCAGCGCCGAAGTTACTGGTGTCGCGCGGAGGGATCGGCTCTGTGGTCCCCGCCACAGGGTGCGTCCATCCCTGCGCATGCGCGGTGCCGCAGGACACTCCCAGCCCCGCAAAGGCGCATCGCGTCATCCAGCGAGCCAGCACGTGCATCGCCCCCGGGGAGGCAAGCTGCGGGCCGGAGCGCGCGCACCGCGTGCAACTGGCCACGACTTCACGCATCCGGTGAACACGCCGAGACGGACACGTATGCGGGATCGCCAGCGGAGGCTGCAAGACGGGTGCGGGGCTCGCACCCGCTGGAGTCTCGTGGCACCAGAGCAGGCACGGCGGCCCCAGTGGCTGTCGAGGTCACCAAGCGCCGTATTCCCGACCACCCACGACCGGTGCGACAGTGTGGAGGATGCGCACCGGACTGGCCGCACTCACCCTGGTGATGCTCGCGCCGCGCGCCGCAGCCGCGGCCGCGGCCGATCCCTCGCCGGTCGAGCTCCTCTTCCACGCCGACCTCGGCGGCCAGCTCGCGCAGCCGGCGTGCGGCAAGGCGACCGGCGAGGCCCAGGACTACGCGATGCTGGCGGCGGCGGTGCGCAGGCTGCGGGACGAGGCCGCCGCGGCGGGGCGTGCCGCGCCGGTGGTGCTGCTCGGCGGAGACCAGATCGGTCCGGGCCTGTTCGCGCGCGAGATGCTCGGCAATGGCCGCGAGCTGGGTGCGCTCGATCTCGCGGTGGCGCTCGCGCGCGCGGGCTACGACGCGGTCGCGCTAGGTCGCCACGAGCTGCGCGTGCCGAGGGAGATGCTCGAGCGCTACGCCGCGGCGATGGCCGCGCACGGCATGCCGCTCGTCGCGACCAACCTGCGCTGCGACGCCGCCGCGCAGCCGTTCTGCCGGCACCTGACGCGTGAGCGCCTGGTCACGCGCGGCGATCGCAAGATAGGCGTAATGGCCACGCTGTCCTCGCGGGTCGCGCGCGCCCTGCCGCCGGATCGGCTGCGCGGCCTCGAGATCGAGGACGAGCTCGAGGCGATCGCGCACGCCACGAGGCGTCTGCGCGCGGCCGGCGCCGAGCTCGTGATCCTGCTCGAGCAGGCCGGGAGCAGCTCGGGCGGGACCGACGCGGTGTACGAGCTGCAGCGTGCGCTCTCGCGGACGCTCGACGCGCCCGACGCGATCCTGTCGACGAGCCTGTTCGAGCAGGATGGCGACGACACGGTGCGGCTGCACCTGTCCGATCGGGCGCCGCCGGTCGTCGGCTCCACCGCCGGCACGCGCTCGCTGTCGCGCATCGAGCTCTTGCCGCGCTGGGATCGCTCGGGTTTCCGCGGCGCGCGCGCGGTCGTGCGGCCCGTGCGCGCCGATCCAGCCCTGCGCGACGCCGAGGTCGCGCGCCTCTTTACGGCGCACGCCGATCGCTTCTGCGCGCACTTCGGCGCGCCAGTCGGCCCTGGAAAGCTCGCCGCGCCGCTCGGGCGCGTCGCCTTCCTCGACTATGTGCTCGCGATCATGCGCAAGCGCTCGGGCGCGGAGATCGCGCTCATCCACCGCAGCTTCGCGAGCAAGATCGCCTTCCCGATCGACGGGCAGCCGCGCCGCTACGAGCTCGAGCGCGCGATGCCCTACGAGGCGCGCTTCGGCGTCGTACGCCTGACCGGCGATGAGGTGCGCGAGCGCCTCGCAGAGCGCCTCGGGAGCCCACACCTGCGCGCGCTCGGCCTCGAGCAGGACGGCAGCGACATCACCATCAACGGGCGCGACCTCGACGAGGCGCGCACCTACACGGTCGCCGTCACCGACTTCCTGGCTGATGGCGGCGACGGCGTGCTCGACGCGGGCGACCTCGCGCCGGCGTGGCGGCCCGGCGATCTGCGCGAGCAGGTGATCGACTTTCTCGCCCACCACACCGCCGACGAGGACGGCGATCCCGGCATCGATCCCGAGACCGACTTCGGCGCGCCAGCGGACGAGCGCACGCTGTTCGTGGCCACCGGCGAGGTGGGCGCGGACCTGTCGGACCTCGCGATCCACAACGCCGCCCACTACGCCGACGAGCCGCTGTCGCGGAACCCGCAGCGCTCGCTGCAGGGCTTGCTCGGCGTGCGCCTCGGCATCCGCCACCCGGCGCACACGGGCGACATCCGCCTCCGTCTCGAGTACGGCGTCGCGCGCACGCGTTCGAGCGAGCACGAGGCCGAGACCGAGAGCGAGAGCAAGGACCTGGCCTCGCTCATGCTGCTCTACACCTGGATCGGGCTGCGCGAGCTGGTCCCCGAGGCCGCGCGCCCGTTCGTGCCGTCGCCGTACACGCGCGTGCTGTTCGAGACCGAGCTCACGAAGCCCGACGTCAGCGCCGAGCAGCCACGCACGTGGCGCTTCGCCCGCATCACGCACACGGCGGGTGGCCAGCTCGCACCCCTGCCGAGCCTGCGTCTTCGCGGCGGGGTCGGCTACCGCCGAGAGCTCGACGCCGACCCGCGCTCGCCGGTCCCCGAGGAAGCGCACGTGGCGGGCACGCGCATGGTCGCGGAGGCTGGCGCGATCCTCGATCCGGTCAAGCTGGCCGGGTTCGGCCGCGGCCAGCTGCGCCTCGACGGCACGGCCGACTACCGCTTCCTGGCCCTCGATGGCGAGCACGAGCTCGTCGTCAGCTCCACGCTGTCGCTCACGATCTTCCCGCCCATCTTCCTGACCGCCAGCCTCGAGGGGTTCGCCGTCACGCGCGGCGGCGAGGCCCTCTCCACCGCGTTCGAGACGCGCCTCGGCGTCAAGGTGCTGTGGAACGCAGCGCACCAGCGGCTGTGATCGCCGTGGTCTGCGCCCAGCTCAGTACCGGGCGCCCGCGTGGACGAAGCAGGAGACGCCCTCGCCGGGAATGGACACCTGCTCGAGGCGCGGAGACAGCTCGTAGAAGGCGTCCTGGTAGTGGAAGCGCTGATCCAGCACGTTGTAGCAGTTGCCCGCCAGCTCGACGTGACCGCCCAGGAGGTTTCGGGCGCGCAGCCCCAGCTGCAGCAGCGCGACCGGCGCCACGCGGTCGAACGCAAGGTCGACGTTGTAGGCCTCTCGTACCCCTGGCAAGGTCGAGGTGACGCTCGGATCGACGACGCGGTTCGGATCGTCGAGCGCGCCCGTGACGAGGAGGTTCGCGTTCACGTCGAGGCGGTTCTGGATCAGGCTGAAGACCGCGCCGATCGAGAGCCAGTAGGTGGGTAGGGCGCGGAACAGGCCGCGGTCGCGGCTCGCGATCTCGATGTACGTGGCGCTGGCGCTGAGCGCGTGATCCCCGTCGAGGTACAGCTTCGCCAGGAGCTCGGCGTTGTGGATGCCGCGCCTGCCGGAGTTCTTGTAGCGGCCGTCGGCCACGATGATGTTGTGGTCGAGCACCGTGTACGAGTAGTCGGCTCGCACGCCGAGCTCCCGGACCCGGCGCACGCTGCGGAGGAGGCGCGCGTTGATCTCGACCTGGCCCGCGTGGGAGGTCTCGGGCATGAGGTCCTTCGAGCCCGCGTACTGCACCGCCTCGCCGTTCGAGTCGGTGTTGTTGAAGACGGGCGGCCGGAAGCCCTCCGCGTAGCCGACCTTGGCGTGCCAGTCCTGCGCAAACCCCCACACCAGCGCGCCAGAGCGGAGGAACTGCGTGTCGTAGGGCCGCTTGCCGCCGGCCCGCTGCAAGCGCACCCCGGCGTCGAGCGCGAGGCTGGGCAGGAGCCGCACCTGGCCGTCGAGGAAGCCTCCCGCGACCACGCGGTCGGTATCGAACACGAACGTGAGCGGGCAGTGCGCCGGGTGCGATGCGCCTGCCGGGTTCTCGTCCGTGGCATGTCCCACCGTGAAGCTGCCGTCGGGCTCACGCGGGCAGGCGAACGGGAAGCGCGCCGGATCGGGGCTCGGCAGGTCCATCCTCGCGTCGGAGATCGACTCGCGGAAGCCCTCGGCTCCGATCAGGAGGTGCACCGTCGGCGCCACCGTCACGTCGGCGTCGACCGTGCCTCCGAAGCGCAGGATGGTCGAGTCCGCCCGGAACGCGAGCCCGCCGGGTAGCAGCCGCGAGGGCGGAAAGATGCCGTAGTAGTCGAGGCCCCGCTGGAAATCGACCAGGTAGGCCTTGGCATCGAGGCTCACGCGATCGGCGCCGAGGCGCGAGCGATAGCCCAGGATCGCGTAGCGGTCGAAGAACGTCGAGAGGGTGTCGCGCCCGGCGCCGCTCGGGTCGGTGGTCGACGTGGGGTTGTACGGGCGCTGGGACCCAGGGGGCAGACCGGCTTCGTCTGGCCCCACCGTGTCGGGCAGCCCGCTGTGCACGACCGCTCCGGGGAACGAGAGCGGCTGATAGCGCTTGCCGAAGGGCACGTTGTAGGCGAGCGAGACCGGGCCGAGGGTAATCTTGCCGTCTACGTCGAGCAGCCAGCTCCGGCGCACGTCGCTCGTCAGCGGCTCGCCGCGGAGCGACGGCCCGTTCGGCTGCGGTGCGGGGCTGGCCAGGACGTTCTGCGGCAGCGTGAAGCGGGGGCCGCCGTAGCTGTCGTAGGAGACGTGCTGGAACAGCTTGAGCGGCCCCAGCACCTTGCCGAGCATCGCGTAGGCGCGGAGCTTGCGCTGATCCCCCGGTCCGTCGCCGTACCCCGCGTCGACCTCGATGCCGTCGACGTCCTCGGCGTCCTTGCCTATCACATTGATGATGCCCAGGAAGGAGTTGGCGCCCCAGAGCACGCCACCCGGACCGGTCACGATCTCGACCCGCTTGATGGTCTCGAGCGGCATCTGCACGCCGGTGGTGACGCTGGCCTCGAAGGGCGAGAACAGGGACACGCCGTCGTGCATGAGGAGCGCGGCCTGGATGGCGCCCCGCACCATCGGTGTATCCACGCTGTAGTATCCCGCCGGGTAGTACTCCCACCCTGGGATGTCGGTGAGCAGCTGATTGAGGCTGCGGAAGCCGCGCCGCTTGATCTCCTCGGCCGTCATCACCGTGATGATGGAGGGAGCCTCCTGCACGGTGGTCACGCTCTTGGCGGCCGAGGTCACGAGGTTCGCCACATCGACCTCGGAGGTTCCGATCGGGATCTCGGGCGTCTCCACCAGGATCTCGGGTTGCTCGATCTCGGCCGGCGGCGGCGGCTCGGCCAAGAGCAGCAGCAGGGCCACCGCCCCGCCGGTCACTAGCGACGCACCCGCATGGCGTAGATGAAAAACGCGCCGTCGAAGGCGCCACCGAGGACGGTCTCCCAGGTCCGGCCGCCGCCCATGCCGCTGTGGTTGACGAGCATCGACGGGTTGATGAGCACGCAGCCGGTCGGCCCCGTGCCGCGGTCGAGGGTGCGCGCGGGATCGAGGTGCCCGAGGTCGTCGCCGAAGTAGATCGTGTTGCTCTGGCGCAGGTAGTCGGTGCCGGGCGAGGTCGGCACCACGCCGGCGATCGGCTCCGGGTCCTGGTAGCACAGGATGTAGCCGCCGCCCATGCCGTAGAGGTTTCTCCCCGCCTGCGCGCTCCAGGCGTCGCCGGTCACGGTCGGGACGGCGAACGCGGTGCGCAGGGTCGCGAGGTCGATGGTCTGGCCCGGGACCTCCTCCGCCCCTACGACCGAGAAGGCCCAACTGCCGCTCGGCGCGGTGCCCGCGGGCTCGCCGCAGTCGTCCACCGCGACGGCCACCGCCTGGATTCCGAGCATCGGGATCTGGTGCACCAGGAAGCGCCCGCACTCGTCGAGGGTGGCCTCATGGGCATTGCCAGGGCTGGCCGGCATCGCCGCGCCGAGCTCCGTTCGCATCCCGAACAGGAGATCGCTCGGATTCAGCACCCGTGCGCACGCTCCCATCGCCGCGGTCACGGGCGCTTTCGACACGAAGCCGAGCGCCCGGCCGCTCAGGCAGAGCTGCCCTTGCGCCTGGGGCGGGCACGCCAGCGGCGCCGCGCACGGTCCCGCGCCGCCCGCGCCGCCCGCGCCGCCC
>JAHFDS010000419.1 GCA_023248855.1 Myxococcales bacterium
TGGCGTACACGGACACCGCCTCCGGCGTGCTCCCGAGCGCGGTCTCCGTGGAGGCGGGGGGCGCCACGGTGCTGCTCGAGGGCCGCCCGACCCAGGCGACCGGGACGCTCCAGCTCCCGGGAGGCTCTTCGGTCGTGCGGGTGCGGGTCCCGGATCGCGCGGGCAACGTCAGCGAGCGGGTCCTCACCGTGGTCACCGAGACAGTGGCCGCCGTGGCCGAGGACGAATCGTCCATTGTCGGCGCTGCGATCCAGGTGCCGGCGAGCGGGCTACCGCCGGACGTGGCGCTCCTGCCGCCAGCGCCCTTCGAGGCCCCGCGCCCTGCCGAGGTCCGCGCCGGCCAGGCGGCGTTGCCCGGCTTCGCCCAGGCGGGGCCGCTCGTGCGCTTCGGCCCGGATGGGCTCCTCGCCAGCCGCGGCGCGGCCATCACACTCCCCTACTGGCCCGAGGCGCTCGGCAATGCCGGCCGTTACGTGCCCCCCGAATCCTTCCGAGTCGCCGAGCTCATCAACGCTGCCGGCGTAGCGGCCGGAGACGCGCCGGCGTTTGCGCTGGTGGACTCGCGCGCGCTCATCGACCCTGCCGTCGGCACCGTGGGGGTGACGACCAGCCACCTCGGTGTCTTCGCGGTGGTCGCGCCGCTCGAGGTCCCGCGGGGCCTCGACCCGCGCGTGTACGTGCTCAATGAGGGCACGCGCGCCGCCGGGGACCAGACCATCAGCGTCATTGATTTGGACACGAAGCGGCGCCTGCCGGCCGATATTCCGCTGCCCGCCAATGCGGTCGGTGAGAGCCTGCCCTTTGGCCGCTTCGAGGCCCTGTACACGGCGCCCGGCGGAGCGACCATCCTTGCGGTCGCGCAGAGCCAGCAGACGCGCGTCCGTGGGAACCAGACCGTTCGCTACGCGTCGAGCACGCTCGTGCAGATCGACCCAAGCAGCAACACGCTCCTGCGCCGGTTCACGTTCGAGCAGCCCGACGACGCCCAGCCCTCGTCGCCCATCATTCGCCACGTCGCCTTCGCGGAGGATGGCTCGGCGGCCTACGTCCTCCTTGGAGACCTGACCGAGCCGACGACGCGCGCGTCCGGCATCTACAAGGTCGATCTGACTGCGCCCGCGGTGCCGGGCACGGTCGAGAACGTGGCCCTGACGTTCACCTTTGCGCCCGTGCTCGAGGGCTCGAACCTCGCCATCTTGACCCGCCCGACCGTGCAGGTGGGCCAGGGGCGCCCGGAGCTTCCCGGGACGACGGCTTTTGTCACGACCCCGAAGAGCGGTGGCTTCCCGGGCGTGTCAGCCGCGTATTACGCCGACAATAGCCTGGCCGACCGGCGGGGCCGCGCGCAGGTGCTCCGATCGCTCGAGAGCTACCAGGCGGCCGTGGCGGGATTGACGGCCTCTGGCACCTGCGACATCGCCCGCATCGATGCGCGCGGGATCCTCACCAATGCAGCCGAGCTGCGCGCGCTTCGCGCCGCGGGTCAGCTCGTCGAGCGCTCGAGGACCCGCTGCGGCGGCGTCCAGCCGGGTCTACTGGCGCAGACGCTCCTGCAATGGCTCGACCGCGCGGGCGCCGCCACGGCCTCGCGCGATGCCCTGGGCGATAACCTGTTTGCGCTGTTCGTCGGCGCGGCCCAGGTGGGTCTGGTCCGCCTCGACCAGCCTGCCGTCCTCGGCACCAGGTCCACGCACACGCCAGGCGGGAGCGATCCGAACGGGTCCCTCGCGCTCGACCATGCCTCCGACCTGCTCCTCTTGCCCAGCGCACGCCCGCAAGGCGACCCCCTGCTCGTGTGGAAGCGACCTTTGCCGGCCGGCGCTTCACCTGGCCCGATGCAGCAGCAAGTGCCCGGGGAAGGCTGGTACGGTGCCTTCGGATCGCAGCGCGTCGGCCCCGGTGCAGCGGAAGCGCCGGCAGACCCCGATGACCTCGCCCCGGCGAGCGCCCTCGATGGACGGCCGCTGGTGCCCGGTGTCGTCCTCCCCCTTTCGGTTTCCCTCCCAAGGAGAGCGTGGGGGCCAAAGCAGCGACGGCTGCAGGGGTAGGCGGTTCTTCATCGAGACGGTGGTTCTGCGCCAGCGGCGCCGCGCCACCTGTAGTCGCCCCGTCCCAGTAACTCGACGCCCTGTACCTGCCGGAGGGCGCTGCCGACGGTGGCCTCGGGCGTCCTGCCGCCGAGGCGCACGCCCCGCTCGGGCGCCAGGCGCAGCACCTCGGCCGTCAGGTCCCGGACGTGCATCCACCGGCCGGCGGCCTGCAGCACCTCCACCGCCAGCGCGGCGACGCTGGCGTGCCTGAAGGTGCCGAGTGGCCTCGGCGGTGCACCCGGTCGGCCCCTGGTGCTGGCGGATTGCTCGCCTGCCACCGGAGCGGGCTCGTCCTTCACCGCGCGCAGGTGCAGCCGGGAAGATGATGCGCTTTCCGGGAACTGGTCGTCGACGTAGGCACGCTCGTCGTCGGACAGAGCGGACGGTTGCCGCGCAAGAGCCACGCGTGCGTTCGCGAGGTAGCCCACCTGGCAGGCGGAGGCGAGGCGGCAGCTCGCGCTGCAGGCTCCCTCGCCCGGGGCGAAGAACGAGACCGTGTAGCAGGCCGGGAAGACCAGGGCGGGTTGGTCGGTCATGGCGTCGCCTCCTGATGCACGTCGGCAGCGGTGCGCGGCGGCCAATCAGCGGAGCGGCGCAGCATGCGATCGAGCGCGCGCACGGTCTCGCGCGGCAGGTCTGCGACGGCGTTCACCACCACCAAGTCGGGGGGCGTAGAAGGTCTGCACGGCGTCGGACTCGATGCCGATGCCGAACAGCTCGATGCCGGAGGTGCGCACCTGCCGGATCGAGTCGTGAAGGTGCGCGACCTGGCGGGTCCAGAGGGGCGCGTGCGTCACCGTGCCGGCCGGGCAGCCGTCCGAGAACACGAAAAGGATGCGGCGCTCGTCGGGCCGCGACGCGCGCACGAGCCGGCGGGCGGCGAGCTGGACCGATTCCCCATCGTAGTTGGCCTCGCCACCCACGAAGCGCGACATGCTCTCGAGCCGACCGCACGCGCGACGGAAGTCCTCCTCGAAGGACTTGTAGACGAGGGTCCGGAGCGCGCCCCAGCGAGCGAACATGTCGCGCTCTTCGGCCGCGGAGAACGCGGCAGCGGCGCGCGCGGCGAGCTGGATGCGCGAGCCCATCATCGAGCCGGAATGGTCCACGAGCAGACACACGCGCGTGTTCAGCGCCGGGGCTTCCACGCGGCTGCGGAACACGCGGCGGCCGTGCGCGGCGTGCGCGCGCAATCGGCGTTCAGCATGGCCTCGTGGGCCTGCCACACGCGGCTCACACCCGTCACAGCCTTCGAGACCCTGCTCAACACGGCGTTCGTGCCCGACGCGCAGCAGACCCACGCGCGGCTGCGGACCACGCACCAGAGCTTCCACATCCATGACGCGATGGAGCTCATCGGGCGGCTCGGCATCGCTGACCGGCCTCTGTGTCGCTCGATCCTCCACGGCCCGGGCCTGCTCACGGAGGACGAGCTCAAGAGCGTCAAGCGCGCGATGGTCCTGCACGACTGGATCCAGGAGAAGAAGCTCGACGAGATCGAGAAGAAGCACTTCCTCTGGGCCGGCACGATCCACCAGCTCGCCGCCGACTTCGCGCGGCTCCTCGATGCGCAGGCCGCGATCGCGGAGCTGGTCGGGTGGCCGGGCGAGCGCGTCGCGGTCCTGCACGCGCTCGCCGAGCGCCTCAAGCGGGGCGTGCGCACGGACCTCCCACCGCTCTCGCGCAGGGCCGTGCCCGGGCTCGGCCGCACCTTCCTGCGGTGGCTCGCCAGCGCGGGCATCACTACCGAGGAGGAGCTCCGGGCCACCGACGTCGAGAAGCTCGCGGTCGCGCTCCGCCACAGCGGCCTGGCGAGGAAGGTCTGCGCAGCGCTCGCGGCCGGCGACGCCGCCTACCGGCCTGCGCCGGCACCACTGTGCGAGGACGTCGCGGCGACCGAGGGGCGACGGGCGCTCTTGCAACGACCGGCGGACGCGCCCACCTCCTGCATCGTCGCCGTGCACGAGGCGCTCGGGAGCCCACCGGCCGACGCGGCCATCGCACCCGCGCCGCCTCCAGCACCACGGCTCCGGTTCACCTCCCACTATTGGAACCGCCGCTGCCGCGTCGAGCTCGACGGCAAGGCCATCGCGCTGTCGGTGACGGTCTTCGTGGTCCTGGCGCTGCTCGCGTTCGAGCGCCTCAACTACGGCTGGAAGAGCATCCAGCGGCTACGAGAGCGCCTGGCCGCCGTCCTCGGGGAAGCGGGCCTTCGCCTCATCGAGAACGACGGCCACGGCCACTACCGCCTCGCGCTAACGGTCGAGCAGATCGAGCTGCTGCTCGCCGTGCTCGCCGCGAACAAGGCCCCGGCCGTGCAGGCGCTGGTCGCGAGCCTCAAGCAGCAGTCGCGCGCGTGACGGAATCAGACGGGGTAGAGCTGCAGCCCGCAGTGGGGGGCGATGTCCGCGAAGTCGCGATCGGTCGTCAGGAGGAAGGCATCCGCCCCCACCGCGATCGCGGCGATGAGCGTGTCGACGGTCGCGCAGGTCACCCCCGCCCGGCGACAGGCGTTCGAGATCTCCGCGGCGCGGACATGATCCGCCTCGGTCGCGAGGTGCAGAGGGAAACCCTCGAGCAAGACCCGGAGCTTCTTCGAGTCCCCTGCCGAGCGGAGCCCTGAGAGCAGCTCCTGCAGGACGATGCCAGGCAGCAGGAGCGGTCGGTTTTCGACGACAAGGCGACGCAGGACCTGGACGGGTTTCGGCTCGGTCGCCGCCCGCCCCTGCCGCCGGAACGCGACCGACAGCACCGACGTGTCGAGGACGATCATCGCCTGCGGGCGCGCCGGTGGTCGTAGCTCGGGTCGAAGTCGACCGTGCCGAAGGCGTCCAGCGCCTTCAGACGCTTGCGATGCTGGATGTACTCGCGGAGCGCCTCGTTCACGGTGGAGCGCTTGGTCCGGTGGCCGCCGAGCCGCAGCGCCTCCGCCAGGAGCTTGTCATCGATCGCGAGGTTGCTGGGCATCTCTACATCTCTACACTACAGTCTACACACACTTCGGGCCGCGGCAAGCTACGCTCTGAGGATCGGCAGGGTCAGCTGCTGCGTGATCTCGATATACGAAATGCCTGTCACCGGTGAGACGAGGACGCGCACGCGGGCGATGTCGCCGCGGATAGTGACTGGGGTTCGGAGCGGGCGCGGATTCGGACTCGGACCCGGGATAGGGGGCTCGGGCCGGGACAGGGGTCCGGGCGCGGCCGCGGCCAGGGCCGCGTCCGCGGGTGCGGGTGGGGATACGGGTGGGGCTGGGGGTGTGGGTGGGGCTGGGGATCGGGGCGCGAGTCAGTGGGTCATGCGCCAGAGCATGGCGAGAGCGCGGTCGAGCAGGTCGAGGGCGGGCTTGGTGAGCTCGGGCTCGAGATCGCCCAGGCGATGGAGGCCTCGATCTGGACGCGGACCTCGCCGGCGCTGCCGGCGGCGATGCTCCAGTGCTGGAGCCGGTCGCGACCTTGGCGGCGCGAGCCTTCGCCGACATTGGCGAGGATGGAGTTTTCGGCCTTCTTGAGCTGGAGGGCCTGGTCGCGATCGCGCTGGCGGAGCCGCTCGACGAGCGGGCGGAGGGTGGAGATGAGCGAGAGGACCACATCGTAGAGATCGAAGCGTCGGTGCATGGCGGGTCTTCTTGCGGTGGGCCCGATCTTGGGCCGCCTCACCCCTGACGACCCGCGAGACGGACCGCAAGGCCCACCGGACGATCGGCAGGCGGCGCGCGGCGACTCCACGCACCATCGACGTCCCGCTGACGGGGGCGGATGTCCCGGCGAGCGTGTCTCGCGTCAAGGTGAAGGTGGAGGTCGCGGGCAGGACCTTCGAGCAGACCTACACGCCGGCCCCGAACCTGCGGCACCACTTCGAGTGGGATGGGCGCGATTGGTCGCCTCCTATGGGCACGTAGGTGTGATCATGAGTGGCGATGATGATCCGAGCGTGATGGCCGCTGGCAAGTACTCTGTTCAAGAATCAGCAAACCTATGCTGGCCGGAAGTCACGCCGAAGGGTCAGGGCGAGACGATTCTATGGCGTTGGGTGGGCCCGTAACGGTCATGTTGGCCAAGATCGCATTCTCGACGATCCTAGCGGCTCTCCTCGTCTCACCAACCCCTGCATACGCGCGACCTGATTGTGGCTCAAAGGAACTCCGGGTGCGACTGGCCAGGATCATGGCGGATGTTCCGGACGAGGAAGACGATGCCAACTATCTAAGGCATCCCTTGCTTCGGACGATGATTCAGAGCTCCGTCTCCTACCAGGCCGAAATAGAGGCGTTTCTGCTCTCGTGTCCAACTGCCTTGCCGCATGAGGTGTTTCTGGCCATTGTTTCAATGCAGTGCTTGTCTGCGCACGAGTACGGGTCATTTCTCGCCCGTCTGGCGGACGCGGGATCAGGAAAGGTATCTTCGTGGGCGGTATACTTTGCGATTGTTCCTGGAAAGTTCTGGAGCACGAGGATCGTGATGGGATATCGCGACACCTGGGTTCGTGCGGCGCTTGGAAGACTGGCAAGATCGCCCAACGCTCAGCGCATCCGAGATGTCGTCCCCGAGATCCTAGATGGCAGCCTTGCTCGACATTGGGCGGAGAACAAGCAGGAGGCAAGCTACTATCCAGTCCTGAGATGCGAATCAACGAGGCCAAGCGCCGGAAAGACCCGCCCGTAGAGAAGCTGTGCAACCATGTCGTGGCAGCCTCGGTGACGAGCTTTACGGACATCACGTCGTTT
>JAHFDS010000420.1 GCA_023248855.1 Myxococcales bacterium
ACATCGATCCATTCGGGCGAGGCGAGCGGTAGGCCGTGCGCGCCTGGCTGCGGACGGTCCTCGTCGGTGGGATGCTCCTGGCGACGCGGTCACCCCGGCTGGGTGCCGAGCCGGCCCCGCTGGACGAGACCGCGCGCGCGCGCAAGCTGTTCGAGGAGGGCGCGCGACGCTTCGATGCCGGCGCGTGGGATCTGGCGATCGAGGCGTTTCTCGAGGGCTACGCGATCTCGAAGGCGCCGGGCTTTCTCTACAACGCCGCGCGCGCGTACGAAGCCAAGCGAGACTGCGGGGCCGCCTTGCAGCACTACCGCGCGTACGAGCGGCTGGACCCGGAGGGTGCGCGAAAGTACGCGGTCGGGGCGCATCTGCCCGAGGTGGAGCGCTGCGCAGCTGCGCAGGCACGGCCCCCGGTCGAGCCCGCACCCGCGCGGACGCCTGTGCTGCCGGCAGCGGTCGCCGCGCCTCGTCCGCCCGCTGCGGGACGCGTGCCGAGGCTCGAGGCAGCGCCCGATCACGGGCTTGGCACCTGGGCCATCGTGGCGGGCGCGGCTGGCGTCGGTCTTCTGGGCCTGAGCGGCTATTTCAGCGTGTACTCCGCGCGGGCGGGAGCGGACGCCCAGACGCTCGTGAAGCGAGGCGGCACGTGGTCGCAGGAGCTCTCGCAGCGCGAGGATCGCGCAAAGGCATTCGATGGGATCGCGCCCTTTTCCTACTCGCTCGGCGGTCTGGCGCTCTTGGGCAGCGGGCTCCTCTACTGGCTCGACGCCCGCTCGCGTGGGCCCGCGGAGGCGCGCGTCGGGATCGCTCCGGTCGACGGAGGTGTGCGCTTGACCTGGCAGCGGCGCTTCTGACGCGCGGGTGCGCGCACGACGCCCGCACCGGCATCGCACCCAAGGGTCGCCCGCGGCGGGGCGTGCGATCGCGCGGGATCGCGCGGTCCGAAAGCGCGGCACGCGCCTTGCTCCCTTGGGACCCATGACCCCGTTTCTCTCCGTGCCCGAGGGGGCCTCGAGCCCCGCTGAGCGTCGCCAGGCGCCCCGCGCGAGGCTCCGGCTCACCGTGGACGTCTGCGAGGCAGGCCAGGGCCTGGACCTCACCACGACGCGCCTCATCGATCTCTCGGAGACCGGTGCGTGCATCGAGTACCTGCGAAGGTGCGTCGAGGGCGCCGTCGCGCGCGCCCGAGGCGTCTTTACGCACGGGCTCCCCAGCCGGAGGCGGGTTCGCGGCGAGTGATCGCCCGTGCGCGCCCGAAATCGAGGCTGAGATATCCTCTCTGGGGTGAGCGGGCAAGACGACTCGACGACGTCAGTCGGGAGCCGGTTGCGGCGAGGGACGGACGAGATGGCGGCACAGGAGGTCCATGCCCTCGTCGTGGCGTGGTCGTTCGACGAGGGCGATCGCCTCGGCGAGGTGGCGCTCCTGCCAGGGCCCGAGGCGGTGATGCTCGGACGTGGCACGGGCCGCGCCAAGGGCGTGATCCCGCGGCTGACGTTCCTGCAGCAGAGGCCCGCGAAAAACCTCGAGACGGGGCCGCTGCGCGGCAAGGGCATTTCCCGCGAGCACGTGCGCCTCGAGCCGCGCGCAGACGGCGTCGCGTTCGAGCGGCTCGGTCAGACCGCGACCCTGGTCAACGGCCAGGCGCTCGACGCCGGCACGGTGCGCCCTGGTGACACCCTGTCGATCGAGGATCAGCTGGTCCTCTTCTGCACGCGCCGCCCGACCGTGATGCCGCCGCTGCGGTCCTTCCCTGACAGGCTCGAGTTTCCGTTCGGGCGCGCCGACCCGTTTGGCCACGTCGGCGAGAGCCCGCGCCTGTGGGCGCTCCGCGACAACATCGCCTTTCACGCGCCCGGCGACGAGCACGTGCTGATCTTCGGCGCGAGCGGCACGGGCAAGGAGCTGGTTGCACGCACCCTGCACGCGCTCTCCCGTCGCAGCAAGCGGCTCATGATCAGCCGCAATGCGGCCACCCTGCCGAGCGCGCTCATCGACGCCGAGCTGTTCGGCAACGCGCGGAGCTACCCGAACGCTGGCATGCCCGAGCGGCCCGGTCTCATTGGCGAGGCCAGCGGCGGTGCCCTGTTCCTCGACGAGATCGGCGAAGCCACGCCCGAGCTGCAGGCGCACCTCCTGCGCGTCATGGACGGTGGCGAGTACACGCGGCTCGGTGACGCGACCCCGCGGCGCGCGGACCTGCGCATTTTCGCCGCGACCAACCGCGAGCCGTGGGAGCTCAAGCACGACTTCGCGGCTCGCCTGCCGGCGCGTATCGTCACGCTCCGCCTGCAGGAGCACCGTGACGACATCCCGCTGATCGTGCGGCACCTGCTCGCGCTCGCCGCGGCACGCTCCCCCGAGTCGTTCCGCCGCTTCGTGCCGGAAGGGTCGGTCGATCCGCGCGTGGACCCTCGGCTGATCGAGCTCGCCTTGCATCACCCGTGGCCGCTCAACGTGCGCGATCTCGATGGGCTTCTCACACGCGCGGCCGCCGGCAGCGCGGTCGACCTCATCGAGTGTCCCCCCGAGCAAGCGGTGCGGCCAGAGCCCGCCTCCGAGCGCCCCGAGCCGAGCCGGGAGGAGATCGCCGCCTGCCTGACCAAGCACGGCGGAAATCAGTCGCGCACCTGGCGTGAGCTCGGGCTCAAGAACCGCTTCGTCTTCTACCGGCTGCTCAAGAAGCACGGTCTGGCGGCCACCGAGCCGACAGAGGGCGACGAGGACTGACTGGGCCCCCCACTTTGGAGGAGAGATCATGAGCGCAGCGCAGACGTCGGCGACGTCGGCCATCTGGAAGAACCACGTCGCCGTTCCGGAGACCCCCAAGGGGTTCACGGTGCGCACGACGGTTCCCGGCAACCCCGACGGCGTGGAGGCGATGCTCGAGCGCTGGGAGGCTGGCACCGAGGAGCCGCCGCACTCGCACCCGGGCGACGACATGACCGTGGTCGTCGAAGGCCGGATGTCGATCCAGTTCTTCACCGAGGGGCCGCAGGGCCTGGTCCCCGACGGCGAGCGCGTGTTCCTCGCCCAGGGCGAGGCGGGCTACATCGCCGCCGGGCGCATCCACGACGCGAAGTACCTCGAGCCGTGCAAGCTGGTCTACGTTCACGACCGGGCCTTCGGTTTCCAGGCGCACGGTCCCGCACCTCTGGGCCTCCGGGGGCACGGATGACGATGGCGCGCATGCGTGCATGGTGCCACGGCGCGCCGGGCGGGGCAGCGGGGAGGGAAGGCGATCCCGGTCAAAGAACAGGTCTACCCTAACCTAGCGCCCGCGAAACACGCCGGCGCGCCGCTCGATGAACGACGAGAGGCCCTCGCGGGCGTCCTCCGACTTCATGAGCGCGCGCAGCTCTGGCAGCAGCTCGCGCATGGCGGCGGCCTCACCCTGGTCGACCGACAGCCGCGACGATCGCAGGGTCGCCGCGACCCCGAGCGGGGCCTGTGCGGCGATCCGCTCCGCCAGCTCGATGGCCCGTGGAAGCGCCTGATCGGGCGGCACGATCTCCTGCACCAGGCCGATACGATGCGCCTCGGCGGCGCCGAGCTCGTCGCCCGTGAGCAGCCAGCGCATGGCGGTGCCCCAGCCCACGCGCGAGATCCAGCGCGCGGTCCCGCCGCCGAACGGAAAGAGGCCCCGGCGGACCTCGATCTGCGCGAAGCGCGTGTCCGTGCCGGCGACGCAAACCTCGCAGTTGAGGAGCAGCTCGATGCCGAGGGTCAGGCACAGCCCGCGCACGGCGATCACGATCGGCTTGGAGCAAGGCCGGCCATGCGTGCCCCAGGGATCGATGACGTCGTCCCCGAACAGGTGCTGGCCCGCCGAGAGCTGCGGCGCGACGCTCATGAGGTCGAGCCCCGCCGTGAAGTCCGCTCCGTGCGCGAAGATGACGCCGCAGCGCAGCTCGGTGCTGGCGTCGAGCTCGGTGACCGCCGCGGCGAGCGCGTTCAGCATGCCGAGGTCGAACGCGTTCTTCTTGCGCGGCCGGTTGAGCCCCATGAGGAGCAGGTGCCCGTGGACCTGGCGGGTGAGGCTGGCCTCGCCGGTCGAAAGGGGTGCTTCAGGCATGGTGGACCTCCACGGTGACGGATGGTTGAGGGGCGCGCCGTCCGCTGCGCCCGGAACGGGTGCGTGACAGGACCCGGCGGACCGTCGAGGCAAGGGCTCGCGCGTCTGCGGGGGCCAGCAAGACGATCGCGTCGCCGTCGCGCCAGGTCGGGTCAATGCGCTCGAACCGGCCGAGCAGCGCCTGGATGTGGGCAGGCTTCTGCTCGCGATCCGTCACCTCCGGCGGCAGATTGCGGTAGCGCGCGACGCCGCGCACGCCGTCCCACCGGGCGCCGCCTGCGTGCTGGCCGTACCATTCGAGCAGCTGCCGCTCGAAGGGCGGCGGGCTCTCCTGCAGGGTGAAGACCCGACCGAAGCTCGCCGTGAGGAAGGCGAAGCTGTTCGCGAAGACGAACGACACGTAATAGATGGCCGTGCGGGGGTGCCGGACCAGCAGGGAGAGATAGAGCCTGAAGCCGGCGAGGATCCACTCCGGCCGGCCCCGGTACGCGGGCCGCATGTACGCGTACTCGATCGACACCAGCACCGCCTCGCGGCCCTGGGCCTCGACGAGGTCGTGCGAGTTCACGAAGAACCCCACCACCTCGGAGCCGCGGCGGAACAGCACGACGTCCCGGTCGTGGCGCTGGAAGTAGCTCGAGAACTCGAACCAGTCCTCCTCCGCGGTGCGACCGTTGGCGAGCGGGAAGTAGTCGAGCCGCAGCCCCCAGAGGCGCCGAAGCAGGCCCACGCCGACGCTGTTTGCGGGGGCGTGCTCGACGGCGAGCCGATCCAGGGGAAAGCGACGCATGCGCTTCAACTGCGTGCTCGTCGGGAGAGGGCAGGGGTGAGCTCGGCCAGCCGCTGCACGTGGCGGCCCCGCGCATGCGGCGCCGCGATGGCGAGCAGGGCCAGCTCCACCACCAGACGCGCCTGGCCGCGAAAGGCATCGTGGCCGAGATCGCCCGACGCCCAGTAGCGGATGGCCTGCACGAACCCCCAGGTGATCTGGCGCGCCACGATCTCGGGCGCCACGTCATCGAACAGCTGACCGCACGCGACCCCCTGCACGATGGCCTCCGCGAACCGACTGGCGCTGCGTTGCATGACCGCCGTCCTGCGTGGCGTCGTGGGCTGGCGCTCGATGGCGCCGAGCAGGGGCCGGAACAGCGGCGCGTGGCGGATGAACTGCGACACAGAGACCTCGATCACCGCCCGACACCGCTCGATGGGGTCGTCGATCCGCTGCCGCGCCAGCACCGCGTCGATCTGATCGAGCTCCTCCTCCACGATGTCGAGCAGGATCGCTTCCTTGTTCGTGAACAGGTTGTAGAGGGTGGCGACGCTGAGCGCGGCGTCCTCGGCGATGTCGCGCATCGACGCGTCGGGCGCGCGGAGCAGGGCCTCCTTCGCCGCCGCCCGGATCCGGGCGCGGCGATCCGCGATGGCCGTCTCTCGCTTGCCCTGCACGCGATAAACTTAGAACGCGTTCCAAGTTTGTCAAGGGGCACAGGACTGCGTGTCGATGGCCGCGGATCCCGTCACATCGGGCGGGTGCTGTACTCTCCCGTCGGCGGAGGGGTCATGGTCTCGATCGTCGTCGTCTCGTTGCTGCTGGTCGCGCCGCCCGCCCTGGGGGCCTCCGTGACCGGGACGCTGGTCGCCCAGGATGGAAAGCCCGTCGCGGGAGCCACCGTCGCGCTCGTCGTCGAGGGGCAAGGTGCGCCGGCGACGGTCACGCGCAGCGACGCGGCGGGTCGCTTCTCGATCCCGGCGCCGGGGCCGGGGCGGTACGGCGTGACCGCCACGCACGAGCGGCACACGGCCGCGTTTCGCTGCGGCCTCGTGGTGGCGGCGACGAGCCCGCCGGCGCTGCGGCTGGCGCTCGGCGGCCCGGGTCTGCAGGTGTCTGGCCGCGTGCTTTCGCGCGGCCACCGGCGCCTCGAGGGGCAGCGCCTCGTGGTGCCGCGCCTGAGCGAGGAGCCGTGTGACGAGTTCCACGCGGCCGTCGGCACCGACGGCCGGTTCGCGCTTCGTCTGCCCCGCGGTCGTTACTCGTTTCAGCTCCTCGCGACGAGCCACACCGGTCCGGCCGTCGATCGCGAGATCGTGCGCGACGAGGTCGTCGACCTGCCGGTCGATCCGGTCGCGGACCTCGCGCCCGCGCCCGCGGAGGTCACGCGCTGGATGCGCGAGCACGCCATCCCGATCCGCACCACGGATCCGAGCGAGCCGCTCGACGACCTTTCGCCGCTCCTTGGCGTCGTCGGCGACGCTCGCGTGGTCGCGCTCGGCGAGGCCACGCACGGCTCCCGCGAGTTCTTCCAGCTCAAGCACCGCGTGCTCGAGCTGCTCGCCGAGCGCGCGGGCTTCACCGCGTTCGCGATCGAGGCCACGATGCCCGAGGGCTTCGACGTCGACGCCTACGTGCAGACCGGCAAGGGCGACCCCGGTCAGGTGCTCTCGGCCCTGTACTTCTGGACCTGGAACACCGAGGAGGTGCTCGCGCTCCTCCGCTGGATGCGCGCCTACAACGCCGACCCGCGACACGCTCGCAAGCTCCACTTCTACGGGTTCGACATGCAGTCACCGGAGCGTGCCGCGCGGGTCGTGCGCGCCTACCTCGCACGCGTGAGCGCCGAGGAGTCGGGCGCCGCCGGCTCCGCCCTCCGCGCGCTCCTCGATCCGGTCGCGCCGCCGCGCGCGCCGGCCGAGCTCGCAGCGGCCACGG
>JAHFDS010000421.1 GCA_023248855.1 Myxococcales bacterium
GACGCCCGGCTGGTCGAGATGATCGAGCTGCCGGAGCATCCCTTCTTCATGGGCTGCCAGTTCCACCCCGAGTTCCAGAGCCGGCCGATGTCGCCGCACCCGCTCTTCCGCGCCTTCGTGGACGCCTGCGTCCGCGCCCGCCGCACCAGCTGACGAACCGGTTTTTTTCCGCCCGGCTGGGTTCCCAAGTGACCCAAGCAACTTTCGTACCGGTTTGGCTTTACGGCAGGGCACGGGAAGTGCTATGTTCTGGCACAGGACGCAAGTTTTTGATTTTCCTGTGCCAACCGTAGAGCAGAGGGGCGGAGAGACCCATGTCGATTGAGATCAAGCAGCAGCTAAAGCTCAGTCAGCAGCTGGTCATGACCCCCCAGCTGCAGCAGGCGATCAAGCTCCTGCAGCTGTCGCGGATGGAGCTCTCGGAGCTGGTGCGCGAGGAGCTCATGGAGAATCCGGTGCTCGAGGACGGCCTCGACACCGACAAGGAGGCCTCGCGCGAGGAGGTCCGCGGCGAGACCGAGATCGGGGGCGACGTCCCCGAGCAGCAGCTCATGGGGGAGACCGAGCAGCCGCAAAGCCCATCGGCGGAGCCGCGCGACGCGACCACCGAGGTCTCAGGCGACTCGGCAACCGCGGTCAACGAGATCGACTGGGAGAACTACCTCGAGAGCTACACGTCGCAGCCGGCCATGCCCTCGTTCCGCGACAGCGGCAGCGAGGAGCTGCCGTCCCTCGAGGCGACGCTCACCAAGCGGACCTCGCTGTTCGACCACCTGCTCTGGCAGCTCAAGCTCGGTGGCTTCAACGAGAAGGAAGAGGAGATCGGGATGCTCATCCTGGGCAACCTCGATCAGAACGGGTACCTGTCGGGCATGTCGGTCGAGGACCTGGCCGCCGAGGCCGGCTCCGATCCCGAGACGGCGCTCGAGGTGCTGGAGGAGATCCAGCTGTTCGATCCGGTGGGGGTGGCCGCGCGCGATCTCCGCGAGTGCCTGCTCATCCAGGCGCGTCATCTCCAGGTCGACGACGGCGTGCTGGTCTCGATGATCGAGAAGCACATGCCGAACCTCGAGAAGAAGAACTACGCGGCCATCGCCAAGGACCTGAACCAGCCGCTCGAGGAGATCATCGAGGCCGCCAAGGCGATCTCGACGCTGGATCCGCGGCCGGGTCGGCAGTATGCGACCGAAGAGCCGCAGTACATCACCCCGGACGTGTACGTCCACAAAGTCGGCGACAAGTACTTCGTGGTGCCGAACGACGACGGTCTGCCCAAGCTGAAGATCTCGTCGTTTTATCGATCGGCGCTCGCGGGGCCGTCAAAGACCAAGGAGTACATCCAGGATAAGCTCCGCTCGGCGCAGTGGCTGATCCGCTCGATCCAGCAACGGCAACGCACGATCGTCAAGGTCACCGAGAGCATCGTGAAGTTTCAGCGCGACTTCTTCGACAAGGGCATCGCGCACCTCAAACCCCTCATCCTGCGCGACGTGGCCGAGGACATCTCCATGCACGAGTCCACGATCTCGCGGGTGACGACGAACAAGTACGTGCACACGCCGCAGGGGCTCTACGAGCTCAAGTTCTTCTTCAATAGCGGCATCAGCAGGTCCGACGGCGACGACGTCGCCTCCATCGCCGTCAAGAACAAGATCAAGGAGATCTGCGGCAAGGAGGACGCCAAGAACCCGTACTCGGACCAGAAGATCGTCGAGCTGCTGGCCTCGAGCGGCATCAACATCGCGCGCCGCACGGTGGCCAAGTACCGCGAGCAGCTCGGCATCCTGAGCTCTTCGAAGCGCCGGCAGCTGTTTTGACCACCAAGGTCGGCGTGCCTCGGTAGCTCAGCGCGCGCGGGCGATCTCCTGCTCCACCGCGTCGTAGAGCCTCTTGCCGGCCGGTGAGGTGGCCTTGCGCCACCTCGGGCGCATTGGCGCCAGGGCCGTCTGCAGCTCGGTCGTGAGGGCCGGCCCGGCAGGACGGACAGCGACGCCCATGCCGGGCAGCTGGTGGAGCAGCTGGCGTTCGATCTCGCGCACGCGCCTGACGTTCTCCCGACCGACCAGCAGGGACCCTTCGGCCAGCTTGGCGCGCAGGCCCTCGGGGACCTTGGCCACGGCGGCGGGGCTGAGCACGATCAGGCCCGGCTGATGGATGTGTCCGGTCAAGGTGAGCGTCTTGATCTGCTGGTGCCAGCCGGCACCGAACATCCAGACCAGGGCGGCGTCGAAGGAGTCGACCTCATGTCGGTCGAGCGCTGGCGACACCTGCGGCAGCCCGATGGGCGTGTGCTTGACGCCGAGCAGGTTCCACATGTGGGCGTGCAGGACGCTCGGCTGCGAGCGCATCCGGACCTTGCGCAGGTCCGCGAGCGATTCGATGGGCCCCTGGGTCCCGAGGTGCCGAAAGCCGATGCTCGTGTGCACGAGGACCTGGTAGCCGTGGACCGCGGCGGTCTTCTGGATGACCGGATAGAGCTTCTCCATGGCACGGTCCGTCGTCGGGGCGTCGGGGAAGAGATAGGGCAGCTCGAGGGCGGCCAGCTCGGGCAGGAAGTCGAAGGTCGCGGCCGCCGAGACCGCGGCCCCGTCGACGCCGCCGTGGGCCAGGCTCTGCATGATCTGCTGCTCGTCGCCGAGCACGCCAGAGGGGAAGATCTTGGGGCGAACCAGCCCTTTGGTGTTCCTCTCCACGAGGCGCGCCACGGCGATCGAGCCGTCCGCCCAGGGCGAGCCCTCCGGGGCGTTGGTGCCGAGACGCAGGATGACCGGCTCACCTGCAGGCGCGAGCGTCCCGCCCCAAGAGAGGGCGAGAGCGGCCAGGAGGGCCGAGAATACGGGCCGCAACAGGACGATCATCGCACATCCGCCCCGTGGGCGCCCGTGCTACCTTGCGCGCGCCTATGCCCGCCTCCGTCCTGGTCATCGACGACAGTCCGACCATCTTGAAGGTGGTTCAGCTCGTGCTCACCAAGGCGGGCTTCGACGTCCGCACCGCACCCGACGGCGAGCTCGGGATCGAGTACGCGCGTGAGCAGCGACCCGATCTCATCCTGCTCGACTTCGTGATGCCGCGCATGAATGGCTACCAGGTCTGCCGCGCGCTGGCGGAGGAGGAGCCGCTGCGCTCGGTGCCGGTGGTGCTCATGAGCGCCAAGGGTGACCAGGTGGGCGAGCGCTTCGTCAAGGTGATGGGTATCGTCGACTACATCACCAAGCCGTTTTCGCCCGAGGCGATCCTCGCGGTCGTTCAGCACACCATCGACAAGCAGGACGGCTCGAGGGTGGCGGTGGAGAAGGAGCCGCTCATCCCGTCGGCGCAGCTCGACGAGGAGGACCTCATCGAGGCGGCGGAGGCGATCGTCGAGGCGGCCGACCAGGCGTCGGCGGCGCGGCGCGAGGCGCTCGAAGAGGTCCGGGCGACGGTGGCGTCGCGCGTCCTGCAGCGCTTCGTGGACTCGGCGGACGACGAGGACGAGCGCATGGCGCTGTCGGATGGCGAGACGCATGAGCGCCTGCGCGAGACCATCCGCTCGGCGCTCGAGGACTCGGCGCTCGAGGCGATCCTGTCGGCCGTGCGCGCGAACAGCCCCGAGCTCGTCAGCGGGCCCGAAGCGGTGCTGACGGGCGATCTGCGCGTCATCCCGCTGGCGGAGGTGCTCCAGATGCTGTCGATCCAGCATCAGGGCGGCATCCTGACGGTGACCCGCCAGGGTGGCGGCAAGGACGCGGCCAAGGTGGACGTGTTCTTCCGCACGGGCAAGATCGACCTCGCGGCCGCCGCGGGCGTGAGCGAGGAGTTCTTGCTCGGCCGCTTCATCGTCGAGAACAAGCTCATGACGCGCGAGGACCTGGAGCTCTTCTTGCGCTCTCGCGGGGACGCCCCGACCAAGCTCTTTGGCGCGCAGCTGGTCAAGCTCGGCTACCTGACCGAGGTCGAGCTCAAGCAGACCATCGCGCAGCAGACGAGCGAGCTCGTCTACGAGATCCTGCGCTGGAAGAGCGGGCGCTTCGCGTTCCGCGCGACCAAGGATCTGCCGCCGGTGGCGCTCGATGCGTCGCTCGGGCTGGCGGTCGATGGTCTGCTCATGGAAGGCTTCCGCCGCGTGGACGAGTGGCACCTCATCGAGCGCGAGGTCGACAACTTCGACACCGTCTTCCTGCGCAACGAGGACGCGCTCGCGCAGGTCGGGCGCGCCAAGCTCACGCGGGAGGAGCTCGCGGTGCTCGAGCTCGTCAACGGCAAGCACACGGTCAAGGAGATCATCCGGCAGTCGAAGATGGGGTCCTTCGACGTGACCAAGATGCTGTACCGCCTGCTCAGCATCAAGCTCGTCCGGCGGCGCGTGCTGCCGGTGGCGGTGTGATTGGGCGGGACGCTCGCCGGCACTGAGCTGGTGGTGCTCGTGGGGGGGCGCACGGTGGGCCTGCCTCTCGACGACGTGAGCGAGGTGATCGCGCTCGGGGACTTGACCCCGGTGCCAGGGGCGGCGGCGGCGGTCCGGGGCCTCGTCCATCTTCGTGGGCAGCTGGTGCCGGTCGTGGATCTGTCGAGCGCGGCGTTTCAGACGCCGGGTGCGGATCCGGTGGCCGGAACGCCGCTCGTCGTGGTCGAGGCTGGGCGGCCCGACGAGCCGCTCCTGCGCGCGGCGCTGACGGTGGATCGCGTGGTCGGGCTCGGGATCGAGGCGGAGTCGCACCTCGACGTGGCCGAGACGCTCTTCGCGCTGCGCATGGAGAAGCCGCGATGATCCAGCGCGCGAGCGTCCTGGCGCGCGTGCGGCGGCGGTTGCTCCTGCTCGTCCTGTGGCCGGCGCTGGCGATCGCGCTGGTGCTCGGGTTCGCGTACACGGAGGGGCTGCAGATCGGCGTGCAGCGGTCGGAGGAGTCCCTGCTGCGCTCGCAGCTCGGGACGCTGGGCGGTGGGCTGGCGCGTGCCGAGGCGCAGGTCAAGGAGGCGCTCGGGCGCGCGCGCACGGGCGCGGTGGAGCTCGTCAAGACCGGTCACCAGCAGCAGGTGTACGCGATCGCGACGCTGATCGAGGCCGTGCTGGCCGAGGCGCGGGGGCGAGGACCGCGCGGAGCGCTCGTGCACCTCGCGCCCATCCTCGGTCACCTGCGGATCGGACGCGCGGGCGAGATGCTGGTCGTGGATCACGTGTCCGGGGCGATCGAGCTCGCGCTCGACGAGGAGCTCACGGGCACCAAGGTGGCCGAGGCGTTCCCGCCGCTCGGCGAGCTGCTCTCTCGCGCGCGCTGGCGGGGCAAGCCCGCGCCGCCGTCGCCCGAGGCGGAGACGGGCTCGCGAGCCTGGCTCGGCAACAACCGGGACGCCGAGCTCGGCGTCTTTCCCGGGGAGGAGGGCCGCGCCGCGGACTTCTGGATCCTGACGCCACTCGCGGGGACGACGTGGTCGCTCGCGGCGCGGACGGACCTCGAGGGGCGCCAGTACGAGATCCTGGCCCACGCCGAGCGCGCGCTCGAGGAGGCGCGCGCGGCCACGCTGGCCTCGCAGACGGAGATCGCCGAGCTGACGAGCCGCTCGGGCGCGCTCGCGCAGAACCTCGGGGTCACGCTGAGGGCGCTGCGCCTGAACCTCTCGGTCATCGCGGTGGTGGTGCTGGCGGTCGGCGGCCTGTTCGGCGCGTGGATCTGGCGGCGCGTGTCCAAGGAGCTCGCCGAGCCGGTGCATCACCTGACCGAGGTGGCGGCGCAGATCCGCGACGGCCACTACGAGGTGCGCGCCGACGTGCGGACGGCGGACGAGCTCGAGGAGCTCGCGCGGACGATGAACGCGATGGTCGAGCGCATGGTCTCGCTCATTCGCTCGGACGAGGACAAGCAGCGGCTCGAGGGGGGCATCGTGCGCCTGCTCTCGCTCGTGTCCACGGCCGCGCGAGGCGATCTGACCGCCCGCGGGACGCCAACGCCGGACGAGCTCGGCTCGGTCACCGAGGCCGTCAACCACATGCTCGACAGCATCGGGGCGCTGGTGGCCGAGGTGCGCCGCTCCGGGGACGAGGTCGCGAGGAGCTCGCGCGCCATCCTGGGAGCGTCCCGGCGCGTGGCCAAGGGGGCCGTGCACCAGGCGAGCTCGCTCGAGGTGCTGCTCGACCGCATCCGAGCGCTCGGGGACCGGGCGCTCGAGATCCACCAGATCGTGGAGCTGGTGGAGGACATCGCCTCACGCACGAACCTGCTCGCGCTCAACGCCGCCATCGAGGCGAGCCGCGCCGGCGAACGGGGGATGGGCTTCGCGAACGTCGCGGACGAGGTGAGAAAGCTCGCCGAGCGATCGAGCGCCGCGACGCGCGACATCGGCGCGTTCATCGAGAGCATCCAGGAGGCGGCGAGCGAGGCCACGCGATCGATCGACGAGATCCGGTTCGCGGTGACGGTCACCGCCGAGGCGGCCAAGGAATCGACCGAGCTCGTGCAGGGCAGCGTGTCCGCGGCCGGTACGCTCGAGCAGGCGATCGCGCGCTTCAAGACGCGCTCCGCGACCGCCGAGGAGGTGCGGCGTGACGTCGAGGAGCGTCGCGAGGAGATCCTGTTTCGTGTACGCCAGCTGGCCGAGCTGGCCGAGGCGCTGCCGGAGGGCGAGGAGCACGAGGCGACCCGGAGCTGGCTCGAGGATGCGGCAGCAAGGCTCGAGCGCGCCCTCGACAAGGCTGGGCCGCCCGAGTGACGCGTGACATCGGAGCGGTCTCCGCCGAGGCGCGCAGGCTCCTCGAGCGTGCGCGCGAGGGTGGGCGCGCGCTACCCGAGCG
>JAHFDS010000422.1 GCA_023248855.1 Myxococcales bacterium
TGACAGAGGTCGGCCCGAACCTCTCCAGCTTCCCATCCGAGAAGTGCTTCGTCTCCTGGCTCCGCCTGTGTCCACGTACCCCGATCTCCGGAGGCAAGCCCCTCAAGAAGCGGCGCAACGTAGCTGCCGGAGCCACGCTTCGCTCTTCATCCCCGATCGCGCGCAGAGTTTCACCCTCGAAGGATCTGCGGCGCGAACGCCGCAGGGGCGGAACTACTCCGAACCCCAGGCGGCTCCGAGGGCGTTTGACGCTCGACCCGCGCTCTCGTACCGTCGTCGCGAATGCTACGCCTCGCAGGGTTCGGAGCGGCGCTGCTGGCGGTCCTGGCGGGGCTGGCTGCCTGGTCCGCGGCGCGCAACCAGGCGCTCGAGGCCAGGCGCGCGGAGGCCGAGACCGGTATCGTGCGGGCCGAGCGGGTGCTCGAGCGCAGCGCGCGCGTGGAGGCGCAGGAGAGCGAAGCCAGCGCGCTGGCCTGGGCGCGCGACGAGGAGCTGGCGCGGGCGCTCGGGATGCTCGACGCCGCGGAGCGGCAGCGCGGCGCCTTCGCGCGCATCGAGCACAGGTCCGCGACGCTGGCCAAAGAGGGAACGCCGCGGCCCGACCTCGTGATGCTCGTGGATGCGCAGGGCAAGCTGATCGCGCGCAACCTCGATCCGATGGCGGCCGGCGATGACCTGCGCGCGCGCGAGCGTGCGGTGGGGGTCGCGCTCGAGGGCAGGGTGGTGGCCGACCTGTGGCTCGTGTCGCACCGGATGATGCGGGTCGGCCTCGCGCCGATGCGCGATAAGGGGCGTGTGGTCGGAGCCATGGTCGTGGGGTTCGCCGCGGCCGCGGAGCACGCGGGCTCGACGCGTGACCTGCTCGGCGTGGACGGCCTGGCCTACCTGGTGGACGGGCAGGTGGTCGCGACCAGCGTGGGCCAGGGGCGGGACGAGGGGCTCGGCGCCGCCCTGGCCGAGGCCCTGCCCCAGCAGGTGCGTCGGGGCCCGCTCGCGCGATCGGTCGCGCTGCAGGAGATCGCCTTCCGGGGCGAGGGCTACCGGGCGCGCATCGCACCGCTGCCCTTCGGCGAGGCCCACGGCGCGCGCGCCGTGTTGCTCGCGAACGCGACCGCCACGGCGCTGCCGCTGCCGACGGCGGGGGGCCTCTTGCTCGCGGTGAGCGGCGCCGGGGCGCTGCTTGCCATCCTCGGCGCGCTGGGCACAGCGGCCTACTTCCGGCGCTCGCTCGCCGACCTCGAGGCGCAGGTCGATCGCGTGGCGACCGGGGAGCTCGACGCCCCGATCGAGGCGACGAGCGCGGTCCTCGAGCCCCTCGCGAGCGGCATCGAGGGCCTGCGGGTACGGCTGCGCGGCCCTGCTCGCGGCGATGACGATGCGTGGGCCACGCTCGGTGAGGACGAGGTCTTGGCGGCACCGCTGGCGGAGGCTGCCGAGCTCGAGCGAATCGGCGCGGAGGCCGAGGAAGCCTACCTGCAGCGCACGTTCGACGAGTTCGTCGCCGCGCGAGCGGCCGTGGGCGCGCCCTTCGAGGGCATCACGCCGGACGCGTTCGCGGAGAAGCTGAAGGAAAAGGAGCGGGCCCTGCGGGATCGCTACGGAGCCACGCGGATCCGCTTCCTGGTCGAGCGCCGTGGCGAGCAGGTGGTGCTGCGGCCCGTGATGCTGGGATAGCGGCGTAGACTCCCGACCGGTGCACCGGCTCATCCTCCTGACGCTCCTTTGCGCCTGTCGTGGCTCGCACGGAGGCGCCTCCCAGGACGGGCACCTCGGCGCGCACGGCGACGGCGCGCCGCTCGGGGACCCCGACGCGGGCGCGCCGGACAGCGCCCCGCGCGACGCCATCGACGCCGCCCGCGCGACCTGCGGGAGCACACCCCTCGCAGCGGCCTCGCCGACCGGCACACAGCTCGGCCTTCTGCCCGCCACGGACACGGCCCGGGGCAGCTGCGGAGGCGTGGGCACCGGCGAGCTCGCGTACGTCATCGACGTGGCCTCACCGCTGTCGGCGCTCGTGATCGCGGCGGACGCCGACGTGACGCTCTACGTCCGGCGGGTGTGCGCGGATCCCGGCAGCGAGCTCGCCTGTCAGGCCGGCGCGCGGGCGCGGCTGCGGCTCGCCGACGTCGCGCCCGGACGGTACTTCGTGCTGGTGGACGGTCACGGCGCGGACGCGCGCTTCGCGCTCACGATCGAGGGCGAGCTGCCCGCGGACGCGCCGTGCACGCCCGGAGACGCCCTCGCCGGCTGCGGCGCCCGCGTGTGCGGCCTGCGGCAAGGGGGCGCGCGCTGCGTGGTGCCGCGGTGCGCCGACGGTACCGACGACGACGGCGACGGCAAGATCGACTGGCCGGCCGACCCGGGCTGTGCCGAGGCGCGCGACGACGACGAGGCCGATCCGTCCACGCCGCCTGCGTGCGCCAACGGCGTGGACGACGACGGCGACGGCAGGGTGGACTGGCCGGCCGATCCCGGCTGCGTGGCCGCGGGGGACGACGACGAGCGCGACCAGTGCGTGCCGGGCGTGGAGGTGCTCGACCTGCCGCCGGCTGGCGCCGCCGCGGGGGACACGTCGGGCGCGCGCAACAGCCTTCTGCCGAGCTGCGCGCCGAACGCGATGCAGGGCGAGCGGGTCTACCGGTTCGTGCTGGCGGTGCCCGCGGCGCGGCTCGAGGCGCGCCTTGTGCAGGCGTTCGCGGGGGCCTCCGTGGCGGTGCGCCGGGAGCGCTGCGCGGACGCGGGGGCGGAGGTCGCATGCGCCCAGGCGAATGAACCCGCGGTGGTCGCGCCCGCGCCCGCGGGGGTCTACTACGTGATCGTCGACGGCGACTTCCAGCCGGGCCCGTTCCAGCTGGTCGTGCGGGCCGAGCTCGCCGAGGGCGCGGCCTGCGATCCCGCGCGGCCCGCCGTCGGGTGCGGACCGGCCCACGTGTGCGACGGCCACTGCCGCAAGAGCGCGTGCGGAAATGGCGTCGACGACGACGGCGACGGCAAGGTGGACTATCCATTCGAGCCAGGATGCGCCTCGGTCGATGACGACGACGAGCGCGACCCGACGCCGGCACCCGTGTGCGGCAACGGCCTCGACGACGACGGCGACGGGCTGGTCGACTTCCCCGCGGATCTCGGCTGCACCGCGGCCTCCGCGGGCAGCGAGAGCGAGCCGTGCGGCGCCGGGGTCGACGTGGTCGATCTGACGGCGACCGGACGCGGGAGCGGCACCACGGCCGGCGCGCCCGATCGCCTGGTGCCGCGCTGTGACGCCTCCGCGACCGGAGGTGAGCGCGTGTTCGCGATGCGGGTGGACCGGCGCGCCGAGGCGCTGCGAGCGCGCCTTGCGACCGGCTTTCCGGGCGCAGTGCTGCACGTGCGGCGCGGCGACTGCCGGCAGGCTGCCTCCGAGGTCGGCTGCACCCTCGGCGATGCGCTGGAGGTCTCGCCGGCCGAGGCGGGCGTCTACTTCGTGACGGTGGACAGCGATTTCGGCGCCGGGGCGTTCGCGCTCGAGGTGGAGGTGCTGCTCGAGGACGGCACGCCATGCGATCCGGCAGGCGGTCCGCGGCGCTGCGCGGATGGCCTGGTCTGCCGCGCCGGGGCGGCGGGCGCGCGCTGCGCGCGTCCAGCCTGCTCCGACGGCGTGGACAACGATGGCGACGGCGTCGTGGACTTCCCGAGGGAGCGCGGCTGCGAGAACGCCACCGACGACGACGAGGCCGATCCGATGACGCCGCCCGTGTGCGCCAACGGCCTCGATGACGATCGCGACGGCCTGGCCGACTGGCCGGCCGATCCGGGGTGCCTCGGGGCCGGCTCGCCGTCGGAGGACGCGCCCTGCGGGCCGGGTGTTCTGGTGGAGGACCTTTCGGCGAGCGGCCGCGCCACGGGCAGCACGGTCGGAATCCAGAACCGCTTCGGCCCGGATCCGGCGATGGGGTGCGGCGTGGTGATGGGCGGCAGCGGCAGCGGAAACACGGCCGGCGAGCGCGTGTACCTGTACCGGCTCGACGCGGCGGCGACGCTCCGCGTGGCGACCACCGGAGCGGGGACGGACTTCGACACGGTGGTCTATGTCCGCCGCGGCGGGTGCGGGGCCGCGCAAATTGGTTGCAACGACGATGCGAGCGGCGCTGCAGGGCCGTCCTCACTCGTGCTATCGAACCAACCGCCGGGCGTGTACTTCGTGTTCGTGGACGGCTACGCGGCGGCGGCGGGCAACTTCGTGCTGACGGTGGGGAGATGAATCGAGCTATTTTTTCGACGTTTTCGCTGGTTCTCGTGATGGCCTGCGGCTCCGACAAGGAGCCTGCGACGGTGGGCCGTCATGACGCGGGAGGCAACATCCACCAGCCGGGGGGCGGCGACACCGGTGGCCGTGACGGCAGCGCGACCCCGGACGCGGCGCGCCCCGACGGCTCGCTGATGCGGCCGGACGCGCCCGTGGCCGCCACGTGCGGGATGGGCGGCCCCCGCGCGACCTCGATTGGCCTTTCGGGCTCGCAGGCGGGCATCCTGCCGGGCACCATGAGTCGCTTCATGGGCTCGTGCGGCGGCTCCACCGCGGGCGAGCTCGTGTTCTACCTGGACGTCGATCGTCCGCTCGGCTCGCTCGAGTTCCGCACCAAGGGCGACACGGGCGCGCCCGAGGTGGTCCTCTACGTACGCTCGACGTGCGAGGACTCGGCCAGCGAGGTCGTGTGCGGCATGGGCAAGCCAGCGCACGTCACGGTGCCGAACCCGCAGATGGGCCAGCGCTACTGGATCTTCGTCGACGGCACGAACACCACGACGTCCTCGACGTTCGTGCTCGAGGCGCTCGGGCGCCTGCCCGACGGCGCCGCGTGCGATCCGCAAAACGGCGCGTTCCGGTGCAACGATGGCAGCCTGTGTGCACCCGCCGCGGCCGACGCCGGCGCCGTGTGCCGGAAGCCGAGGTGCTCGGACGGCATGGACAACGACGGCGACGGCAAGACCGACTTCCCGAACGAGCCGGGCTGCACGAGCACCGCGGACGACGACGAGACCGATCCGACGCCGCTGCCCGCATGCTCGGACGGCATGGACAACGACATGGACGGCAAGACCGACTTCCCGATGGACACCGACTGCCAGTCCGCGTCGGGCGAGACGGAGGCGGCGCCGTGCGGGCCGGGCGTCATGGTCACCGACATCACGGCGACCGGCATGGCAATGGCCACGACCCTCGCGACCGAGATGGGCCGCTTCTCCCCGAGCTGCTCGTCCGCGACCAACACGGCCCCGGAGCGCATCTACTCGTACCGGGTCACCGCGGGGGGGCGTGGCCTGCGCGCGACGACCTCCAATCCCATGACGACGCTCGACACCGTGGTCTACATCCGCAAGGACATCTGCGCCGGGATGGGCGCGATGGACGTCGCCTGCAATGACGATGACAGCGGCGTCGGCCCCTCGACGGCCGAGATCGCGATGGCGGCGCCCGGCACCTACTACATCATCGTCGACGGCTACATGGCGCATGTGGGCACGTTCCAGCTCACGGTGAGCCAGTTCTGATGCGTCGGACCGGAGGTCAGCGACCATGAGGGTGCGCACCGGCCTCGAGCGCCTGCTCGACGACGAGGCGCAGCTCGTGGTGGGCCGGCGGATCGGCCTCATCTGCAACCCGACCAGCGTGGACGCCGAGCTGAGGCACGCCGCGGATCTGCTGCTCGCGCGGGGAGACGTCAAGCTCGACGTGCTGTTCGGGCCAGAGCACGGGGTGCGCGGCGAGGCGCAGGACATGGACGCGGTCGAGGCGGGGCGCGACCCCATCACCGGGCTGCGCTGCCACTCGCTCTACGGCGCCGACGTGGGCTCGCTCGAGCCGACCGACGCGATGCTCGAGGGGCTCGACGCGCTGGTGTTCGACATCCAGGACATCGGCACGCGCTACTACACGTTCGTCTGGACGATGGCGCTGGCGATGCGGGCGTGCGCGCGCCGCGGCATCGACATGATCGTGCTCGACCGGCCGAACCCGATCGGCGGCACGCAGGTCGTGGGCGGCGTGGTGCTGCCGGGCTTCGAGTCGTTCGTGGGCCTTTACCCGGTGGCGGTGCGGCATGGCATGACCGCCGGCGAGATCGCGCGCTTCGTCAACGACGCCTGCGGCATCGGCTGAGCGCTGACCGTGGTGGCGATGCAAGGCTGGCGGCGCGAGATGTACTTCCGCGAGACGCGCCTGCCGTGGGTGATGCCGTCGCCGAACATGCCGACGGTGGAGACGGCGCTCGTGTACCCGGGCATGTGCCTGCTCGAGGGGACCGAGATCAGCGAGGGGCGCGGCTCGACGCGGCCGTTCGAGATCTTCGGCGCGCCGTACATCGACGGCGTGCGGCTCGCGGAGGCGCTGTCGGCGCTGCCGGGCGTGCGTCTGCGACCCCTGGTGTTCCGGCCGACCTTCCACAAGCACGCCGGCAAGGGCTGCGGGGGGCTGCAGATCCACGTGTACGCGCGCGGCGAGTACCTGTCCTTCAAGACTGGCGTGGGCATCCTGCGCGCGATCAAGGCGCTGTGGCCGGAGCGCTTCCGCTGGCGCGACAAGCCCTACGAGTTCGTCACGATGATCCCGGCGATCGACCTTCTGTGCGGAGGCACCGAGGTACGAAGGGGCATCGACGCCGGCGCCCACCTCGACGACATCGCCGCCACCTGGCGCGCGCCCGAAGCCGAGTTCATCGAGCGCAGGCGGCCGTATCTGCTGTATTGAGATGGGCGAAGCGCGCTCGCCGCGCGCGTTCCACCA
>JAHFDS010000423.1 GCA_023248855.1 Myxococcales bacterium
CGACTCCGTGCTCGCCAAGCAGCCAGGCCACGCGCAGGCCACGTGGAATCGCGCCCTCGCGCTCGGCCAGCTGGACCTCGGGCTGGCCGCCGCGGAGGCCTTCGATCGCGTCGCCGGGCTCGGCGAGCCCGGCTGGTCCGAGGAGGCGCGCGCGCGCGCGGCCGCGCTGCGCCGCGACGCGGACGAGCGGAAGGCCTCGTGGGACCGTGGTCGCCGCGCCGGCGTGGCGCTGGTCCGGTCCGGTGCGCTTCCGGCCGACGACCTGGTCCGTGCCCAGCCCGGTCTCTGCCGACATTACCTCTACCATGCGCTCCGGACCGCGCCCTCGCGCGAGCGCGTGCTTTCGCTCCTGCCGCTCGGCGAAGCGCTCGACCGCAGCCTGGGCGGCTCGCGGATGGCCGCGCTCGTGCGTGCCACGGCCCTTCGACCGCGGCCGGAGGCGGCCCTTCGGGACACCTACGCGGGCCTGGTCACGCAGACCCTCGCGCTCGACGCGTCGCACCAGGACGCTTACCTCGCACAGCTGCGACGCAAGGGCGCGCGCGATCTGCTGCTCTCCGCCATCGTCGTCCTGGGGCGCGAACGCCGCATGACCGAGCTTCTGGCAGAGCTCGCGCAGGCTGCGGCCGACCCTTGGTTCGGCGCGATCGCGGCCGGCGCGCAGGCGGACGCGCTCTTGGCCCGGGGCGAGCCCCTCGCGGCGGAGCGACGCCTTCTGGCCGCCCTGGCCGAATGCACGGCCGACCATGCCGACTATCGCTGCGTCGATCTCGAGCAGCGTCTGGCCAATCTCTACCTCATCCTCTTCCGGATGGACGCCGCGCGCACGCACGCGCGCGAGGGCCTGCGGCGCGCCCGGCAGGCCGTCTCGTACCGGGCCAGCGTGTTCCTGTTCCCGCTCGCCGAGGTCGCCCGGGGCGAGGGGGACTTCTCGCTCATGCGGGCTTACCTGCGCGAGTCCGAGCTCGAGCGCCCCGAGGAGTGCACCGTAAAGCGTGCGGTGCACGAGCTCTCCGCCGTGGCCCATCTCTTTCAGCTCGAGCCAGCCGCCGCGCGCTCCGCGCTCGATCGCGCTCCACGCTGCGACGCGCCGATCACGCTCGCGCGTGCCGACGTCCTCGCGAGCCTGGCCCGGCGAGGTCTGGGGGGCGAAGAGGCGGCCGGCCTAGGCACCGACCTCGAGGCGCTGCGCCCGACCCTCGAGGCGGGCCTGCGCGCCCATGCCGACGTCATCCTCGGCCGGTGGCTCGCGCTCTCCGAACCTGCGCGGGGCGGCGGGCTCATGCGGCAGGCGCTGGTGGATACCGAGGCGCTGCCTGCCTGGGACGCCGACGCCGCCAAGGCACGCGCCTATGCCCATGTCTCCCTCGCCCTCGAGGCGGCTCGCCAGCAGGATGCCCCCGGCGTGCTCGGTGCGCTCGCCGCGCAAGCGGGCGTGCCGGTGCCAGCGCGCTGCGTGCTCGCCCTGGCCGTCGACGAGGAGCGCGCGGCCGCGGCGTGGCGCGGTGCGGACGGCTCGCCCGAGGTCCACTTCGAGGCCGTGCGTCCCTCGCCGGCCCTGATCCCGGCGGCGCTGGTGCCCGCCCGTGCGCGGGCTGCGCTCGCAGGTTGCTCGACGGTGGCCGTGCTTTCGCCGCCGCCCCTGCACGGGATGCCGCGGCTCTTGCCCCCGGACCTCGCGTGGAGCTACCGCTCCGGGGGAGCGGAGGGATCGCAGGCGCAGGGCCTCGACCGCCGGGTCGTGGTGTCCGACGTCGAGCCGCCGGCCACGCTCGGCCTGCCACGGCTCGGCCCCTGGAGCGCCACGACCCGAGACGCCGTGCGCGTCGCCGGCGCCGCAGCGACGCCAGCCCGCGTGCTGGCCGAGCTCGCCGATGCCAGCGAGGCGCAGATCCACGCGCACGGCCTGGTGGCGCTCGGGCTGAGCGAAGCGTCGTTCCTCGCCCTGTCGCCCGATGCCCAGGGTCGCTACGAGCTCACCGCCGGACAGATCCGCCAGACCCACCTGCGCGGCCGACCCGTGATCGTCCTCGGCGCCTGCCACGCGGCCCGTCCCGCGGGGGCCCTGCACGTGGCGTGGAGCTTGCCCGACGCCTTGCTGGCCGCGGGCGCGCGCGCCGTGATCGCGTCCTCCGCGCCGATCCCCGACGCCGAAGCCAGCAGTTTCTTCGAAGCCGTGCTGGCCCGCATCCGCGCGGGCAGCCCGCCCGCGGCTGCGCTCCGCGACGAACGGCGAACGCTCCTTTCGCGCGACCCGGACGGCTGGGCGCAGGATCTCATGGTATTCGACACCCCTTGAAGGAAGGAAACGCATGATCTCGAGACTTGCACCTGCACTCCCTCTTTTCACCGTCAGCCTGCTGGTCAGCAGCTGTGCAGAGGCTCCGTTCGACCAGGACGCCGAGCCCCCGGCGACGCGTTCGGAGGGCCTCTCACGGACGAGGCCTGGGCCCTTTGTGCCGAGCATTCCGTGTGGAACGCTGGTGCCGGACCCGGTGCCTCTGCCGGTCGCGTTTTCGGGGACTCCCTCGCTGTGGGGCGGCCAGCAAGGCGTCATCGTCTACTACTTCGTGACTCGTCCCGAGAGCGACGGCGAGCGCAACGATCCCGGTACGCTGCTCGATGCCTATGGCGTGGCGCTCGACGTCGCCAATCCCGGCCAGAGCAAGGTCGTGTTCGCGCGGCGCCTCGCGCAAGGCCAGGCGCCCACTCTCCAGGGCATGGACGGCACCCTGCGGTCGGCGCCTCGTTACCGCGGCATCATCTCCAGTCCCCGGGTTCCCCCGCCCAAGGATCCGCCTCCGGTGCCAGGCGCCACGGACTGCCATGCTTCCGAGCTCGCATTCTTCCGATTCCTCGTCCTCGATGCGCTCGGCGAGTACCGGGGCCTTTTCGGCGAGTGATCAGGGCGTTCTGACCCAGCGCAGGAGCTCGGATAGCGAAGGCTTCTTGCCCGTGCTGAGCATGCCGATGCGGTAGATCTTGCCCGCGAGCCACGCGACCGCGAGCAGGGTCGCGGCGAGGAGCGCGAGGGAGCCGGCGACCTCGCCGAGGGGAAGGGCCGTAGCGGAAAGGCGCATCGGCATCACCACCGGCGAGGTGAAGGGGATGAAGCCCAGCACGCGGGCCGTGGTGCCGAGCGGATCGGAGATGACGGGCATGATGAAGAGCAGCGGCACGATGAGCAGCATGATCGGCAGGAAGGAGGCCTGCTGCGCCTCCTGCTCGCTCGAGACCGCGGCGCCGACGGCCGCGAAGACGGCCGCGTAGAGGAAGAAGCCGAGCAGGAAGAACAGCACGAGGACGAGCGCGATGGCAGGCTCGACGTGCGCCGTCTTGATGGCCTCGGTGGGGATGCCGAGGCTCTGGGCGATGAGGTGCGACTGCGTCGCGAGGAGCGTCAGCACCAAGGCCCAGATCGCCACCTGCAAGAGCGCCGCCGCCCCGACGCCCAGGATCTTGCCGTAGAGCAGGTGCGTCGCTCGCATCGAGCTCATGAGCACCTCGGCGATGCGGCTCGTCTTCTCCTCGAGCACGCTGCGCATGACGTTCTGGCCGTAGAGCAGGACCAGCATGTAGATCGCGAACGCCACCATGTAGGCGAAGAAGAAGGCGCTCGTGGGGTCCGCGCCGGCGTCACCGGTCTTCGTGAGCTTGACCGTGTCGAGCTCGACGCGACGGAGCAGCTCGGCGATGCGCGCGGCGTCGATGCCCTGCTGGCGGATCCGTACACCCTGGACGACCTCGGACGCAGCGCGGCGGAGCTCGCCCTGCTCGGACACGTTGGCGATGTTCTTGGCCCGGTAGCCGACGTGGTTCGACGCGAGCACGTCCGCGGGGAGCCACAGGTAGCCGTCGAGCTTGCCCTCGAGCACCTGCTGGCGGAGCGCCTCCTGCGCGCCCGCGAGCGGTGCGCGTTCGTGGCGGATCTCGAAGACCGTGGCGCCGGCCTCGCGCTCCTTGGCCGTGAGCCTGGCCAGGAGCTCCGCGCCCACCGGCTCGGGCGCCTCGTCGACGAGGACCAGCTTTCGGTGCGCCCCGCCCTGCTTGGCGATGACCGCCGGCAGGACGGAGATCGCCACCATGAAGAGCGGCATGAGCAGCGTGGAGAGCAGGAACGCGCGGCTGCGCACGCGCTCCACGAGCTCCCGGCGCATCACGATCGCAAGGCGGCTCACGCCGCCGCTCCCTGGCCCACGCGCTCGACGAACACCTCGCGCAGCGTGGGCTCTAGGCGCGAAAGGCGCGTGACCACGGCGCCCAGGCGGCCAGCCGCCTCGAGCACCGCGCGCGGCTCGGCGCCGGGCGCGAGCTCGAGGACCCAGCCGTGCGGCCGCCGCGTCACGCCCGAGAACGCGCGCTCGGCCGCCATCGCCGCCTCGGCAGCGGGCGTCACGGCCTCGACCTCGATGGTCCAGCGGCGATCGCCGCCGCTCTTGCGGATGCCGGCGAGCGAGCCGTCGAGGACCTTGCGGCCGCCCGCGAGAATGCACACGTGATCGCAGATCTCCTCGGCGTGCTCGATGATGTGCGTCGAGAACAGGATGGTCTTGCCGCGGCGGTGCGCCTCCACGACCGTCGTGCGCAGGACCTCCTGGTTGACCGGGTCGAGGCCCGAGAACGGCTCGTCGAGCACGAGGAGCTCCGGGTCGTGCAGCACCGTCGTGATGAACTGCACCTTCTGCTGCATGCCCTTCGAGAGGGTCTCCACGCGGCGGTCGCCCCAGCCGCCTAGCGACATCCGCTCGAGCCAGTCGATGGCGCGGCGGCGGGCCTCGGCCGCGGGAACGCCCTTGAGCCGCGCGAAGAAGACGATGCAATCGATGACGCGCATCTTCTTGTAGAGGCCCCGCTCCTCGGGCAGATAGCCGATGCGGTCGAGCACGCGGCGGTCGAGGCCCGGGTCCTTGCCGAGCAGGAGCACCTGCCCCGCGTCGCGCCCGAGGATGCCGAGCGCGATGCGCAGCGTGGTCGACTTGCCGGCGCCGTTCGGACCGAGCAGGCCATAGATGGAGCCCGCGGGCACGGAGAGCGCGAGCTCCTCGACCGCGAGGTGTCCCGCATAGCGCTTCGTGAGCCCTTCGATCTGCATCGCGTCGCCTGTCATCGTCTCGCCTTCGCTTCTGGCGGCCTCACGCCGGAGGCCTTGTCCTTGGTGTCGCGGCCGGTCCGGATCCTTCGATGGGCCGGTGATACATGATTCTGATGCGGCTTGTGTGCGCCGTCGTCTGCTCGGTCGTGGGAGGATGCGCCGCGCTCGGAGGGGCGACCGAGCCGTGGCGCTCGCGACCGAAGCAGCCGATCCTGATCGGCGACGCGTTGGTGACCACGCTGGCGCGGACCGCGGCGGCCATCGGCCGGACCTCGAGCCCGCGCTCGTCGCGCCCCGCCTCCACGTCGCGGTGCTGCCCATGCGCTGCGCGGACAAGCGGCCCTGCGAGCTCGGTGGCCTCCTCTCGAGCCAGCTCGAGAGGCGCCTGGCGCGTCGGGGCGTGACCCTCGTCGAGCGCGGAGACCTGGACGACGTCCGCCAGGAGCAGGGGACGACGCAACCTCCGCGGAGACGGGCAACCTGCGGGGCGCCCGGATCCACGTCCGCGGCACGCTCCTCGACATTGGCACGCACTTCACGATCAACCTGCGCGCGGTGGACACGCAGACGGGTCAAGTGCTGGCGGTCTCCGTCGTGGACATGAGCAAGGTCGAGAACGCGGAGGCGCTCTACGCGCCGAGCGACATCGATCCACCGCCCGTCGAAGAGGCGCCCGTAGTGGAGCAGCGCAAGCCGATCACGGTGGGCGTGACACCGTGGTACCTGGCCCAGCCGGCCGGCAAGCACCTCGCGGAGCCGTCGCGGCCGGCCGTCGTGCCACCGCCGGATCCGGGATGGAACGCGCCGCGCCCGAGCTATACCAACCGCAACGTCCCGTCACGCATGTCGCCGCGCCCCTGAGCGCCTTCGGTGTGGTTGGACCCCGTCAGAACGACGCGGGTACCGCGGTGAATCGGTAGCCGAACGACAGCGCGGGCTGACCGCCGACCGTGATGTCAGGCCGCAGCACCGAGCGCGTGATCGCGTTCATGGCGACCTCGTCAGCGGACACGCAGCCCGCGGGAGCGGGATTGGCCGCGCCGAAGCTCGCGCACCCGTCGGCCATGACGGCGCAGCTGTGGTCGAGATCGTAGATGCTGCAGAGGGTGGTCGCGGTCGAGCCGCCGGCTGCGATCCGCGCGTTGATCTGGGCTGCCATGGACGGGATGATCTGCGTCGCGATGCTGCTCGCCGGGATGGCGCCGCAGAGGTTGCCCTCCATCAGGCCAGAGATCGCGATCCGCACGTGGGCGATCCGCACGCTCACGACGTCGATCGGGGGCGCCCCGCCGCCGAGCAGCGGCAGCGTCATGGCCGCTCGAGCGTCGCCGAAGGTGCCGACGCCCATGTCGATGGCGCCCGGCAGGGTCGCCACAGCGCTCGCGACGTGCAACACGCCCATGCCGCCGAACACGACCTGCGGGTCGAAGCGGTCGAGGTCGTGGCAGCCCTGTGCGAGCTCGGTGGTGGCCGTGGCGGTGCTCGACAGCGAGGCGGCCCGCACGCGCACGAGCTCGATGAACTGACCGGAGGCGAGGAGCGCGTCCGTGTTGGCCTGGTTGTCGATGCCCTGGCTCGCGTTGGCCGCGAGGACGTTGCCCACCTGATTGTCGGGCTGGCCGTTTTCGTCGAGGTCGCACCCGAAATCGCGCGCCTCCGCCGAGCGGGT
>JAHFDS010000424.1 GCA_023248855.1 Myxococcales bacterium
ATCCCCTCGGCGCCGTTGCGGGGCAGGCGCGGGCCGGCCGCGTGCGCGCCGGGCAGCTCCCGCCGGTCAAGAGCGGCCTTCTCACCTGGGCAGCCGGCGACTGGGTGCTGGCCAACGATCGCGTCGCGATCGTGATCGAGGACGTCGGTGACTCCGACCTCTACGATCCCTGGGGCGGCCGCCCGGTCGGCTTCGCGCGCGTGCGCGGCGGCCGCCTGGTCGAGCCGGCCGATTTCGGCGAGTTCTTCGTGCTCACCGGGCGCTCGACGGTGCTGACCACCAGCGTCTCCGTGCTCGCGGACGGCTCCGACGGCGTCCCCGCCATCGTGCGCGCGGCCGGCCACCTCGCGCCGATCCCCTTTTACGACAACCTCACGCGCGGCCTGGTCTCGGGCGACGGCTTCGAGGACATCGAGGCCGCGCTCGACTACGTGCTGGCGCCGAATTCCGACGTCGTCGAGGTCGTCTACCGCTACCGCTCGCCGCGCGCCGAGGCCACGCGCGTCGAGTCGACCATGCACGGCTTCATGTACACGTACCGCACGCCCATGTGGCTGCCCGACATCGGCTTTTCGAGCACGATCCGCGCCCCCACGCCCTGGGTCGGCTTCGTCGACGACCTCGGAGCCAGCTGGGCGTACCAGAGCCCCACCGGTCCCATCGGCGGCGGCATCAGCGCCTCGGGCTTCGTGTCCGGCTTCACCGGCGCCATCGAGATCGCGGCGTGCGGCCAGGAGAGCCAGCACACGCACGCGCGGCTCGCGATCGGCGGCCCCGGGCTCGACGGGCTCGCGCAGGTGATGGCCAAGGTGGACGGCACGCAGCTGCGCCTCCTGTCGGGCACGGTCAAGAACGCGGACGGCACGCCCGCGGTGGGCGCCCGCGTGCACGCCGAGAGCGGACAAAAGCCGCGCTCGCGTGCGTTCGTGAGCGACACCGGAGGCTTCGAGCTGCACGTGCCGGCCGCGGACGCGATCACGCTGACCGCGTACCGGCGCGGCGACGTGCCGGTCAAGCTCGAGCTGGCCCCGTCCGGCAAACGCGCCGAGCTCACGTTCCCGCCGACGGGAGCCGTCCACGTGGTCGTGCGAGACGGCGCCGGCGCGCCCATCCCCGCGCGCATCCAGCTCCTGCCCGCCGCGGGCCAGGACACCGGCGATGTGGCCGGCCGCCTGGGCGAGCCGGAGGTCACGCGCGGGCGCCTGCAGGTCGCGTACGAAAGTGGTGGCGAGGCGACGCTGCGCGCGCCGGCGGGCAAGTGGGAGGTCGTGGCCTCGCACGGCTACGAGTACGAGCTGTTCCGGCAGACCGTCGACGTCGCCGCGGGCGCGACGGTCGAGGCGCGCGGCACGCTCGCGCACGTCGTGGCCACGCCGGGCATCCAGTGCGGCGACTTCCACATCCACACGGCACGTTCGAACGACTCCGGCGACGATGCACGCGAGAAGGTGCGCTCTGCCGTGGCCGACGGCCTCGAGCTGCCCGTGCGCTCGGACCACGAATTCGTGGCCGGGTTCGAGGACGAGATCGCGGCCGAGCACCTCGAGGCCTGGGCGTTCGGCCCGGCGTCGATCGAGATGACGAGCATGGAGGCGTGGGGGCACATGGGCGTGTTCCCCCTGGTCCCGGACGCGACCCGTCCGAACGGCGGCGCGCCGCTCTGGCAGAAGTTCCCGACGGTGGCGCACCCGGACGTGACGCTCGAGACGCTCTCGCCGAAGGTGGTGTTCGACCAGGTGCGCGCGCGGCGCGAGCAACCGGTCGTGATCATCAACCACCCGACGGGCGGCTCGAACTACTTCGACTACGTGGGTTACAACCGCGTCAGCGGCATGGTCGACCGACCGGGCGACTGGGACACGCAGTTCACGCTGGTCGAGGTCTTCAACGACACCGACTGGGGCGGCGCGCAGGAGCGTGTCAAGGACTGGCTCGCGCTCAACCGCGGGGGCCGCAGGGTGTTCGCGGTCGGCTCGTCCGACAGCCACGGGATCTCGGGCTCGCCCCTCGGTTACCCGCGGACGTGCATCACGCTCGGCACCGACGACCCGCGGCGGCTGACCGCCGATCAGGTGCGCGACGGCCTGCAATCCGGGCAGGTGACGATCTCGGGCGGCCTGTACCTCGATGCGAGCGTCCTCGGCGCGGGCCCAGGGTCGACGCTGATGGGCGCCGGCGCGCGGCCGGCGGTCGACATCGTGCTGCAGGGAGCGAGCTGGATCGACGCCGACTTCGTCGAGGTGCTGGTGGACGGAGAGACGGTGCAGAAGCTCGAGATCACCCCCGCCGACGCCGATCCGACGAACCCGGCCGTCCGCTTCCGCCGCGGCGTGCCGATCGACGTGGCCCCGATGGGCAGCTTCGTGGTGGTGGCCGCCTACGGCGACCGCACGCTCGAGCCGGTCCACCCCGGCCGCCGCCCTTTCGCGGCGACCAACCCGATCTACTTGCATCCGTAGGCGCATGGCGCTCTCGCGACGCGGCCTCCTCCGGCTCGGTGCCCTGGCGGCGGGCACCTCGGCGTGCGCGCGACTGCGCGGCCAGCGCAAGAGCCCGCAAGGGCGCGTGGTCGTGCTCGGCGCGGGCCTTTCGGGGCTGGCGGCCGCCGATGCGCTGGTGCGCGCGGGCTACGAGGTCGTCGTCCTCGAGGCACAGGCGCAGGCCGGCGGCCGGGTGCGCACGCTGCGCGCGCCGTTCTACGACGGCCAGTACGCCGAGCTCGGCGCGACGCGCATTCCCGACTACCACGACCTCACGCTGCGCTTCGCCCGCGAGCTCGGGCTGCCGCTGGTCGAGCTGTCCGTGACGGGCCCGCGCGTCCTCTATCACGTGCGCGGCCACCGCTTCGTGCACGAGGAGGGTCAGCCCTTTCCGCTTCCGCTCACCGGGCGCGAAGCCGGCGCCGACGGGAGTGGCCTGTGGAAGACCTACGTCGAGCCCACGCTCGCCGACGTGGGCGACCCGCGCGCGCCCGGCTGGCCGGGTCCGGGCGCGCGGCGCCACGACGGCCAGACCTTCGCGCAGCTCCTGCGCGCCCGGGGCGCCTCCGAGGACGCCATCGCCGTGTTTCTGGCCGAAAACGGCACCGAGGCCACCGCGTTCGGCGCGGCCATCTGGCTCGGATGCGAGCGCATGGACCTGGCCTGGAAGCGCACCTACGCGATCGCCGGCGGCAACGACCAGCTGCCGCGTGGTCTGGCCCGGCGCCTCGGCGCGCGCGTGCGCTACGGGCACGAGATCGTGCGCATCGAGCAGCACCTCGGCGGCGTCACGGTGGTGGCGCGCACCGGCCAAGGCGCGGTCCGGGTCGAGGCCGATCGCGCCGTGTGCGCCCTGCCCTTCTCCACCCTGCGCCGCATCGACGCGGCGCCGATGTGGTCACCCGACAAGGCGCGCGCCATCCGCGAGCTCGCCTACATGCCGGTCTGCCGCACCAACTTCCAGACGCGCACGCGCTTCTGGAAGCGCGAGGGCCTCGGCGGCCTCGCGATGGTCCGCACCGACCTGCCCGTCGAGCGCGTCTGGGACCTTTCGTGCGTGCAGCCTGGGCAGCGCGGCATGCTCGTCTCGTACGTGCATCACGACCACGCGCGCGCCCTGTGCGACGTCGGCTCGGAGGCCACGCGGGCGACCCATTCGCTCGAGCAGATGCGTGCGCTCTGGCCCGACGTCGCAGACCACGTCGAGGTCGCGACCAGCCACGCCTGGCAGGAGGATCGCTGGGCCGGCGGCGGCTGGGGCTACCACCAGCCCGGCCAGACGGGCTGGATGTTCGAGGCGGCGATGAGCGCGGATGGCCTGGTGCACTTCGCGGGCGAGCACACCTCCGCGTTTCCCGGCTGGATGCAGGGAGCGCTGGCCTCCGGCCTGCGTGCGGCCGAGGAGGTGGCGCGATCGCTCCGCGCCCAAGCCGCCTGACGGCGCGGTCTACCCGTCAAGGCAGGCGCCCGAGCACGGCCGCGAAGAAGCCGTCGGTGCCGTGCGTATGGGGCGCCATCTGCAGCAGGGCCCCATCGCCGATCGCGAGCGCACGCTCGCGCCCCAGGAGCTCGACGAGAGGCACCTGACGGAAGGCGGCGTTCTGCTCCAGGAAGGCTGCCACGACCTCCTGGTTCTCGGCGCAGAGGAGCGAGCAGGTCGCGTAGACCAGGCGCCCGCCCGGCCGCACGTGCTCGGCATAGCGGCCCAGCACCGCGCGCTGGACGGGCGGATGCGCGTCCAGCGCCGCGCCCTCGAGCGCGTGGCGCAGACCCGGATCGCGCCGGAGCGTGCCCGAGCCGCTGCAGGGCGCATCCACCAGGACGACCTCGGCCGCGAGGTCTCCGAGCGCGTCCGGCGACCTCGCATCGATGCGGGCCCCTGCTCGCGCCGCGCGCCGCCCGAGCTCCGCCAGCCGGCCCGCGTCGACGTCACATGCGACGAGGCGAATATGTCCCCGGGCGCGCGAGGCCAGCGCCAAGGTCTTGCCACCCGCGCCGGCGCAGGCATCGAGCACGACCGCGCCGACGGGCGCCTCGCACAGCGCCGCCACGAGCTGGCTGGCCTCGTCCTGCGGCTCGAACCAGCCCTCGCGGAACGGACTCGTGCCCTCGACGTTCGGGTGGCCCACGACCACGAGCGCGTCCTCGGCGAGCGCCGCCGGGACCGTCGCCACCCCTTCGGCGCGAAGGCGTGCCGAGAGCTCCGACGCGGTGCAGCGGAGGCGGTTGGCGCGCACGACCAGCGGCGCCCGCTGGTTCGACGCGATGAGCAGCGCGTCCACGTCGGTGCGCTCGGCGAGCAACCGGCCGGCCAGCGCGTCGGTGATCCCGTGGCGCGTCGCCGTGCGCGCCGGCTCCGGCAGGGCGAAAAGGGCGACCTCCATCGCGTCACGGTCCCACGCCGGCAGGCCCTTCGACAGAGCCAGGGCCGCGTCGGGCAGGCCGTCTTCGCGCATCATTCCGTGCGCGAGGGCGAAGACGATCAGCCGCTGGAGACGCACCACCGCGGCCACGCCATCGGACACGCCGCGCCGCTCCCAGGCGCCGAGCCAGCGCTCACGACGCAAGCGGAGGCCGAGCCGCCGCAGCGCGAACCGCGGCTCCGAAAGCGCGTCCGCCGCGAGCTCGGCCAGCAGCGCCCGCGCCCTGGCCCCGAACCGCCGCGTCACGACCCACCGGTGACGCGGCGCGTCGCAAACCCGCTTGCGGACTCGGTTTTCTCCGGATTGGCTGTACCTTGACGCCCTAGTTTCGGCATTGTATCTAGCCGCCACCGCAACAGGAGATCCACCGATGAGCGCCGCCCCCAAGATCGTCGAGACCAAGCTGGCCGAGCGCGCGAACCTCTACGAGGTCGCCCTCCGCCAGACGCACAAGGCCGCCAAGGCGATCAACCTCAGCCCCGAGGTCGCGACGATCCTGTCGCAGCCGAAGAACGAGATCATCACCAACTTTCCCGTGAAGATGGACGATGGCTCGACGCGCCTGTTCAAGGGCTACCGGGTGCAGCACAACAACATCCTCGGCCCCTACAAGGGCGGCCTGCGCTACCACGAGGAGGCCTCGCTCGACGAGGTCAAGGCGCTCGCCTCCTGGATGACGTACAAGTGCGCGCTCGCCGAGATCCCCTTCGGCGGCGCCAAGGGCGGCATCAAGTTCAACCCGCGCCTGCACTCCCAGAGCGAGCTGCAGCGCATCACGCGGCGCTTCACCCACGCGCTCGGCGCCAACATCGGCCCCGAGTGGGACATCCCGGCCCCCGACGTGGGCACGAACGCCCAGACCATGGTCTGGCTCATGGACACGTACATGAACGTGGTCGGGATGAACGACAAGAACGCGGTCAAGCACGTCGTCACCGGCAAGACGGTGACCTCGGGCGGCTCGCTCGGCCGCGAGAGCGCGACCGGCCAGGGCGTCGTGCACTGCATCATCGAGTGGGCGCGCGACCAGGGCTTCCGCCTCGACGGCTGCACCTTCTCGGTGCAGGGCTTCGGCAACGTCGGCTCGCACACGGCGCGAATCCTGTCCAAGCTGGGCGCCTCGCTGGTCGCCGTCGGGGACTACCGGGGCTACATCTCGAACCCCGAGGGCATCAACGCCCACAAGCTGCTCGAGCACGTCCAGAAGACCGGCTCGGTGGCCGAGTACCGCGGCGCCAAGTCGATCACGCGCGATGACTTCTTCCACGTCGAGGCGGACGTGTTCGTGCCCGCCGCGCTCGAGCTCGAGATCGGCGTCGAGGAAGCAAAGGCCCTTCGGTGCAAGCTGGTGGTGGAGGGCGCGAATGGCCCCACGCTGCCCGAGGCGGAGGACGTGCTGCTCGAGCGGGGCATCCACGTGATCCCCGACATCATGGCGAACTCGGGTGGCGTCGTCGTCAGCTACTACGAGTGGCTGCAGAACAAGCGCTCCGAGCAGTGGGAGGCCGAGGAGGTCGAGGATCGCCTCGAGCGGCGCATGAAGCGCACCTACGAGCAGGTCAAGACCTTCGCCGAGAACCGCAGCGTCGACTGGCGCGTGGCGAGCTACGGCCTCGCGCTCGAGCGCATCGCGCGCGTCTACGAGGAGCGCGGCATCTTTCCGTAGGGATCCGTTCACGGGCCCAGACGGTCCATCACCAGCCGGGCCTCTTGCTCGGCGGGATCGAGCGCCAGCGCGCGCAGGGCATGGGTGCGGGCCTGCGCCCGCTCGCCCCGCCGCGCCGCCACGAGCGCCAGCCCGGCCCAGGCGGACGGGTTCTTCGGCTCGAGCGCGGCTGCCC
>JAHFDS010000060.1:0-5246 GCA_023248855.1 Myxococcales bacterium
CGGGCCCCCATCGAAGGCGGCGCGGGGCTCGTGCTCGAGCAGCACGCTGCGGTCTTTCTCGAGGCGCGCGGTCGAGATGTACGGCGGGTTGCACGCCACGAGGTCGATCGTGCCCTCGAGGCCGAGGCCGCCGAGCGGCCCGAACAGGTCCCCCTGGAACACGTCGACACGCCCGCCGAGGCCGAGGTGCGCGACGTTGGCGCGCGCGTTTCCCACCGCGCCGTCGGTGAGGTCGCTCGCCCATACGTGCGCGCCCGGCACGTGGTGCGCCATCGCGCACGCGAGGTTGCCGGCCCCGCAGCACATGTCGATGGCGCGGGCGTCGCCGCCGAGCGCCGAGAGCGCGCCGATGGCCGCGCCCGCGGCCAGCTCGGTCTCGCGCCGTGGCACCAGCGCGTCGGGCAGCACCACGAGCTCGAGCCCCATGAACGTCACGCGCCCGGCCTGCCGCGCCGCCGCGACGCGCGCCTGCTCGTCGGCGCTGTCCCCCGCCTCGGCGCTCACGAGAGCCCCGTCTTCTTGATCTTGCCGGTGGTGGTCTTGGGCAGCTCGGGCACGATCGCGAAGTGCTTGGGCACCATGAACGTCTCGAGGCGCTTCTGGCACTCCTTCTGCAGCTCCTTTTCGGAAAGGGTCACGCCCGCCTCGAGCACGACGAACGCCTTGACCGCCTGACCGAGCAGCTCGTCCGGGACCCCGATCACCGCCGCCTCCTTGACCCCCTCGATGTTCTGAAGGGCGTTCTCGACCTCTTTGGGTGCGACCTTCTCGCCGCGGCTCTTGATGATGTCGTCCATCCGGCCGACGAAGTAGAGGTAACCCTCCTCGTCGAGCTTGCAGAGGTCTCCAGTGTAGAGCACCTGCTCGCCCGGCAGGGGACCTGGCCGCAGCTTCTTGGCGGTCGACTCTGGCTTTTCCCAGTAGCCTTTCATCACGGTGGCGCCGCGGATCACGAGCTGGCCGACCTCGTTCGGGCCCAGCTTCTGGTCGTGTTCGTCGACGATCCAGAGCTCCGTGTTCGGGATCGCGATGCCGACGCTGGTGGGCTTGCGATCGATGTCCGCGGGCGGCAGGTACGTGCAGCGCTTGCACTCCGTCAGCCCGTACATGCTGAAGATCTTCGCGCCGGGGAAGAGGTCCCTGAGCATGAGGATGTGCTTGACCGGCAGCGCCGCGGCCGTGTTGGTGACGTAGCGGATGTGCGAGAAGTCGTATTTCGCGAGGTTCTTGAGCTCGGCCAGGATGGCGAAGATCGTCGGCACGCCGGGAAAGCCCGTGACCTTCTCCTCGACCACGACCGAGAGCACCTGCGCGGGGTAGGTGAACGAGCGCTCGAGCACCAGCCGCGCGCCCATGCGGAATGACATGATGAGCTGGTAGAGCCCGTAGTCGAACGCGAGCGGCAGGACGCCGAGGATGACGTCGTCCTCGACGTTCTCGAGGTAGGTCGAGATCGACGTCGCCGCGGTGAGCATGTTGCGGTGCGTGAGCATCACGCCCTTCGGGTCGCCCGTGCTGCCCGAGGTGTAGATGATGGCCGCCAGGTCGATGTCGAGGTTCCGGCGTGGCGGCGGCGCCTCGGCGGCTCCTTCTGCCAGGGCGGCCTCCCACGAGAGCACGTCGGGCAGCCCCCGGGTGCGCTCGGAGTCGAGCTTGCCCGAGACGATGACGCTCTTTAGGTGCGGCACCTTGCCCGCGAGCTCGGAGAAGACCGGCGTCAGGTGCCCGTCGGTGATGAGGACCAGAGCGCGGCAGTCAGAGAGCAGGTAGACGAGCTTGTCGGCCTTGGTCAGCGGGTTGACGATCGAGACCACCGCGCTGGCCTTGAGCACGGCCCAGAACGAGACCACCGTCTCGATCGTGTTGTCCGCGAACACCACCACGCGGTCGCCGCGGCGGACGCCGCGCGCCACCAGGGCATTGGCGAGCTGGTTCGACCGGCGATCGATCTCCCGGTAGGTGAGCCGCTGCTTGGCGCAGACCAGCGCCACCTTGTTGGGCAGGCGCGCGGCCGACGCGAGCAGGAAGTCGTGCAGCTGCGGCACGGCGTTCACTGCTCGAGCTCCCGGATGGGCTCGACCAGCAAGGGCCGAGCGTGCAGGTACCGCGTCGCGCGCCGCTTGTGGTCGATGTCCTTCCACACGCGCTCGACCTGCTCCGCGGTGATGCCCACGAGCGGGGCCACCTCGGCGGCCGGCACGCCGTGGTTCTTGGCGTAAAGGCAGAGGTCCATCTGGTGGTAGGGCAGGGCGAAGTAGAACTCCTCCTGCGTCTGTGCCATCGAGTAGGTGTCGGTCGTCGGCGGGCGCGCCCGGATCTCGGCCGGCACATCGAGGTGCTCGGCCAGGGCATACACCTGGGTCTTGTACAGGTGCGCGATGGGCTTGAAGTCCGCCGCGCCGTCGCCCTGCTTGACGAAGAAGCCCTGGTCGTATTCCAGCCGGTTCGGCGTGCCGCTGACGGCGTAGCTCAGCCGATCGGCGTGGTAGTACTCGACCATCTTGCGGACGCGCTGCTTGAAGTTGGTCGCCGCCACGAGCTGCAGGTAGCCGGCGACCGCGAGGCGACCCGTCTTGGTCTCTCCGCCCGGCGTCTGGATGGTCAGGAGCGAGACGTTGAAGCGGTTGCTCTCGAGGATCGAGGGCAGCGTGACCTTGCACTTGTAGCCGGGGCCGTACTCGGGGAAGACGGACCGGATGGCCTCTTCCTGGCGCCGGTAGCAGCCCGCGGCCTCGACCGTGGGGCCGATGTCTTCGACCACCGCCTCGATGCCGAGCGACTCCGCGAGCAACCGGCCAAGGCGCAGCGAATCACCCGACGAGTCGCGCTCCGGCATGAAGATGCCGAGGACCTTTTCCTTGCCGACTGCGCGTACGCACAGGGCGGCCACGACCGAGCTGTCGATGCCGCCGGACAAGCCGACCACCACGCCGCGCCGGCGCAGGGTTCCCATCACCTGCTCGCGGACCGTCTCCGCGATCTTCTTCGCCACCGCCTCGCGGTCGATGGCGAGCACGTCCTTGCTGAACATCGGGGCCACATATCACAGCGTGTTCGACTTTGCTACGCGGGCATCGAAGCCCGGCGCCCAGGTGCGGTAGAAGGCCTCGAGGCTCCGGAAGCCCTTCGCTCGCACCTGGCGGTCGCACGCGTCGACCATGGCGCGCCCCTCGTCACCGCCGAGGAGCTGTCCGAGGCGGCGTCGTGCGGAGATGACGTAGAGCCCGAAGGACACCTCTTCCAGGGATTCCAAGGCCTTTCGGAGGAGGCGCACGGCGCGATCAGGTTCGGCGCGGCGATGCGCCACAGCGGCGGACCCAAGCAGCGCCAGCCCGCTCGCATAGGTCGGCCCCTCGCGCCTGACTACTCTTCGAGATCGTGGCCGAGCTCTCGGAGACGAGCCGCCAGCCGTTCGGCGCGGGTCCGCTCCTGCTCGGCGCGGGTCCGCTCCTGCTCGGCGCGTTCGATGCCGCTGGGGATGGGCGAGCCAGCCGCATCGCACCAGCGCAGCCAGCGTCCGGGCGTGCCTTCGAACACGCCGTCCCAGTGGCAGAGGCCGAGCCCCACGCCGTCGAGCCAGGGCCGGTCGAGAGGCACATAGAGCTCCCCGCGCAGCTCGAACGCGTGCACGAGCGTGCTCCCGAGCTCATGGAGCGGATCGTGAACCACGTAGTAGGCGATGCGCATCCGGCGGTAGCGGCGGAGCTTCTCGCCGAGCTCCCCACCTTCGGCGTTGGAGACGATCTCGATGACGACGTCCGGAGGCTTGCCAAACTCCCACAGGAAGTAGGAGCGATGGCGCTTGTCGTCGAGCTCCGGATGGACCGTGACGTCCAGGCTGAGCATGACGTCGGGCACCAGCGGGGGCTCTCTGGGAGTCGCGAACAGTCCGACGTTGGCCATCACAGCGAAGGGTCGCGGCGTCCCCTGCTCTTCGGGTGGTGGCCCCGCCCAGCTGGCATAGAGCGGCTCCGTCAGCAGGCGCTGCTGCTTCTCGGACAGGATGTTGTCCACGGGAACGTCGTCCTCCGTGATCAGGGCAGCGACATCCGGGGACTCGACGATCACCGGCGGAGAGCTGGGCATGGACATCTCCCTGCCGAGGATGCCACATGCACGGCGCCCCGGCGATCTGATGCACTATTTCGGCGGTCGGGACGAGCCGCGGATCGAGCGGCCTCGTCAGTGCAGGACGTACCAGAGGGCGCCGGCGGTGCCGAGGACCGAGGCGGTGACCAGGACGCCGAGGGCGAGCGCGCGCCCGGCGCCCGTGCCGCGCCGCTTGCCCTGGCCGACCGGCCGCGGACGCCTCTCGGGCGATCGGCTGGGGGTCGCGGTCGGGGGTTCGAGCGCGCGCAGGCGCTGCAGCAGGTGGGCGGGCAGCACCTCCTGGCCGATGGTTTGCCCGACGTCCTCGGCCGGCTCAGGGGCCTCGGGGGCCGACCTCGTGAGCAAAGTGGCCGTCGCGTCCTCTTCTTCGGGCGGAACCCGCATCGGTTTCGATCGTACTCTGTGCAAGGCTCCTCGTCCCGTGTCGTTCCGCACGTCCTTTCGCCGCCGTCGTGGTCGCGCCGCCCTCGCGGGCCTGGCGTGTGCGCTGCTTGCGCTGATCGCGCTACCAGGGCTGCACCTGATCGGCCATCAGGACGACCACGAGCACCTGCCTGGCGGAGGGATCCGGCCCCGCACCCTGGCGGAGGTCGCGGGATTTCCTGTGGAGATCGAGGAGGACGCAGACGAGGCCCGCGGCGACCACGGCTTGGGCCAGGGTGTCGGGCACCGACATCCGCGGACACCGTCTTCCCACGGCGCGGGGGCGGCGGCACACCTGGCCGCAGCGCTGGTCGGCACTCCGGCGCTGCCCGAGGTGCCGGCCCCGCACGCCCTGCGCCTCGCCATCTCGGACCTGCCTTCGGAGTCCCCGGCGGGGGTGTCCTCGCTCACGGCCCAGGCGCGTGGCCCGCCACCCGCGGCGTCGTAGCGACCTGCACCTTCGATCGTAACGACTCTGACAGGAGACGAGATGAACGCCCCTTGCTACGGGCGCATCGGTCCACTTGCGGCCGGTGTGATCTGCTGGACCATGACCTCGCACGCGCTGGCCGATCCGCCGGTGCCGCCCAAGGAGCCGCCGCCGGAGGCGCTGCCCCAGGCCGCGGCCGAGGAGACCATCGAGATCGTCGAGGACGTGCCCATGAGCGCGGCCTCTGCGCGCAACGTGCGTGACCGCGACTTCCAGCTAAGGC
>JAHFDS010000060.1:5256-27456 GCA_023248855.1 Myxococcales bacterium
GCCGACGTGCTCGACGTAGTGCCTGGCCTCTTCCTCTTGCAGCACGCGGGCGGAGGCAAGGCCAATCAGTATTTCCTGCGCGGATTCGACGCCGACCATGGCACGGACCTCGCGATCCACGTGGACGGCATCCCGGTGAACCTCCCGAGCCACGGCCACGGCCAAGGCTACGCCGACCTGCACTTTCTCATCCCCGAGCTGGTCGAGCGCGTCGAGGTGACCAAGGGCCCGTATTTCCCAGACCAGGGTGATTTCGCGACCGCCGGCGCGGTCAACCTCGTCCTGCGCAAACACTTCGACGAATCGTCGCTCAGCGCGACCGGGGGGCGCTTCGGCACGCTGCGTCTGGTCGGCATTGCGAGCCCGAAGCTCGACGGCTTCGAGCCTCTGCTCGCCGGTGAGATCCACGCCACCGACGGCCCGAACGACATCAAGGAGCGGCTCAGGCGCGTGAACCTGTTCGCGCGCGCCACGCACAAGATCGGCGATCGCGCGGAGCTGGGCCTGGCGGCGACCTCGTACGCCAGCCAGTGGAACGCCTCGAACCAGATCCCCCTGCGGGCGGTACGCTCCGGGCAGCTCGGGTTCTTTGGCGGACTCGACCCGACCGACGGCGGCGGCACCGCGCGCCACAGCGCCTACCTGACCCTCGAGCTCCGTCCGACCGACACCGACGAAGTCACCCTCGTCGGCTACGCCATCAAGTACGACTTCACGCTCTACTCGAACTTCACGTTCTTCTCGGAAGACCCCGCGAGGGGCGACCAGATCCAGCAGTCGGACGATCGCCTGGTGTTCGGCGCCAAGGCCCGTTACCACTTCCACCGCACGCTCGGGCCGGCGCTCTTTTCGACCACGTTCGGTCTCGATGTGCGCCGGGACAGCATCGAAAATGCCCTCTGGCACACGGCGTCGCGGGAACGGCTCGAGCAGCGCACGCACGCGCAGATCGACCAGAGCACGAGCTCGCTGTTCGTGCAGGAGGACCTCGTGCCGACGGGCTGGTTCCGGGCGATGGCGGGCGTGCGCGCCGATTACCTCGCGTTCGCCGTCGAGGATCGCCTCGAGGACCTCGCCACCACGGGCACGAGCGGCTCGGGCCTCGCGCAAAAGCTCATCGTCAGCCCCAAGGCGAGCGCCGTCTTCACGCCCCTGCCCAGGACCGACCTCTACCTCGACTTCGGCGCCGGCTATCACTCGAACGACGCGCGCAGCAACGTATCTGCAAAGGCGAATGCGACGCCGGTGACCCGCGCGCTCGGCTACGAGCTCGGCGTGCGCACGGGGATCGTGCCGCGGGTGGACCTCGCGGCGGCGCTGTACCTGATCGATCTCGACAGCGAGACGGTCTGGGTGGGCGATCAGGGGACGACCGAGCAGAGCGGCGCGACCCGTCGCTACGGCGCGGAATTCGAGGCGCGCGTGCAGATCGCCCCGTGGATGTACGCCGACCTCGACGTCACGCTCAATCATGGCGAGTTCGTGCACAACGCCGGCAATGGCGCGGCGATCGCGCTCGCGCCGAAGGTCACCTATTCGGGCGGCCTCTCGGCGCGCCACCCGAGCGGCGCCTACGGCCGGGTGTCGCTGCGCGGCATCACCGACCGCCCCGCGACCGCCGATGGCTTCCTTGTCGCCGAGGGCTTCTCGCTGGTGGACGTCACGCTCGGCTACCGCTACCGGTTCGTCGAGGTGGCGGTGGCGGTGGAGAACCTCCTCGACGCGCGCTGGCGCGAGGCGCAGTTCGCGACCGTCACGCGCCTCTCCGGCGAGGCCTCCACCCTTTCGCCGCCGCCGCCGGGTGCGTGTCCGGCCGGCACGCGCGCGAGCACGGCGAGCTCGGGTAACTTTGCTGGCTGCGAGGACCTCGCGTTCACGCCAGGCGCACCGCTCGGCGTGCAGGCCACGGTGACGGCGTACTTCTGAGCCCTGGCGAGGTAAAATGCTCGCATGGGCGAGGCGAGGCCGGCGCCAGGCGGAAGACAGCTCGAGGTGCGCCTGCGCGTGGCAGGGCCCGAGGAGCTCATCCGCTACGTCGAGTCCCACGCGCGGGACCAGGGCCTGTTCCTGCAGAACCCGAAGCCCCCGCCGGTCGGTACCGCCCTCTTGATCGAGGTCACGACGCGCGGCCACGACACGCGCCTCGCCGCCCTCCATGCGCGCGTGGTGGAGGTCACCGCCACGCCCGAGGTCGGGATGCGGGTCGAGGTCGAGCGCATCGAGCCGGGGTGCGACGAGGAGCTGAGGCGGACGCTCCGCGTGTGCATGGCGGCGCCCGCGGCGGCGTCGGGGGCGCGGGATCGCGGGCCGGTCGTCGGCATCGATCTCGGCACCACCTACTCCTGCGTGGCCATCGTCGACGGCGAAAAGCCGCGCGTCCTCGCGTCGCGCCTCGGCTACAACACCATCCCGTCGGTGGTGACGTTCGACGATCGCGGGCTGCCAGCGGTCGGTCAGCCGGCCGAGCGGCGCATGCTCATCGAGCCCGAGCACGTGGTCTACGGCGCCAAGCGCCTGATCGGACGGGCCTTCTCCGATGGCCTGGTCGAGCAGTGCCGGGGGCGCATGCGCTACGAGATCGTCGCCGACGCCGAGGGCCTGGCGGCCGCCCGCATCGATGGTCACACGCTCTCGCCGATCGAGGTCGGTGCGTGCGTGCTCTCCGAGATCAAGAAGATGGCAGAGCTCGAGCTGCACCAGCCCATCTCGGCCGCCGTCGTCACCGTGCCCGCCTACTTCACCGAGAACCAGCGCAATGCCACGCGCGAGGCGGGCGCGCGCGCGGGCCTGCACGTCCTGCGCATCCTGAGCGAGCCCACGGCCGCGGCGCTCGCCTACGGGCACGGCAGGAACGAGAGCAAGACGATCCTCGTCTATGATCTCGGGGGCGGCACCTTCGACGTGTCGATCCTCGAGCTGCAAGGCAGCCTCTACAGCGTGCTCGCGACCGCCGGAGACACCTTCCTGGGCGGCCTCGACATCGACCGGCTGCTGGCGGCGCGCCTCGAAGCGGAGCTGCAGCAGGGCCACCCAGGGGCCGTGCTCGATCGCGTCGGGCACGAGCGGCTGCTGGTCGCCGCCAAGGACGCCAAGCACACGCTGTCGCAGACGACGCGCGCGAACCTCACGCTCGGGCGGCTCGCGCTCGAGGGCGGCCGCACCGTCGATTTCACCGCCGCCATCACGCGCGAGGAGCTCGATCGCATCGTGGGGCCGATGGTGACGCGCACCCTGGAGCTCTGCGACCAGGCGCTCAGATCCGCCAAGCTGCAGCCCTCCGCGCTGTCCGACATCCTGCTCGTGGGCGGCCAGACGCGGTTGCCCATCGTCCACGATCGGCTGACGGCGCACTTCGGCAGGGCACCGTCGAGGCGCGTCCATCCGGACGAGGTGGTCGCGCTCGGCGCGGCGCTCTTGGCCACGCTGTTCGGCAAGGAGGAGGCGCCGACGCTGGTGGACGTGCTGCCGGTGCCGATCGGCTACGGCGACGCCACGGGTCGCTTCGTGCGCGTGCTCGACCGCAACGTGGCCATTCCCGCGACGGCGACCGTCACGCTCGAGGCGCCGCTCCGGGGGCCGCTCGTGGTGAAGATCTTCCAGGGCGACCGGCCGAGCGTGCGCGAGGCGGAGCCGCTCGGCGCCTGCGCCATCCCGCTCGAGCTGCCGCCCGGCGCGGGGCGGAAGGTCGAGGTCACCTTCGCGCTGTCGAGCGAGTGCATCCTGACCGTGCGTTCGAAGGTGCTGCACACCGGCGAGGTGCGCGAGCATCACCTCGTGACGCAGCAGACCGCCGACGAGACTCTGGCGCGCATCGGTGCCGAGCGCGTCGGCCGGCAGGCCAAGCCGGCCGGCCCGAACGCGCAGCCCGGCGCGGCCGCCAGCGCGCCGAGAGGCAAGGGTGGCGCGCAGCCTGGGAATGATGCGGCCGCGGCCAAGAAGCGGGGCTGGTGGGAGTGGCTGTTCCGCCGAGGCGGCTGATGGCGCTCCTCCTTGCCTGGGCCCCACTGCTCGCCGCGGCCGGCGAGCCACCACGGGGGGCCACGCAAGCCGAGGCGCTGCCCTTTGTCGAGGACGATTACCCGCGCGCGCTGGCCGAGGCGCGCCGGCGCAAGGTGCCGCTGTTCGTCGACGCCTGGGCGCCGTGGTGCCATTCGTGTCGCTTTCTGCGCGCGCACGTGCTCACCGACGCGGCCTTGCGGCCCCACGCGGGGCGTTTCGTGTGGCTCGCCATCGACACCGAGCAGGCGCGCAACGCGACGTTCCTCGGCAAGTACCCGGTGCAGGTGTGGCCGACGCTCATGGTGATCGACCCGGCGCGGGAACAGGCCGCGCTGCGCTGGCCGGGCGGGCTGACAGTGCCGCAGCTGGTGCGATTGCTGGAGGACGGGGAGCGAGCGGTGGGTGGCCCGCGGGGAGAGCGCACGGGGCTGGCCGCGCTCGCGCGCGCGGACCGGCTGGCCGCTTCGGGCAAGCACCGCGAGGCGGCGAGGGGTTACCGCGAGCTGCTGCCCGAGCTGCCCGCGGACCGGCGCGCCCGGGCCATCGAGTCGCTGCTGGGTTCGTTCAAGCTGGGTCAGCAGGAAGGGGAGTGTGCGCAAGCCGCGCTCGAGCTCGTGCCCACGATGCCGCGTGGCCCGTCCTTTGCCAATGCCGCCTCGTTCGGCCTCGGCTGTGCCGAGGCGCTGCCTGCGGCGGAGCGTGGCCGGGTCGCGCCGCCGCTTGCGGCCCTGGTCGAGGAGGCGCTTGGCCTTCCGGGGCTGCTCGCCGACGACCGCTCGGGCCTCTTCGAGCAACTGGTCGAGCGGCGTGAGCGCGCGGGGGACGCGGCCGGGACCAAGGCGCTGGCCGCGCGCTGGCTGGGCTTTCTCGAGGCCGAAGCGGCGCGCGCCAGGGACATCGAGCAGCGCGCCGCGTTCGACCCGCATCGCGCGGCCGCGGCGCTGGCACTCCGAGAGCCGATGCGCGCCGTCCCGGCCCTCGTCGCCACCGAGCGCGACCTACCGGCCGACTACAATGCGCCGGCACGGCTCGCATTGCTCTACCGCGCGGCCGGCCGTCTCGACGACGCGCTCGCCGCGATCCATCGGGCGCTCGCCCGGGTCTACGGGCCCCGTACATTGCGCCTGTTGGACCTTCTGGCTGACCTCCAGGAAGAAAAGGGCGACCGCGCTGGCGCACGCCGCACGCTCGAGCAAGCCCTACGCACCGCCCGCGCATTGTCGCCCGAGCAGCGGCGTGACCAGCTCGTCGCAATGTTCGAGCAGAAGCTCGCGGCGAGCCGGTAGGACGCGCTCTCCACGAGTCCGTCAGGAGCCTGAAGTCAGCGGGACAGGTGCGCCAGGAGGGCGGAGACGAGGGCCTCGTCGGCCGGCTGGACGGCGTCGACCTCATTGAGGGCGACCCAGCCGGGCGACTCCTTGCGGGCAAACACGACGAGGCGCGCTCCCGGGTGGAAGATCGAGGAGCGCAGCTTCGGCTGCTTCGGGTCCGCGGTCGGCGAGCCGTGGACGAGCAGGTGGCCGACGGCCACCGTGGGGCCCACGGCGCCCCCCTTGAGCGTCCGCTGGACCCGGTACTCGACCCACTGCAGGGCCGCCGCGGCGCCGCTCCAGACCCCCGGCGAGCGTCGCACCGCGGTGACCTCGCCGACCATCACGAGGGTCGCCTGCTCCAGGTCCTTGACGATCGCGCTCGCGAGCACGCTGCTTCCTTTCTTGCCGGCCGGCGCCGCCGCGTCGGGCGCCGGGCTGGCACGTGCGGGCAGGCACAGGGTCATCACCACCGCGCAATGCGCGGCCCGCAGCAGGATTCGGGCCCTCATTTGGCCGGATCCACCTTGATCAGCCGGGTGTCCGAGTCGAGGTGCCACTTCGACTTGGTGCCATCGGCGTAGTCGGCGTGCGCGCCGGTGATGTTGCCGGCGGCGTCCTGATCGAACCATTGCCCCGTGACGTGACTCTGGCCCCGCTCGTCGCGGAACTGGTTCTGCGTGTCGAACGCCTTGCTGTGGGCGTCTCCGAACGTCGCCGTGGTGCCCGACGCCGAGAGCCAGCGCTCCTGCAGGAAGTGCACGATGAGCTCGCCCCGCGTCGGATCATTCGGGTTCGCCTTTCGCGGCGAGGTGCGGAACAGCTCGAGCGCATGCAGGTCGACCTTGTTGGTGGAGAACTGGTCGATCATCACGCCTTTCTGCTTTCTGCCCACATTGACGGTGATGGGATGGGTGGTGTCATTGCCGATCGTCGTCAGCACCGACCGGAACGTGGGCGAATTCACGAGCTCGGCCGCCAGCATCTTGTACCAGGTCTTCTGGTTCTTGGCGCTGCCGCTCACCACCATGCCCTTGTTGTCGGCGATGTTGTCGACGGCCTTCGTGAGGGTGTCGAAGTCCGCCTGCCGGATCTGGTTGTTCGACAGCGGCCCCACGAAGTCGTCCTTGACCACGTCGAGCTTCTTGAGCGCATTGTCGAAGATCTTGTGCGTCTTCTTGGCGTCACGGCCGTCCGCGTCCCAGAAGAGCACCGGGTTCTGCTGCACGTACGCGTACGGATGGAGCGCCCACGGCGATTCCATGAACCTCGCGTCGGGCGCCTTGACGGGCGGATCCGGCGTGAGCCAGCGTCCCGTCTGCGGCGCCATCCAGCGCGCCCCGTGGTACGACCAGCCGGTCGCGGCGTCGGTGCGTTTGCCGAGCGCATTGGCGTCGAGGCGGGCGTAATCGACCGTGCCGACGGCGCCTCCGCGCAGTGCGTCGACGTCGGCGCCGAACGGCTCGTAGCGCCGCTCCTCGACCAGCTCGCCGCCCGGTCCGGTGAAGAGCACCGGGCCTGCCGCCAGGCCCGAGTGGAAGTAGAGGCGCTCGAAGACGGTCGACAGGGCGCTCGGGCGCAGCGCGTCCGAGCCGGGCCCGCCGCAGCCGACCTGCATGACGGCGAACAGTGCGGGCACGGTCGCGAACCGAGCCCCGAGGCCACGCCGGCGCCGGGCCAGCACCCAGGCGAGCGCGCCGACTGCGGCCCCGAAGGGCATGAGGCCGAGCAGCGCGTCGAGGCGCTGCGTCCAGACCAGGCCCGCCGCCGTCAGGCCTGGGGTTGCGCTGCGCAATGAGATGCGCGCAATGACGCGGTCCGCGACGCGAACCTGGTGCTCGCGCACGCCATCGCGCTCGGACACGCCCTCGGTGAAGAAGTACTGCGTCTGGCCATCGGGCCCCGTCGTCTTGACGCGCTGACCGTCGTGACCGTACGCGTGCACCACCTGGCCGCTGCCACCGGTGGCCAGGCCCGCCACGCGGACCAGCTGGTCGAGCCCGTTGTAGGCCATCTGCAGGCCGTCCTGCGCGATCTGCCGGCCCGAGGCGTCGTAGCGCATGCGGTGCGAGACGCCGTCCGCGCCGGTCACCGACGTGAGCTGGCGCGGCCCTTGCCCGTCCTCGCCGTAGCGGTGGACGCCGGAAAGCACGCCGAGGGCGCGCGGCCCGGCGGCCGTGCGCGACACCATGTTCTGCAGGGCATCGTAGGCGTACGAGAACTGGTACCGATCGGCGCCATTGCCGAGCGTCGCGCCGAGCAGGCGGCCGCGGCCGTCGTAGGAGAACGTCGCGCTGTGATCGAGGCCGACGCCATCCGTGTCCGCGACGGACGTGACGCCCGCCCACGCATTGCGCGTGATGGCCACGTCGTAGAGAGCGCCGCCCACCGGGCGGTTGATCTGCACGCGGGCCGGCAGGCCCAGCGTGTCGCGCTCGTAGCGCTGCGTGACGCCGTTTCCGAAGCGCTCCTCGAGGATGCGGCCCGCGGGATCCTGCGCGACCAGCGTCCACAGGTCGCCGACCTGGAGCGGCCGCCCGGCGCGGTCGTAGCGCACCGTGGTCTGAAAGCCGTCGTCGTAGGCCACGCCGAGCAAGAGGCCGGAGGGCGAGAGCGTCTGCTGCTCCTCGGCGCGGTGGCCGTCGATCTCGCGCACCGTGCGCACCTGCCGGCCCATCGCGTCGTAGCCGAAAGACACGTGGCCGGTCGGCTCCTCGACCCAGCCGAGCCGCGTGCGCACGTTCTCGCCGCCGTCCCGGGCCTCGTCGTAGTGGTAGCGATGGCTCGCGCCGTCGCCGGCGTCGAGCGACGTCAGCCGCCCGAGCGCGTCGTAGCCATACGAGATGGCCTGGCCATTGGCATTGACGCGCTGGGTGAGCCGGTCATTGTCGTCATAGCGTAGCGTGCGGCGGCCGATGTCGGGGTCCTCGGCCGCGACCAGGCGTCCCAGCGTGTCGTGCGAAAAGCCGTGCACCACGGCGCCGCCCTGGAGCGAGAGCGCCAGGATCCGCCCCATCGCGTCGTAGCGCGCGTCGATGGTCTCGGTGGTGCCGTCGTCGCCGACGCGGTCGGTGCGCACGATGCGCCCCTGCCCGTCGAGGACGTTGCGCACCGGATAGAGCCCGGTGGCCTGCACGGTGTGCTCGAATGCGCCGTGGGTGTAGAGGCGACTCGAGCCGTTCGGCAGCGTGTGCTCCACCACGCGGCCGAGCGGGTCGTAGGTCAGCGTCTGGCCGGCCACGCCGGACGGGCGGGCGGCCAGATCGAGCGCGGTGCCCTCGAAGGGATCGCCCACGAAGACCACGCGATCGTTGGCGTCACGCTCCTCGTAGCCTGCGAACACGTACTTGCCGCCGTCCTGCTCGGTCGCCGTGTAGCGCACCTGGCCGCGGCCGTTCGAGACCTGGACCTCGTGGCGCCAGCCGGGACCCGGCTGCGCCTGCCACGACGCGAGCGTGCCCGGGGCGCCGTCGTAGGTGTAGACGTGGTTCTTCGGAAACGGCGCCGTCCAGTCGTAGACGTAGATCGCGTGCGGCGGAAGCTCCCCCGAAGCCACGCTGGTAGGCCGGCCGAGGGAGTCGTAGGTCATGCGCGTGCGACGCCCGTTGGGATCCGTCAGCTCGAGTGGCTGCTCGAGCACCCGGTCCCAGGTCATCGTCCAGACCAGCTCCGTGGCGCCCGTTGCCACGCGCTCCGCGACCGGAAACAGCCCGAGCGCGTCGTATTCGACCCGGCGCGTGGCGCCGTTCTCGGTCTGCTCGATGACGTTGCCGAGGGTGTCGTAGCGGCGTGCGGCGCGCGGCACCCAGCGCGCCTCTTCTGCCAGGTAGGCCTCCGAGCGGCGCAGCCAGCCACGGCCAGCCTGGCACAGTGGCAGCTCCGTCTGCGCGTCGCCGAAGTAGTGGCGGGTGTGCGCGACGACGGCGCCTGCGAGGTCGGTGACCTTCTCTTCGCACACCTTGCTGCGCACCCAGAGGGCCTGGTCGTCGGCGTAGGTCGTGAGCGTCACGCGCTCGTCACCGGCGAGGTCGAGGCGCCCTTCGTCGGTCGAGCGGGTGCGCCGGCCGTAGGCGTCGAAGTCGCTGGTCACGCGCGTGGTGCGCGGCGCGGGGCCCTCGTAGAAGGTGCGCGTGCTGGAGACGAGCAGCGGCACCTGGAGCTCGGCCGTCGCCGGAAACCCCGGCAGCTGGCGCAGGTCCCACGCGTTCTCCTCGATCGAGATGAGGTGGTTGGCACCGTCGCGGAGCTGCACGTTGAGCGGCTTTCCGCGCAGCGCCCGGCGCGTGCCCGTGCCCTTCTGGTACTGCGTGCGGACCTGGCTCGTGGCCGTGGCGGTCTGTCCCCAGGTCTTGACGATCGAGGTGAGAAAGCCGCCGAACGTTCGCTCGGCGCCGTCCCAGAAACCATCCCAGACCTGGTAATCGACGATGCGGTCAGCCTCGCCGGGGCCGAGCACGGTGGTCTCGCGGACCACGACCGGGATCGACACGGGCAGGAGCTCGCGCCAGGGATTGGTGGTCTCGTCGCGGACGGCGAGCGCGTGCGAGGAGTCGTACGTGTAGGAGACGACCTTGCCGAGGCCATTGTCGACGCCGCGCAGCATCCCGGCATTTCCGGCGCCCGCCAGATCGAGGATCCAGAGGCCAGCGGCCGAGGACCAGACCACGTCCTCGGAGCCATTGCCATTGACGTCGGCCAGCTGGACCACGACGTCCTCGTTCTGCGTCTCGGGACCGGACAGGACGACCGGCGTCTGGAACGTCCCGCCGGGTCGGCCCGCGTAGTAAGTGACGGTGCCGAGCACGGCCGTCGCGAGGTCCATCACGCCGTCGCGGTTCAGGTCGCCGAACCGGATGCTCGAGCGCGGGACCACCACGCGGTCGCTCCACGGGTAGCGCACGCGCGCCGCCGGCTCGAAGGTGCCGTCCCCGCGGCCGTAATGAACCGCGTAGCCGTCGTCAGCGAGCAGCAGGTAGTCCGCAATTCCGTCGCCGTTTTCGTCGCGAAACAGGCCCCGGTCGTCGGGCAAAAGGCTGCCGGCAATGCGCGGGAGCTGCACGGGCGCCGAAAAGCGCAGGGCGCCTCCCTTGCGCAGGAGGAGGCCGTCGTTGTTCCAGCCGATCACGTCGACGAAGCCGTCGCCATTGATGTCGGCGAGCTGCACGCGGGTCGGGTCACGCAGCGGGACGCCCTCGAGGCCAGGCACCGGCCCGAGCGCCCTCCAGGTCGAGCCCACGAGGCGGTAGGCCGTCCAGCCGTCGCCGGACGGGGCGGCGACCTCGGGCCGGGCGTCGCCGTCGAGGTCGACGATCTGCGCCGTCGCCAGGGCGACGCCACTAAGGCCCGTCGTCGTGGTGGCCTCGCCAAAGGTCCCCCGCCGGTTGCGGCGGAAGTCCGGCGCCGTGCCCCCGAGGCGCAGCAGGTCCGGACCCCCATCGCCGTCGAGGTCGACCAGCGACGTGCCGTCGACATTGAGCCGCCAGGTGCCCGCCCCGGACACGCGGCGGAGCGAAGGCGTCGTGCCGAGGTCGTACCGGAACGACAGCGTGGGCAAGGCGCCCTCGCCGCCACGGCCGCGCTGCACCACCTGGGCCAGGCGCGAGACCGGGAAGCGCTCGTCGTAGGCGAGCTCGTAGCGACGCAGGATCTCTCCGAAGGAGCGGACCTCGACCGCGTGGATCCGCTGATCGGTGGCAACCCGGAATCCGGTGCGGAAATCGACCACGGCGTCCCCGCGGCCCTCGTAGGCGAGGACCACCTGGTACTGGTCCTGGGCGCCCCAGACGGCCCGCGACAGATAGACCTGGCCGCCCGAGCCGGTGTACTCGTAGCGCACCTGCCGGCCCGCGAGATCGGTGACGGCGTCCACGTACCACGCGGCCACGCGCGACGCGCCGCCGCTCGGCGACTGCAGCCGGCTGCCGGCCAGCTGACCGAGCGTCGTGCGCGTGCCGTCGGGCTCGTAGACCTCGAAGCCCTCGCCGCGCTGCACGACACGGATCTCCTGCCCCCGCCCCTCGAGGCGGTACTCGCCGCCGCCGATGGGAAAGAGGCGCCCGCCGCCAGACGGCAGGCCGTGCAGCTCGAGCTGATCGGTGGCGTCGTAGGACGGCACGCCGTGGCGTGTGCTGCGCTGGATGAAGGCACCGGACAGGCGCCAGCCGATCCCGGCCGGGCCATTTCCGGTCGTGCCGGCGTACGTGAGCGTCACCCGCGCGGAGACCCCGTGGCTCGGCGCCTCGAACGGGATGTCATACGAGACCTGCGCCGAGAACGGGTCGTACGCCGGGTCCGAGGGGAGCCCGCGCACGGAGCCCGGGCCGCTCGGGAGCTGCAGCGTGTTGGCGCTGACGGCGCCAGGGGCGGGCCCGGCGGCCCGGGCGGCGGCCGGCCAGGCGAGCGCGAGGGCCCCCAGCACGGCGCCGCCCCAGAGGGACGATCGTGTCTTCATAGCATGTCCTCCAGCGCGCGCCATTGGCTCGCGCAGGTCATACGGGCGGGCTCCGACCTCATTGTCGGAGCCCCATTGCGACTCTCTTCGGAAATGCGGCGCTACGGGTCGATGTCGCCGCCGGCGGCCGTGCCGACGAGCTGCAGGCGCAGAAGGACGTCCTTCATCCGGGTGAAGTCGAAGCCGTCGCGGACCGCCGCGTCGGGGATGACGAGGACGTAGTCGGAGAAGAGGCCGCGCCCCGCGAGGCCGCTGTTGCCGGTGTCGGGCGCGAGGTCGAGCAGCTCGCGGCGCGTGCGGTTGAACAGCGCCTCCACGCGCATGCTCGCGGTCGCGCTGGGATCGCCGCCGAGCGGGACCAGCGTGGGGCTGCCGTCCTCGGACGGCATGAGCAGGTTCCGTTCCGGCCGGGTGCGCGCGATCTGCAGGCGCCCGTCCGTTCCGCAGATCTGGCTGCCGAAGGTGTTGGCCTGGTAGACGAGGACGTCCTGCCCGAGCAGCGGCTCGGCGTCCATCTGGATGCTGGCGGAGACGCGCCACAGGCGCTCGGCGCAGCTGGTCGTGGTGGCGGAGAACGGCCGCATCGAGAACCGGATGCCGCGCCCGTAGCGGCGGCCGTGCGAGTAGACGACCGTACCGCTAGACGCCAGGTACTCCTGGAACACCTGCACCGCGGTCTTCTTGACGGCATGCGTGGCCGGGTCGAGCTCGGGCAGCATACGCAGGATCTGGTCGCGCAGGCTGACCACGAGCGGGATGTAGTCCACGCGGTTCGTGCCGACCTGGCCAGGCACGTTGAGCGCCCGCAGCGTGCGCTGCACCGCGTCGAGCTCGGTCGGGCGTTGCGCGGACAGGATCGTCCCGCGCAGCTGCAGGCTCGTCTGCGACTCGTACTCGGCCGAGCGCATCGCGAGGTACGTCAGCCGTCGCGCCCACTCCAGGCTGTAGCGGTAGGCGTTGATGCGCTCGTCGAACCAGAAGTGGTGCTGCGGGATGGAGACGTCGAGCTGGCTCTCGATGGTGAGCGCGGATTGCGCCTGCACCGCCTCGAACTCGAGCTGGCTGCGCAGGTTCTGCAGCTCGAGCTGCGAGGCGAGGATGGTGTGCGCGGCCTCCTTGAGGACGTCGAGCTGGGCCTCGATGACGTGGCGCTGCTGGTCGGCCTCGAAGAAGCAGTCGCGGATGAGCTCGTCGTGGTCGCGCCGCTCCTTGTTGGCCTGGTAGTCGGCCTCCACCCGGTTGATCTTCTCCTGGAAGGACAGCGACGCGATCTCCGCGGCGCCGCCGACGATCGCAGCGGCGCAGGACGCGCCGAAGCTGAAGACGACGTCGGTGAGCGAGGTACAGCCGTTCGAGGCGCGCGCCACGGTGGCGACGATGTCAGCCGCCAGCTTGAGCCCGCGCCAGTGCTCGACCTCGTCGAGGAAGCTCTGCAGGGCCTGCTGGTCGTTGGCGAAGCGCTCGCTCTTCTCGTAGCAGCGCCGGCCGTACTCCTCGTATTGCGTCTGCGCGCGCTCCCACGAGTTGCGCGCGGAGGTGGCCGACAGCTGGGCGCCCTGCAGCGCCAGCACCTGCTCGCCGAGCTTGCCGCGCACGCAGTCGGGTGGCACGTCCTGGAGCGACGCGGTCGTGCACGCGGTGCGCGTCGTGTCGAGGAAGCAGCCGCGCAGCCGGTCGTAGTCGATCCCGCTCGGGGTCAGGACGCCGTCGAGGATCGGCGTCGCGCCCACCGGGCTTCCGGTCGGCGTGCCGCACAGCTGCTCGAGCGCCGCCTCGGCGGTCTGGCGCAGGTTGGCCACGCGGCGCAGGTGCTCGGCCGTGTTGAGCTTCTGCTGGAAGCGGCTGTTTCGCTGCTCCATCGCCGCGGTCCGGGCGGCCTCGAGCCGGCTCGCCGCGAGCTGCGTCTGCAGCTCGGCCTCGTGCGTGAGGTAGCGAGAGCTGCCGAAGAACGAGGCGATCGCGTCGCCCGGGGCCGGCTGGTAGTAAAGGGGCAGGTCGGACTCGGCGATGCCGAGGGGATTGTCGCAGCGGTCGATCTGGCGCGCCAGGAACGACAGCCGGCTGCGCGCGGCGCGGACGGCGGCGACGGCGGCGCGGTAGCGCGGCGCCCACGGCTGCGCCTCGAGGCTCACCGTGGCCGCGAGCGAGTGCGCGAGCCCCTCGGCGGCGAGGATCCGGCGCAGCGAGCCGCCCAGGCGACGCAGCTGCGCGGCGCGACCGTCACCGGCGCCGCCGGCGATGCAGCCCGCGTAGAGGTTGCCGGCCGACGCGCCGAGCGACTGCTCGAGCAGGTCGAGGTGTCGCCACGCCGCCTCGAGCACGTACACGGGCAGCCCCACCTTGTAGGCGGCCGCCTGGCTGTCTGTGAGCGGCGCCAGCGGAAACGGCAGGTCGACGCTGCGCTGGTGCGCGGCCTTGAGGCGCTGCAGGTCGGCCGCCTCGATCGCGCGGTCGAAGATCACGACGTCGTCGAGCCACACGCTGCGGCTGCAGTTGAGCTCGAGGCGGCCCGAGGTGCTGGTGCCGACCGGGATGCGCGGGCCGGCGCTCTGGACCGCGGCGAGCTCCACGAGGTCGCCGTACGGGGCGCCAGGCGGTGTGCCGTAGAAGCGGAACACGCCGTCCCTGTGGATGAAGGCGTAGAGGCCCGGCTGGGTCGTGATGCGGTAGTTGACCGCGCCGGAGGCGGCGTGGATGTTGACGTAGATATTGTCGACGTTCGGGCCGCCATCGCCGGTCTTGCGCTGCACCGTGACCTCGAAGCTGCCGTCGGCCTTGCGCAGGAGGTACTGCGCGGGCGCGTCGGTGCCCACCACGAACATCTCGCCGAACAGGGTGTAATCGCCCTCGAGCGTGAGGCGGCTGTGCTCGGCCGTCGCGCAGGTGACGGGCACGAGCGGCGTGCCCGTGGTCGAGGCCAGCATGTCCTTGGTCGCGTCGCTCGGCGTTTCGCAGGGCACGCTCGACGGAGCGCCGCACACGGGGCCAGCGCCATAGTTCCAGACGGGCACGCCGTCGAGCCGGATGTGGCAGGTCTCTGAGAAGCGAGTCGGGCTCTGCACCGTGCGGTCCACGCCGGTGACCACGGCGGTCACGCCGTCGGAGTAGGGCAGGGCGGCCTTGGCCTGCTGCGCGCGGGTCGAGCACGTGACGCCGCCGTCGTACGTGGGCTCGGTGAAGCGGTGGCAGCGGGGCTTTCGGAAGTCCTCGCGCGGCTCGCACTCGAGGCGCGTCGTCAGGCTACCGGTGACGGTCGCGTCGGGCGCCGGCTGCGACTGCCGGCCCGCGAGGCCGAAGCTCGGGTGGCGGCAGGTCGGGTAGCTCGTGCACAGGTGCGAGGCATTGCCGTTCCAGACGCTGCGCGTGCCGGTGATGTTGAGCGCAAGGCCATTGCCGGAGCGGTCGGGCACGGCGACCGTGGCCGCCGGCGTCGGCATCTGGTTGAACGACCAGTAAAGGAGCGGATTGCGCAGGCCGCGGTAGTCGGCGTCGGCGACGTCACTGCCCGGCAGGGCGAGGATGCGCGCGCGCACCTCGGCATCGAGCAAGAGATCCCAGCCGCGGTCGAGCGTGTCGAGGAGGTCGTCGATGGGCGGCGTCTGCGACGCCTGACCCTCCTGCGCCAGCGCGTCGGCGTTCTGCCGCTCGAGCGACGCGATGCGCCCGATGGTGGCGTGCGCGCGCAGCCAGCCGCGCAGGAGGACCTCGAACAGGCGGTTCGACAGGGCGTCGGCCGGTGCACCCACCTGCGCGAGCGCCGCGAAGAACCGGCCCGGGCTCAGGCAGTGCGCGGCCGAGAAGGCCTGCGCGCTCTGGGGCTGCTGGCCAAGCTCGCTCACGCAGCTCGCGAGCAGGTTGAAGACGTCGTGGCCGTCGCTGCCGGTCTGGAAGGGCTGATCCACCGACAGGAACGGGAAGGCCTGGGAGCTGGCCGAGTGCGCGCACGCGAGCTCGCCGGCGTCGGTGCGCTCGCTGACGGGGCCCGAGCCGATCGAGATGAAATCCGTGCCGAGGTAATCGCCGGGGTGCGCCGGGTCGTGGCACAGGAGCGCCTCCACCTGGCGCGAGGACGGCAGCGTGCTCACGTAGGGCGGGCGTGCGGCCAGCGCCTGGGGGGTCCACGCCTGGCGGCGCGGATCGAGGAAGTCGGCGCCGGCGACGACCGCGTCGTCCTTGGGCAGGCAACGCCCGACGTCGCCCTGGCAGGTCAGGGCGCTGTCGGCGCAGCCCACGCCTGGGCCGCACGCGACAAAGGGCATCGTCGCCTGGCGCGTGAGCTCGTAGTGGAACGTCAGCTGGACGCCGGCCGGGCCTGCGAGCTGGAGAGTGCCGATGAGCCGTCCGGTGGCGGCGTCGATCGCCGGGGCCGCCGGCGTGAGCGTCGCGAGCGCGCTGGTCCCGGGCGTGCCGCCCGTGGGGCGCAGCCAGCGCACGGTGCGCGCGGCGTGGGGCGGCGCGATGGCGAGCGCCGGGTGATCGGAGACCACGCGGCCGAGATCGACGAGGACGAGCCGGCCGGCGGTGAACACACCCTGCATCGGATAGGCGGAGGGTGCGCCGTCGACCTCGTCGAGCGTGATCGAGCCGGCGTAGAAGCCGTCGACCGGCACCACGTCGCCCGGGACCAGCTGCACGCTCGCGGTGACGAGCGGGTTCTGCGTCTCGTTGCTGCGGAGCTCGAGGCCGCAGGTGCGCTCGACCAGCGTGGGTGCGAGCTGGGCTTCGACGGTCGCGTGGGCGACGTACTGGCCGGACGCATCCTGCACGAAGGCCAGGGGTCCGGTCACGTGACAGTCGGACGCGAACGCTGCGCCCGGGGAGCAGCGGACCTGGGGCGGCACGCACGCGTCCCCGGCCGGGGCGCCCCCCACGCCGCCGTCGGCGACCGGGATCGCCGCGCGCACCTCGGCCGGCACGAAGCGGAGGTCGATCGCGCCCGGGCTCGCGGTGGGCGAGGTGAGCGTCACCTCGAAGGCCACGGGCGCTACCGGGGCGCCGCGCTGCGGCCGCAGGCGATAGGCGAGCGGACGGACCTCCATGACGACGTTGCGCGCGACGGGGCTCGGCGGCGGGGCGCCACCGTCCACGGGCGGCGCGGAGCATTTCCCCTCGCAGTCGCAGCGCTTGCCTCCCGTGCAGTCTTCGTCCCCGAGGCAATCGAACACGCAGCGCGCCTGCTGCTGCTCGCAATAGGCGCCCGCCGGGCAGGGCAAGGTCGCGCAAGAAAGATCCATGTCCTCGAGCGCGGCGCGATCTTTCTGGCAAGTGGGCGGGAACGACAATGCGGCCACCGCTCCTGCAATGCAAAGTCCCTGGCAGGAGCATTGCCGTCCTGCGCCGCAATCACTGTCGGACAGACAATCCCAGTGGCAATGCCCCGAGGCGTCGCAGCTACTTCCGCTCTCGCAATCGAGATCCGACTTGCAGGCCGTAGGCTTGCTGGAAATCTTTTCCAGCCGCGCAATCGATCGCTTGCATTGCGATGGTTCTGGTGTGCTGGCTGACCTGTTCTGGCAGGCAATCACGAGGAGGACGAGCGGGGCGAGGGTGCGAGCCTTGAGGATCATCTGCTCTCCGTCCGGCCGGAGGCCGGAGCACGAAATGGCGGGCCCGTCGCCGCGCGCGGCGTGCGCACAGCGGATCGAGACCGTCGCCCGCCTGTGCACCGGATGTGCCGCGCGTAACCCTCGAGAAGTGGGTCTGCAAAGCGCCCGCAGAGGCAGGCGTTGCGGGCAACGCTTGCTCGAGAGGCAATGCTTGCAAGTACGAGAACGCGTCGGGACGCGTTCTGTTTCGAATTTCAGGCGAGCTGGGTCACGCGATGGAGAGGCGCGTCAGCTTCGTCGACAGTCGGGGGCAGGCGTGCCGATGCGGGTCATGACGATCTGGTAGAGCTGGCAATAGCGCGCGCGCGCGCCCGCGGCGGACGACAAGAGGTAGTACCGCCAGATGCGCCGGAAGCGCTCGCCGTACTTGTCGGCGAAGCGCGGCCACGCTGCCTCGAAGTTGGCGTGCCACGACATCAAGGTCGGATCGTAGTGCGGACCGATGTTGTGCAGGTCCTCGAGCGAGAACCGCTCCTCCATCGCCGCTCCGAGCTGCGCGATCGACGGCAAGAGCGCGCCCGAGAAGATGTACTTGTGGAACCACGGCTCGACCGCGGTCTCGCTCTTGTTGCCGCCGATGGTGTGGATGAACGCCACGCCGCCCGGCGCGAGGCAGCGTTCGACCAGCTCCATGTAGGTGACGTAGTTCTTGTAGCCCACGTGCTCCATCAGGCCAATCGACACGACGGCGTCGTACGTGCCCCTGGCCTCGCGGTAGTCGGCCAGATGGATCTGAACCGGCAGGCCGGCGCAGCGCGTCCGCGCGAGGGCGACCTGCTCCTTCGAGACCGTGTAGCCGACGACCTCCGCGCCGTAGCTCTCGGCGGCGAACTTCGCGAACCCGCCCCAGCCGCAGCCGAGGTCCAGCACCTTCATACCGGGGCGGAGCGCGAGCTTGCGGCAGACCAGGTCGAGCTTGGCCTCCTGGGCCTCGTCGAGGGTGGAGGTGTCCTTCCAGTAGGCGCAGGTGTAGAGCATGCGCCGGTCGAGCATCGCCTCGTAGAGGTCGTTCCCCACGTCGTAGTGCTTCTCGCCGACCTCGAAGGCGCGGACCACGCTCTGGAGGTTGAGCACCTTGGCCCGGATGACGTGGGCGAGCATGGGCCAGCTCTCGCGGACCAGGGCGTCGAGGCGCGCGGCGAGGATCTTGGTGATCGTCTGGTCGAGGGCGGCGCTGTCCCACCAGCCCTCGACGTACGACTCGCCGAAGCCCAGCGAGCCGTCGCGCAGGACGCGCGTGTAGAAGCGCTTGTCGTGGACGGCCAGGTCGTGCGGCGCGTCGCCGCCCACGGTGATGCCGGCGCGGGAGAGGAGCTCCCGGACATAGGTCTCGGAGGCCTCGTCGTTCTTGAGGACCCGGCGCAGCGTGCGCCAGGCATCGGCAGGTCGGTCGAGCACTGGGCTCATGATCGGGCTCCCATCAGGCGCTGCAGGGCGCGCCGGCCCGGCACCGGCCGCCCCGCGAACATCCAGGCGAAGCCGTGCGCGACCGCGGTGCCGAGCATGGTGGTGAAAAACGCCGGCGCCTGGATCGGCGAGCGTCGCACCCGTCCGCTCGCGCGATCCTTGAGCCGGCTGCCCGCCATTCGCAGTCGATAATAGAGGTCGTAGTCCGAGAGCACGGGGTCACGCGCGAGCCTGCCCCGGTAGCTCGCCGGATCGCCCGCGAGGATCGCGTCGGCCGCGAGCCGTCCGGAGAGCACGGCCGGCAGGATGCCCTCGGCGGTGAAAGGCTGCGCCAGCCCGAGCGCGTCGCCGACCAGGAGGGCTCCGTCCTTTTCGCACCCGCCGAGGTGCGCGGGATCGAACAGGTAGTAGGAGTGCCCCTTGGCCTCGGCGAGGCGGCAGGAGGCGTCGGGGGGCAGGTGAGCCTCGAAATGATCGCAGGCGCGCGCCCAGGCCTTCCGCACCTGTCGCGCGTCCATCGTGCCGCAGCCGACATTGAGCCAGCCGGTCTTGGGCACGTTCCACGCGTAGCCGCCGAGGTCGTCGTGGAGCAGGAGCTCTGGCTCCCCATCGCGACCGAGCCGATGCGTGGCCACCGCGCCGGCATCGGCCTGGTATTCGATCTCCTGCACGCCGACCGGTCGCTCGGTGCGCGTGGGCGCGAGCAGGCGCGCGACGGGGCAGTGGGTGCCGCCGGCGCCGACCAGGTAGCGCGCGCGATGGCGCTCATCGACCACCCAGTCGTCACCGTCGCGGCGGATCGCCGTGACCGCCTGGCGGACCATCTCGGCGCCGCTGCGACGGAGCAGGAAGTCGTCGAGCTCGTAGCGCCGGATGAAATAGCCGCGCGTCTCCACCGCGGTCGAGCGGCCCCGGTAGTGGACGTGACAGCGGTCCCAGGTCCAGAGCCCCCCCGGATACGACGAGGGCAGGAGCTCGAGCGCGTCCCACACCGGCTCACTGAGCCATCCCGCGCACAGCTTCACGCGGGGAAACTCCGCCCGATCGAGGACGGCCACGCGCAAGCCCGAGGCGACCAGTCGACGCGCCGCCGTGCTGCCCGCCGGTCCGCCACCCACGATCATCACATCGAATGTCTGCATCGCATCCCGTCGACATGCTGGGGAATGTTTCCGAATGGACCTGGGACTGGCTCGACGCCTACCCGTCCGGCGCCGTCAGTGACCCCACGGGCCCGCCGAACGGCCCTTTCGCGCGGCCGTGGCGGCAGCACGTGGGGAGAAGACCCTACTTCGCCCGCGTGTAGGTCACCTCGAACGCCTTCCACTCCTTGCCCCCGGCGCTGTCGTACATCTCGAAGACGGTCTTGTTGTCGTCGATGTGGTGCACCACAGCTTTGACGTGCTTGTTGCGCTCGCCGGTCATCGGCTCGTCCATCGAGCCCGTGTAGGTCACGGTCTTGCCGCCGTCGGTGCTGGTGCCCTTCATGTTCATCGACGTGGTGCCCATGCTGTCGATCCAGTAGGAGTGGTACTGCTTGGTGAAGTTGTCGTAGCCGTCGATGCCGATGCCTTGGAACGGCATCCCCATCATCGTGCTCGTGACTTCCCGGCGCAGGAAGCGGCCGCCGAGCAGGAGCGAGAGCTCCGCCGTGCCCTTCGACTCCATCGGCGGGCCGCCCGGTCCCTGCATCCACATCTTCGCGACCGAATTCCACTTGCCGACCGCCTTGGCCATCTGCTTGTGAGGTTCGCCGGGCGTCATGTACTGCTTCCATTTCTCCATCATTGCGGCCTGATCGGGCTGCTTGGCCGCTTTCGCCTTGCCCTCGTCGGCGCGCGCGACGCCGCTCGCCAGAAACGCCATCCCGAAGCAAACGAGAATCGACTTCTTCATCGCAAACCCCCTGGTTGAAGGCGCGCAGGATACTCCGGCTTGACGCCATCGTCACCGTGCTTGGCCGGGAGCTTCGGTCAGTGATCGTGGCCGTGCGGTCCGTGCGGATGGCCGTGCTCGACCTCCTCGGCGGTGGCCTCGCGCAGGCCGGCGATCTGGACCTCGAAGTGCAGCGTCGCGCCGGCGAGCGGATGATTGAGGTCGATCGTGACCTGGTCGCCCGCGATCTCGGTGACCCAGATGGGCATGGCGTTGCCGTCGCCGTCTTCCATGCCGAGCTCCATGCCCTCCTCGAGCTCTATCTCGGCGGGGAAGGCGCTGCGCGGGACGATCTTCACCGCCGCATCGTCGCGCTCGCCGTAGCCGTCCTCGGGCGCGACCGAGACCTTCACCGCCTCGCCCACCGCCTTGCCGTCGAGGGCGCGCTCGAGGCCGTCCACGATGTTGCCGGCGCCGTGCAGGTAGTCGAGGGGCTCGTGCCCCGAGCGGTCGATGACGTCGCCGTCATCGTCGCGCAATGTGTAATGGATCGAGATGACCTTGCCGGCGGCAACCTTGCTCATGGGGCGGGAAGATACACGAGCGGGCACCTGGATGGCCGCTCGCAAGTCGGAGACGCCCACGGCCTCCAGGGGCGCTGTTTAGCCGGCGGGACAGAAGGTGATGCGGAGCTCGCGGCCGCCCTGGCAGGCGTGAAAGCCGCTCTCCTCGGCGTTCGAGGGGTAGTCGTCGTAGGCGAACGCGTAGACGCCTGGGCAGCGCTGGTGCACCCAGCGGGCGTAGGTGTCATGAGGCTCGCGCTGGTAGTAGTGCGACTTGTCTGGATCGTCGGGCGCGTCGAGCATGCCGCGGTTGAGCGCCGCGCACCACTTGGGACTGCCGCCGAAGAAGCCCGAGCACGCGTACGCCTCCGCCGTGGTCGCGCCGGCCGCGCCCGCGCAGCCGGGCTTGTCCCGGGCGCAGCGCTGCACCTCGTCGTCGAGCTTGTGGCAGTACGGCTCGGCTGCGTGCCGCGGGTCGAGGCAGTGCGTGCGGGCCGAGATGCACCGGCGCCCGTCTTGCAGACCATCCGGGCAGCCCGTGAGCAGCTGGCTCACCGGGACGTCGCAGCTGACCGGGCGACAGTCGCTGCCGGAGCCGGTCGACTCCATCTTCATCGGCAGGCCCACCCAGTCGACGTAGGTGACGTTGTAGTTGATGACACCGTTTCCGATCGTGACCTCGACCTTGTCGATTTCCTGCGTGCGCGCCGCGTCGAGGAATGCGGTCACGCGCGCCGCCGACCATTCGCGGGGCGCGTCGTACCAGCGCACCTGTCCCGTCGCGAGCTGGGCGCCGTCCGGCGCGAGGACGCCGCTCGAGCCGGCCGCGTGGACGTAGAGCGAGAAAGGACACAGGTTGCGCACGCCGACCTCGATCGTGTCCGGGCGGTCGACCGGTGCTCAGACGAAGCCGGGCGCCACGGGGCTTCCGCCGCTGCCGCCCGGAGCGCCCGCACCGCCGGAAGACCCCGCTCCGACGCGGCCGGATG
>JAHFDS010000061.1 GCA_023248855.1 Myxococcales bacterium
CGCCGGGCGGCCACGCGGACGCGGAGATCCTCTTGCTCGTGCGCCCCGGGGGTCCGCGCGCGCGCATCGGCGCCCTGTTCGGCGGCTCGCCGGGGCTGCGCGCGAGCGAGGTGGAGGCCGGCGGGCCGGCGGCGCGCGGTGGCCTCGTGGTCGGCGACATCGTGGTCGCCATCGACGGCCGTCGCATCGCGCGCCTCGACTCCAACGCTGCCTACGGCCTGCTGCTCGAGCGGCCCGCGGGCTCCACCGTGCGCCTGGTCGTCGATCGCGACGGCAGCGAGCGCGCGCTCGAGATCGTCCTTGCGGCGGACTGATGCAGGACCTGGCATGAAGACGCGGTGGCCCCGGGGAACCGTACCGACAGGTGCGTGCTATCGTCTGGATAGTGAGCGCGCCTGCCCATCGCATCCACCACACGTGGGCCGAGTACCTGGCGCTCGAGCGCTCGAGCAACGTCAAGCACGAGTACCTGGACGGCCAGATCTACGCGATGGCCGGCGGCACGCCCGAGCACGCCGCCCTGGCAGCCACCGTCATCGGGCTCCTCTTTCCGCAGCTCCGCACGGGCCCTTGCCGTGCGCTGGACGCCGATCTGCGCGTCCGGGTGCGAGCCACCGGCCTCGCGACCTACCCGGACGTGACGGTCGTCTGCGGCCCGAGGGAGCTCGACCCCGACGATTCGCAGGCCGTCACGAACCCCACGCTCATCGTCGAGGTCCTGAGCCGCAGCACCGAGGAATACGACCGGGGTGACAAGTTCGAGCATTACAAGCGTCTGCCCACGCTGCGCGCCTACGTGATCGTGTCGCACCGCGAACGCTGCATCGAGGTGTGGTCCCGCGGGGACGACGGATCGTGGCTGTGCGCGACGGCGCGCGACGGCGAGATCGCACGGCTGTCGGCGATCGACGCGAGCCTCGACGTGCGCGAGGTCTACGACGCCGCCGAGCCGGGGCGCTGACACGCGCGGCGCGCCCGCAGGAGGATCAACGCCGCCTGCGGCAGAAGGAGCCACAGGCCCGAGGCCGGGACGAACAGCAGACCCGCGAGCGTGAGCGCGAGCAGCTGCCAGCCGAGGCGAGCGGGCAAGGCCTGGCCGCGCGCTTCGACGGAGCACATCAGCGAGCCGAGGAGCAAGCAGAGCGCCCCGAAGAGCTCGAACCAGAAGAAGGTCATCCGCAGGGGATCGACCTCGGCCGTGCCGACGAGCCCCTCGCGATACATCGCCGCGACCAGGTTGCGGCGGAGGCCATCGGGCGCGGGGAGCACGCCCAGGCCGAGCAGGAGGCCGAACGCATTGTGCACGACCCCCGTGGCGATCATCAGCGTGCCCGCCTGCACTCGCATCGGCGCTCCCTGTCACCGAGGGTAACACCGGCACGCGGGCGCGGTCAGCGCATCGTGCGCACGATGGCGTAGCCCTGGTAGTCCGCCACGAAGACGTCCCTGGCGCCGAGGGCCATGCGGTCCGCCACGCCGCCAGCGTAGTCGAAGGCCGCCAGGGTCGTCCCCGTGCCGCCGGTGATGGGGATCCGCTGCAGGCTCAGGGCATCGAAGGAGTCCGTGGTCATCGCATAGAGGAAGGTCCCGTCGGAGACGAGCTGGGTCACGTCGCGGAGCTGCAGGGAGCGCGGCGGGCCACCGGCGAGTGCGAGCACCGTGATGCCGGAAAAGCCTCCGAGATAGACGTTGCTCGCATCGACCGCGAGGTCGCTCACCGACGCTCCCGAGCTGAGCGTGCTCGGCAGGCCGCCCGCCTTGGGCACCTTGAGCACGTTCTGGCCCCGGCCGCCCACGAAGTAGACGAAGGTCGCGTCGAGGGCCAGGGCGCCCGCGTCCGCCACTCCCGCGACCACGGTCTGGGCACCTCCGTCGAGCCCGACCCGGACCACGCCACCGGCGTTGGTCCAGTACACGGCGCTCGGGTCGAGGGCGATCGCGACGGGCGCGGGGGTGCTGGCGAGCAGGGTCACGGAGCCGCCCGCGATCGGCAGCTTGTTGATGGCCCCGTTCTGCCCGCCGAAGCTGCTCGGGTCCGGCCCCTCGATCCAGTAGAGGCTCGTGCTGTCCACCGCCAGCCGCTTGGCAAACCCGTTCGCGAGGACGCGCGGCTGGCCGCCCTGCAGCGGCATGGCATAGAGGTCACCCGCCCTCGTGGCCCAGTAGACGCTGGTGGCGTCCACGACCACGTCGACCGGGCTGCCCTGCGTGAGCGTGACGACCGTGGGGCGCGGGCGTGGGATACACATCCCGCCCTGGCAGGTCGCGCCGGCCGCACAGGCGTCGCCGCACTGGCCGCAATGGCCATCGTTCGAGCGCAGGTCGGTCTCGCATCCATTGGCGAGCGCTCCATCGCAATTGCCGTAATGGCTGAAGCAATAGGCGACGCACTGGCCCGTGCGACACTCGGGTGACCCATTGGCGACGCTCCTCGGGCAGGCATTGCCACACGCACCGCAATTCGCCGTGTCGTAGCTCGTGCTCACGCACCGTCCGCCGCACTGCATCTGGTCCAGAGCACACTCGCAGCGTCCCTGGATGCAAAGGCCCTGGCAGTAGCTCCCGCACGCGCCACAGTTGAATTCGTCCGTCAGGATGTCGGTCTCGCAACCCGCGACGCCGTCGCAGTCCGCGAGGCTCGCCGGACAGGACCGCGCGCCATCGGGCGGACGAGACGCGTCCGGACGGCGGGCGTCCGGACGGGCACCCGCATCGGATCGCGGCCCATCGGAAACCCTGGCGTCGCCCCGCGCGGCATCCTCGCGGCGGGCGTCGGAAGGCCGGGACGCGTCGCTCCGGGTCGCCGCGTCGCTCCTCGTCCCCGCCTCGGCGCGCTCCGGGTCGAGCGACGCATCCTCCACCGTCGTGGCGGCGGCGTCTCGACGGCCCGGGGCGCGCGCCCCGTCGGCGGTGCCCGTGGGATCGCTCCCGCATCCGAGCGCCAGGAGCACGACGCCGAGCCACCGCGCGCCACCGCCCCGGCTGGTCGAACGCGCGCTGTGCCATGGCACAGTGCTCTGGGTTGCGGTCACGGCCGGCGCACAGCCTCCTGGGCCGGAATGTCCTGTCCTCTCGCGCATCGTTCCTCCTCTCGCAGGTTGTCGGCAGCGCCAGCGAAAAGTTGCGGGCTGGCGAGGTGCCGTCACCAAGCAAGAGTCGGACCAGGAGGGCTGCTCGCTGCGGCGGGCGATCAGGCCTGCGCGGTGGGTCGCGCGCTGGTGAGCTGCGCGAGGGATCGCGCGAGCGCTTGCAGGGTCGCGCTCGCGTCGGCCACACCCTCGCCTGGTGACGGCAAGGTGACGGTCAGGCGCAGCCTCCCCTGTGCATCGCTCTCCACGCACTCGCGCAGGCTGGACGCCAGCGCGCCGACGAGGGCAGGTGCCGGCTCCGCCTCCACGGGCGCGAGCTCGCCGAGGAACGCCAGCGCCGCCGTGAGCATCTGGCCGGCCGCGGCCGCCATCCGCTCGCGCCGCTCGAGCTGCGCGGCCTCGGCCGCCACGCGGGTGCGCTCGCTTTCGTCGACCGGCGCGTCGGGCCGCGCCCCGAGCAGCACCTCGAGGCGGCGCTTGAGCTCGTCGACACCGCTCACGAGGTCCACCTCGCTGACCTCCGACTCCGGATCGAGCGCCGCCAGCGCGAGGTCCCGCTTGGCCGCGAGCGACTTCAGCAGCTCCTCCTCGATCGTGTCCTCGGTCACGAGCAGGAAGACCTGGACCGGCCGCTTTTGCCCCATGCGGTGGGCGCGCCCGATGCGCTGCTCGAGCACGGCCGGGTTCCACGGCAGATCCACGTTGATGACGGTGTTGGCCGCCTGGAGGTTCAGGCCCGTGGACCCGGCATTGGTCGCCAGGAACACGCGGCACTCGGGGGCGTGCTGGAACTCGTGGACGAGCGCCTGCCGCTTCTTCTGCGGCACGGAGCCGTCGAGACGCACAAAGGCGAGGCCGTGCTTGCCGAGCAGCGGCTCGACGAGGTCGAGCATCCCCGTCCACTCGGAAAAGAGGATCGTCTTGCGATCCGGCTCGGTGGCGAGCCGGCCGAGCAGCTCGTCGAGGCGCTCGAGCTTGCTCGAGTACCCCGGCGCCTGCTTGTCCACGAGGCGCGTGGTATTGGCCGCGAGGCGGCACATGAGCAGCGCGGTGCGGAGGCGTAACAGATCCATCTCGCTGATGTAGGCCTTGGTCACGATCGACGCGACCACCCGCTTGTGGGCGCCGTGAAGCTCTCGCTGCTCGTCCGTAGGCGCGATGCGCAGGACCTCGGTCGTCCGCTCGGGCAGCTCGCCGAGCACCTCGGCGCGGGTGCGGCGCAGGAGGATCGGCGCCAGGGCTCGCCGCAGCTCGTCGAGGTTCCTGTAGCCGAGCACCTTGCCCCGCTCGTCCGTCACGCGGTGACGGTTCAGGAACCGGTAGGCAGGCCCGAGGCGCCGCTCGTCCACGAACTCAACGACGGAGTAGAGCTCGTCGAGCCGGTTCTCGAGCGGCGTCCCCGACAGCACCAGGGCGAACGGCGACGTGAGGCCCTTGATGACGCGGCTCGTCTCGGTCTCCCAGTTCTTGATGCGTTGCCCCTCGTCGAGGATCACGAGGTCCCAGGGGGCACGCTCGATGGCCAAGAGGTCGCGGAGCACCTGCTCGTAGTTGCAGATCGTGAAGAAGCAATCATCGGCGTATTGCGTGGCCCGCTCGGCCGCGCCGCCCAGCACGAGCCGGCAATCGCGGCGCGAAAAGCGTGTGATCTCGTTCCGCCATTGCGACTTGAGCGAGGTCGGACAGACGATGAGGACCCGCTTGATGCCCACCTCTCGCGCGAGCAGCTCCGCCACGCCGATGCCCTGGATGGTCTTGCCGAGCCCCATGTCGTCGGCCAGGATGGCGCGCCCCGCGCCCACCGCGAACGCGATGCCGTCGAGCTGGTAGGGCAGGAGCTCGGTCGAGAGCAGCCCATTTCTCAAGGCATGGCCCGCCGGGTCGCGGCGAATCTCGGTCGAGAGGGCGCGCAGACGCTCGGCGCGCAGGCAACGCTCGACGTGCGCCTCGGCGTCCGGGTAGACCTTGACGTCCTGTCCCGCCGCCTGGAGCCTGCGCAGGCGGCGCAGCAGATCGGGCAGATCCGTGATCGCCTTGTCCGCGAGCGGCTTCGCGATCGAGGTCAGCGCCGGGCTCGGCCGCGCCGGCAGCGCGAGCCGCAATTCGACCTCACGGCCGTAGCGCAGGTGCAGCGCCGGCTCGGTGCGCCGGTACGGCCGCGCCATCACCGCCCGCGAGAAGCGCCGCTCGAGCTTTCCGAGCAGGTGCACGATGTGCTTGCAGGTACCGAGGGTGTTCTTGCGAAAGTCCGGGCACGAGCAGAACGAGTCGCCACGCTCCGTGCCGCGCAGCGCCACCTTGTAGGACTTGCCCGAGACGGTGCTCGTCACCTGGTAGTCCCCGTACGGCGCCTCCGGCCGCGCCGGCCGCACCGTCATGCGCTCCGTGCGCGCCCGCTCCGCGCGCTCCTCGAGCGCGCGCTCGACGAGCGATTGCTCATCGAGGCTCTCGATGGGCACGCGCTCCCGCGGCGCGGCCGCGAGCCCGAGCAAGAGTTTCTCCTCGAGCACGAACGACACCGCCGCCCCGACATGCGCGCATACGGTCGAGCAGGCGCTGCATCGGGCGCGCAGCAGCCGCGGCCGATCCTCGCCCAGCGAGATCTCCACGACCGCGTCGGGCAGCCGGAGCTCGAAGCAGTGCTCGGACACCCGCACCTGCGTGGCCGGGTCGATCTCGACCTTGCCGCCCGCGTGCAAGAGCGACAACCCCTTGGGGCCTAGCAGCTTGCACGCAGCCGTGTACGTCAGGTGGGACAGCCGATCGTGTAGGGTGAGCTCGCCGCGCTTCTTGGTCTTCAATCCGACCTCCTCGATCGACTGATATCACCCTGGTGTGACACCCTCGCGGGGCCGAGTCGGGGTATACGCGTGGCGATGTCAGCACGCCTCCTCGATCCCGCCGCCGTGGCGGCGTCCTTCCGCGCCGAGCTACGCGCGGAGGTCAGCGCGCGCCCCGAGCCCGTCACGCTGCTCGGCCTCTTGCCCGCAGGGCACCCACCGTCGGAAACCTACGCCGCCTACACCCGCACCGGCTGTGAGGACGTCGGCATCCGCTTCGAGCTACGCACGGTGACACCGGACGACGCCGAGAACGTGGTGCGACGGGCCGGTGAGGACCGGGGCGTGCACGGCATCCTGGTCTACTACCCGGTGGGCGCGCGCGACGCCGATCGCTGGCTACGCGAGCTCGTCGATCCGCGCAAGGACGTGGAGGGCCTGCACTCGTTCTGGGCGCGCTGCCTGTACGAGAACCGCCGCTTCCTCGACGACGGGCACCGCAAGAAAGCCATCCTGCCGTGCACGCCGCTCGCGATCGTCAAGCTGCTCGAGGCCGCCGGCGCCGGCGGGGCCCGCTCGCCGAGGCCACTGCAAGGCGTGAAGGCGTGCGTCTTCAACCGGAGCGAGATCGTGGGCCTGCCGCTGGCGGCGATGCTCGCGAACGACGGCGCCGAGGTGGTCTCCTTCGACCTCGACGGAGAGCGCCTGTTCGAGCCCGACGAGGACGGGCACCGATCGCACCCCGTGGGGGTCTCGCGCGCCGAGGCGCTCGCGCGCGCGGACGTCGTCGTCACCGGCGTGCCGAGCCGCGACTTTCCGCTGGTGCAGGGCAGCGAGATCAAGGAGGGCGCAATCTGTCTGAGCTTCTCGACGCTGCGCAACTTCGCCGACGACGTGGTCGAGCGCGCGAGCGTGCTGGTGCCGCGCGTCGGCCCCATGACCGTGACGATGGCACTCAGAAACACGCTGCGCCTGCACGATCAGCAGCGGGCTGGGCGGTAGAGTCGCTACGGCGCCGTCGCCGGCCGGACGTCGGAGACCCAGGGCCAGCCCAGCGCCCCTGGGTGCGTGTCCACCTCGATCGTGTCGCCTTCATGCAGGCGCTTGAAGGTGGCCCAGCGGACGCCCACCTTCTGCTGGACGCGGCCCGGCCAGGGCGTCACGTAGACCTCGTGGTCATGACGCGCGAGGCGGACGATCTGTGCGCGCCTCGGGACCATCGGCGCCCGGTCGAGCGAGGAATTGGCCGCGAACAAGCCGAGCGCGGTGAGGGCGGGGACGCCGATGAGGAGCGCGAAGGCGCACGCGACCAGCTCGAAGTGCGCCTGGGCGCGCCCGCGCAGGGCGAACCAGAGCCCGGCCACCGCGAGCACCCAGCCGCAAAGGCCCAGGCCGAGCGCCCCGAGCGAGCTCCGATCGTCGAGCGGCGCGTGCACTTCCCCCGCGAAGATGCGGAGCGCGGCGAAGCCGACCACCGCCACGGCCGCGCAGGCGAGCGCGGGCACGTAAGCCTGCCGGACCGGCGGATCGACCAGCGTGGCCGGATCGAGCCTGGGCAAGGCCGCAAGGAGGCTCTCGAGCGTGCGCATGACCGCGGGGACCGGCGTGGGGTCGAACGCGCTGAAGACCGATTGCAGGCGCGAGCCGCGCAAGCCCTCGCGCGACAGCTCGACGCGATATCCGTGCTGCAGGAGGGTCACCACGAGGGTGCGCGCCTCGGCCGCGGCCAGGGTTCGTCGGACGAGCTCCTCGGAGGCGCCGGTCACGAGGTACGCCGCGGCATCGAAGGCGGCGTCCCCGAGCTGGACCTCGCGCGACAGGCCCAGCGACTTGCCGATCCGGTCGACCGTCCGCTCACTGCGGATCAGGATCGCGGGCAGCGGCGGCGAGTCGATGTGCACCGAAATGAGCAGGTAATCACGCCCCCAGTGCCGGATGTGGAGGCTCGCCGGCTTGCCGTCGAGCTCGAAGTCGACCTCGGCGGGTTTCCACAGGCCCGGCGAGGGTCGCACCGCGCCGACGCGAGCCCCTGCGGCCGCCAGGGTGCCGGCGGCCAGGCGCGCGCGCTTGAGCAGCCGCCAGCGCGCCCAGCGCGACGCGCCGAACAGGACCAGCGCATACACGACGACGAACAGAAGCGCCAAGAGGTCCGCCCGTAACGACGACGACATGCCCACCTCCGGGCCCAGCGTACCTCTAACGGGGACGCTGACGCTGACGGTCCGCGGTGGTCACCGCGTCCGCCCATTGGAGCTACATCTCGCTCGCGGAAGGCGACGGCTGCGGTCTCGGCGGCTCGCGCCCGAAGCCCGCCGGCACGGCATGCCGCGCTCGCACGGCAGACGCGAAGCGGAAGGCGCCGTCGAGGACGTGGAGGGCGCGCGGCGAGGGGAAGACCTCGAAGGCGTGCTGCGCGTAGGGAACCTCGAGGTAGCAGGTGGTCGCCCCGGGGACGGCGCGCAGGGCTTCGGCGAAGCGCCGCGCCTCGCCGACCGGGGACAGCGTGTCGCGCGTGCCGTGGACGAGCAGGAACGGCGGGCGCCCGGCGTGCACGCGATCGATCGGCGAGTGCTCGCGGTAGCGCTCGGGCGCGTCGGCGGGTGAGCACTTTAGCACCCAGCGCTCGAGCAACGTGCGCAGCCCGTCGTTCTTGTGGTGGCCGTGCCGGTCGAAAAGGTCGTAGACGCCGTAGAAGCCGAGACACGCCTGGACGCTCGTGTCGGCGTGCTCGAAGCCCGGCTGATACACGGGGTCGTTGCCGGTCAGCGCCGCGAGCGCCGCCAGGTGCGCCCCCGACGAGTTGCCCGCGAGGACCAGGAAGCTCGGATCGCCGCCGTACTCGTGGGCGTGCTCGCGCACCCACGCGAGCGCGCTCTTGACGTCGCACAGGTGCTCGGGGAACGTCGCGCGCGGGCTGCGCCGGTGATCGACCGAGAAGCAGACCCAGCCGCGCGCCGCGAAGTGCTGCAAGAGCGGCAGCCCCTGGTGCTCGCGATGGCCGATCACCCAGCCGCCGCCGTGCACGTAGACCAGGACCGGCAGCCCCGTGCCGCCGGCGCGTGGCTGGTGGACGTCGAGCTTCAAGGTCACGCCGTCGATGCGCGCGAAGGGCACGTGGCCCGTGCACCGGACGCCGAGGTCGAAGACGGGGATGGGCACGACGAGCTTGCGCAGCGTCTCGAGCGCGCCGCGCGCGTGCGCCGGATCTTCGGGCGCGCCGGCCGCGTCGAGAGCCGCTCGGATGCGCGTGCGCTGGAGGTGCCCGTGGGCGTAGAACGCGATGAGCAGCAGCCAGGACACACCGAGGAGCGCGCCGCCGACGGCCGCGGGGACGCCGGTGGCGCCGCCGAGGACCACGAGCGCGAGCGCACCCGCGAGCTGCGCGAGCACGTGGTGGATCGCGAGCTCGCCGACCAGCCAGCCCGCGAAGAACGAGAAGGTGGCCACCGTCGCGGGGGCGCGCAGCGGCCGCCAGACGTTGAGCGACAGGAGCAGGCTCACGGCGCCCAGGCCCGCGAGCGCAAGGCCCGCGATCACACGCGCTCCAGGATGGTGACGTTGGCCTGCCCGCCGCCCTCGCACATGGTGACCAGGCCATAACGGCCACCCGTGCGCTCGAGCTGGCCGAGCAGCGTGGTCACGAGGCGCGCGCCGGAGGCGCCGAGGGGATGCCCGAGCGCGATCGCACCGCCGCAGGGATTTGTGCGAGCGAGGTCGGCGCCGATCTCGCGCTGCCACGCCAGGACCACGGACGCGAAGGCTTCGTTGATCTCGATCACGTCCATGTCTTGTATCCGAAGCCCGGTCTTCTGCAAGGCGCGCCGGGTGGCGGCGATGGGCGCCGTCAGCATCCACACCGGATCATCGCCGAGCACGCCGAGGTAGTGCACCCGCGCGCGCGGCTTTAGCCCGTGCGCTCGCACGGCGCGCTCGGAGGCGACCAGCATGGCCGCGGCGCCATCCGAGATCTGGCTGGAAGTGCCCGCGGTGGTGCATCCGCCCTCCTCGATCGTCCGCAGGGACGCCAGCTTCTCGCGCGAGGTGTCGCGCCGCGGGCCCTCGTCGCGGGCGAGCTCGCCAAGGGGCGCGATCTCGCGCTCGAACGCCCCCGCGTCCTGCGCGGCGGCCGCGCGGCGGTGGCTCTCGAGCGCGAATTCCTCGAGGCGCTCGCGCGAGAGCTCCCAGCGCGCCGCGATGCGGTCGGCCGAGCGGAACTGCGACAGCGGCTCGGCGCCGTAGCGCGCCTCCCAGCCGCGCGCGCCCGCGAACGGGTGCGGATGGCCGTAGGCCTGCCCGGCCAACATCGCCGCGCTGATCGGGATCGCGCTCATGTTCTGCACGCCGCCCGCGACCACGAGGTCGGCGGTACCGCTCAGGACGGCCTGCGCCGCGAAGTGCAGCGCCTGCTGCGACGAGCCGCACTGGCGATCGATGGTCACGCCGGGCACGTGATCGGGCAGCCCCGCCGAGAGCCAGCAGGTGCGCGCGATGTCCCCCGCCTGCGGGCCGAGCGTATCGACGCAGCCGAAGATGACGTCCTCGACCGCGCTCGGGTCGATGCGCGTGCGGCGGACCAGCGCCTCGAGCACGTGGGCGCCGAGGTCGGCCGGGTGGACCTTGGCGAGGCCCCCGTTCTTCTTGCCGACCGGCGTGCGGACGGCGTCGATGAGGAAAGCGTCGGGCATGCTCGTCATCCTTGTGCTTCAGTCGAAGAGGTGGCGGCCGATGCGCGCGCGGTGACAGGCCGCGTCGCCGAACGAGGCGGCGAGCGCCCACGCGCGCTTCATCCACAGGTGGAGGTCGTGCTCGAACGAGTAGCCGATCGCGCCGTGGCACTGGAGCGCCATGCGCGCCGAAAGCGTCGCCGCGTCGGAGGCGCGTGCCTTGGCCATCGAGACGGCGATCGCACGATCGGGCTCGCGCCGCGCCATCGCGTAGGCGGCCGCGTGCACGACCGGGCGCGCGAGCTCGACCGCGAGGAGCGCCTCGGCCAGGTGATGGCCGACGGCCTGGAAGGAGCCGATCGGCCGGCCGAACTGCTCGCGCACCTTGGCGTAGGCCGCGGTCATCTCGATCATCTGCGCGCCGAGGCCGACCAGCTCCGCGGCACAGAGCAGGGCCGCGCGATCCGCCGCGGCACAGAGCGCCTCCCTGGCGACCTCCCCGGTGGCGACGCAGCTCGCCGGGCCGGGCTGCCCGGTCACGCGGAACAGGCGCCTTGCCCCGTCCACCGAGCGCTCGGCGAAAAGCTCGATCGCCTCCCGGCGCAGCGCGAACAACGCGCCCGCGTGCTCGACCAGCAGCAGGTCCGCCACGTGCGCGTCGGCCACGTGGACCTGGTGGCCGAGCTGGATCGCGAGGCGCGCCTGTCCGGCGGCCACGCGCGGCAGCCAGTGCGCCGCCAGAGCTGGCGCCGCGTCGTGCAGCAGGCCCACGCCGACACAGGTCGCAAGCAGCGGCTCGGGCAACGCCGCGCGGCCCGCCTCCTCGAACAGCAGCACGAGGTCGAGCTCGTCGCCGCCGAGGCCTCCCTGCGTCTCGGGCGCGAGCACCGCCGGGATGCCCTGCTCGGCGAGCTTCTTCCAAAGAGCCGGCGATCGCCCGTCGCCCTCGCCCCAGGCCGCGCGCACCACCGCCGGCGGACACTCGCGCCGCAGGAGCTCGCGGAAGGCCAGCTGGAACGCGCGCTGCTCTTCGGAAAAGGAGAAATTCATCACTTCGCCTTTGGCAGGCCGAGCACGCGCTCGGCGACCACGTTCTTCTGGATCTCGTTGGTGCCCGCGTAGATCGGCCCCGCCAGCGCGAACTGGTAGCCCTTCATCCACGCGCCCGCCTCGACCGCGCCCGGCGCGCCCCCGCAGAGCTCGGCGCGCTCGCCGAGCAACGCGAGCGCCGTCTCGTGCATGCGCACGTCCATCTCCGACCAGAAGATCTTGTTGAGGCTCGCCTCGGCGCCGAGCTTTTCGCCTTCAGCCAGGCGCGTCACGGTGCGCAGGGTGTAGAGCTGGTACGCCTCCGCGTCCATCCACGCCTGGACGACGCGGTCGCGCAGGCCCGGATCCGCAGCATCGGCAGCCCCGCGGTGGCGCCGGTAGAGCTCGCAGAGCCTGGCCGCCGTGGCCAAAAAACGCCCCGGGCTGCGCAGCGACAGCCCTCGCTCGGAGCTCGCGGTCGCCATCGCGACCCGCCAGCCCTCGTGCACGCCGCCGAGCACGTCGCGATCGGGCACGAAGACACCGTCGCAGAACACCTCGGCAAAGCCGTCATCGCCGTCGAGCCGCCCGACCGGCCGCACCGTCACCCCCTCCGCTCGCAATGGAACCAGGAAATACGTCAATCCCTTGTGCCGGGGCGCCGCGGGATCCGTGCGAAACAGGCCAAAGAGGAAATCGCAGAAGGCCCCGCGCGTGCACCACGTCTTCTGGCCGTAAAGGCGAAAGCCGCCCTCGGTGCGCTCGGCGCGGCTCTGGATGCCGGCGAGATCGCTGCCCGCATTGGGCTCCGACCAGCCCTGCGCCCACACCTCCTCGGCCGCCGCCATGCGCTTCAAGATGCGCGTCTTCTGGTCCTCGGTGCCGAACTCGAACAGCGTCGGCGCGAGCAGGAAGATGCCATTTTGCGCCACGTGCGGCGGCGCGCCGGCCCGGTAGTACTCCTCCTCGAAGATCAGCCACTCCCAGAGCGAGGCGCCCCGGCCACCGTACTCGCGCGGCCACGAGACCACCGCGTAGCCGGCGTCGAACAGCTGCCGCTCCCACACCTTGCACCGCGCGAAGCCCTCGGCGGTGTCGCCCGACGGCAGGGCCGGGCGCGGCACGTGCGCCGCCAGCCAGTCGCGCACCTCGCGCCGGAAAGCCTCGTGCTCCGCCGAATATCGGAGGTCCATATGGACTGTCATTTCTTCAGCGACGCCGCCATCGATTTCGGATCCTGGCCCGCCAGATAATCCGATTGCGTCAATGCATTGTGGCTGTGCGCCAGGTGGTGCAGCCCGTAGGTGGCCTCGATGGTGTCCTGCAGACCCATGCGGTCCTCGGCCTGGTTCAGGGCGCGCTTGGCGAGCGCCAGGCCGAAGCGGGGCATCTCCGCCAGCTTTCTCGCCATTGCGAGCGTGGCCTCGTCGAGCTCGGCGCGTGGCACGACACGGTTCACCATGCCGACCTCGTACGCGCGACGCGCCGGCATGCGCTCGCCGAGCAGCAGCATTTCGCGCGCGATGCGGGGCGGCATCATGAACGGGTGGGCGAAGTACTCGACGCCCGGGATCCCCATGCGCAGCACCGGATCGGCGAAGAAGGCGTCCTCGGAGGCGACGATGAGGTCGCACACCCACGCCAGCATGAGCCCCCCGGCGATGCACGCGCCCTGCACCTTGGCGATGGTGGGCTTGGGCAACGCGCGCCAGCGGCGGCACAGCCCCAGGTACAGCTCGTCCTCGCGCACGAACGTGCCCTCGGCGCCGGCCCGCCCCTCGTGCTCCCACCACGTGGTGGCGATGCGCGGAAACGATTTGTGGATGTCGCGACCCGGCGTGCCGATGTCGTGCCCGGCCGAGAAATGGTCCCCCGCCCCGCCGAGCACGATCGCGGAGATCGCGTCATTGGCCACCGCGCGGCGCAATGCGGCGTCGAGGGCTTGCAGGAGGCGCGCATTCTGGGCATTGCGATAGCGCGGGCGATTGAGCGTGACGAGCGCGACCGGTCCGTCTTCCGCATACAGGATCGGCTCGCCCTCTTCGGGCATCTCGGCTTGGGTGCTCACGAGGCCAGCTCCTTGATGGAATGCGTGTCGGGATGGAGGCGCGAAAGGGTCTCGGCCGCCTCGGCGACGATGCGCTCGATCAGCTCGGCCACGGTGGGGAGCTCGTCGATGACGCCGACGTTCTGGCCCGCCGGCAAGATCCCCGCGTCGGTGCGGCCCTCGACCAGGGCCGCACGGGTCAGCATGGGCGCGCTCGCGGCCATCGCCATCGTGCCGAGCGAGAGCCCCTGGGCGCGCCGCATGGCCAGCCCCTCGCGAACCAGCGCCCAGAACGACGTACCGGTCATGGCGCGGAAGGTCCACGCGTGGCGCAGGCCCGCCAGCAAGGCGCCGAGGCGCGAGCGCCGCTCGAGCCGTGCCACGAGCGGGGTCTGGATCACCCGCTGCGGCGCGCCGTCGATCGCGCTCGTGACGAGGGTGCTCGTCACGGTGGCCTCGAGGTAGCGCGCCTTGATGGCCTCCGGCACCGTGCTCTCCTTGGTCAGCAGAAAGCGCGTGCCCATCGCGATGCCGCTGGCCCCGAAGGCCAGCGCCGCCACCAGGCCCCGCCCGTCGAAGAAGCCCCCCGCGCCGAGCACGGGGCACTTGACGGCGTCGACCACCTGCGGCAGGAGCAGCGTCGTCGGCACCGGGCCCGTGTGCCCGCCGCCCTCCGCGCCCTGCGCGATCAGGCAATCCACCCCGAGCGCCGCCATCTTCTCCGCGTGCCGGCGCGCGCCGACGGTCACCATCGACAGGACGCTGCCTCTCCTGAGCGCCTCGAGGATCTTGGGCGCCGGCGGCCCCGCGAAGCTCGCGACCTTGATGCGCTCGCGCACCAGCAGGGCCACGCGCGCCTCCGCGTCGGCCGCGTCACCGCGCAGGTTCACGCCGAACGGACGGTCGGTGCGCGCCTTGACCTCGGCGATCGCGGCCTCGAGCTCCGCGAGCGTCATGGTTGCCGACGCGAGCACGCCGAGCCCGCCGGCGCGCGCGGTCGCGGTCACGAGGCGTGGACCGGCGACCCAGCCCATGCCGGTCTGCACGATCGGCAGGTCGATCCCGAAGAGCGAGCAGACGCGCGTCTGCAGCGCCGCGGGCACCCTCACCGCAGCTCCTTTTTCCGCAGGCCCGACGGATCGAGCACCCCGCGAAGGAGCGCCAGCTCGTCCGCCGTCGGCGCGCGCGTCGTGGCCACGTCGGGCGCGATCGAGAGCGGAAACCCGGTCTGTCCCTGCACGTCCTCGGCGCGCACGCCGGGATGGAGCGAGCGCACCCGCATCGTCCGATCGGGGGTCTCGAAGTCGAGCACCGCGAGGTTCGTGACGACGCGGCGCAGCGCGTGAAAGCGCCCCGCCACGCCGAGCGCGGCCGCGCGGTTGCCGCCCACACCGGAGACGCAATCGACCTGCGCCACGAAGCTGCGCGCCGAGTGCGACGGGATCCAGTAGCTGGTGGGGTGGTTGATGGTGTTGCCCGGCGCGCCGCGCATGCCGAGGAGCTGGGCCTTCGGGCGTCTGGGGTCGCCGATGCACGCGATGTTCTGGTTGCCGAAGCGATCGATCTGGCTCGCGCCCATCATCACGTGGCGGCGCCCGGACGCGACCAGGTCGAAGATCGCGCGGTAGGGCAGCCACCCCTCGACCACGCGCGAGCCGTCCGGCTGGTCGAGCACCAGGCTCGCCACGCCGTCGGTCATGAGCAGCTCCGGGGCGAAGGTCAGGCGCGCCAGGCGCGCGCCGAGCGAGGGGATGAGCCCGATGGGCGAGGCCAGGATCTCGCCGTCGCCGCGGAACGCCTCGGCGCAGGCCACCACGCACAGCTCGTCGAGCGCGAAGTCGGCCGCCTCGTTCACCACGGTCATCGCGCCTCCAGGAGGCGGCGGTACTCCGCCGCATCGCACTCGAGCCACTTGGCCGCAAACGCGCGCCACTTCTCCGGGTCGGCGGCGGCGTCCGCGTATTCGCGCTGGAAAGCCTCGTCGCGCCCGTAGTCCGGCTCGCAGGACGTGAAGTGCGCGCCCTTCGGGGCCTCCACCACGCCGTCCACCCACAGGCGGGAGAGCCGCAGCGCCGGCAGGCCGAGGCCCGCGAGCTCCGCCGTCGGCAGCACCTTCTCGCAGGACACGAAGCGCCGCTTCGCCGCCTGCAGGAAGAGGTCGTCGAAGTAGGGATCCGGCCCGAGCAGCGCCGCATTCCCGCGCGCATCCGCGCGGTGCGCGTGCACGAGCGCGACGTCGAGGGGCAGCGCCGGCATCGCGAGCAGCGTCTCGCCGTCTTCGTAGGGCGAGCGCACCGTGCGCAGCGCCGGCCACAGCCGCGGCACGTCGGAGCCGAGCCCCGCTCGCGTCGGCAGAAACGGCAGCCGCTGCGCCGCCGCATACAGGCCGAGCTGCACCATGCCCTCGTCGAGCTCGCTCACCTCGATCGTGCCGGCCTGCCGCGCTGCCCGAAAGTGCGGCTCGAGCGGGATCGAATCGAGCGACACGAACCCGTAGACGAGGCGCCGCACCTTGCCCGCCGCGCACAAAAGGCCCACGTCGGGGCCGCCGTAGGACACCACCGTGAGGTCCTTGACGGGCGAGCGCAGGAGCGCCCGCACGAGCGACATGGGCTTTCGCCGCGAGCCCCAGCCGCCGATGCCGACGGTCATGCCGTCCGCGATCTCGCGGACCACGTCCGCCTCGGTCATGCGCTTGTCGGCCACCTCGTGCTCCCGCGCCGCCGGGCGCGCACGTTCCCCGTCGAACGGACTAGAACGTGTTCCACTTCGATGATAGAACATGTTTCACTATCGTCCTGCAAGGGGCAAATCCGGCCCCGCATCTGGAGGAACGACATGGACGACGGGCGGCGCGGTGATCTCGAGCTCGGTACCATCCCTCGCCTGATCGAGCGCGCGGCCGATCGCTTCGGCGCCGCCGAGGCGATCGCCGACGGCGATCGCCGGATCGGCTTTGTCGAGCTCGCCGCACGGGCGCGCCACCTGGGCCGCGCCCTCATCGCCCTTGGCGTGCAACCCGGCGAGCGCGTCGCGCTCTGGGCACCGAACCAGTGGGAGTGGATCGTCGCCGCCCTCGGCGTGCACTCCGTCGGCGGTGTGCTCGTGCCGATCAACACGCGCTTTCGCGGCGAGGAGGCGGCCGAGGTCCTGGCCAGGAGCCACGCGCGGCTGCTCTTCACCGTGACGGGCTTTCTGAGGAGCGACTACGTCGGGATGCTGCGCAGCGCCGCCCTGCCCGACCTCGAGCGCATCGTGATCCTGCGCGGCGAGGCCCCCGCGGGCACGATGACCTTGCCCGATCTGCTCGCGGCCGCCGCGCACGCGACCGAGGACGAGGCGCGCGCGCGCGCCCGTGCGGTCCTTCCCACCGACCCCTGCGATCTCATGTTCACGAGCGGCACGACGGGTCGTGCCAAGGCCGTCCCGAGCACCCACGCCCAGACGTTACGCGCGTTCTTCGACTGGAGCGACCTCGCGGGCCTAGGCGCCGGCGATCGGTACCTCGTGGTCGCGCCGTTCTTCCACAGCTTCGGCTACAAGGCCGGCTGGCTGGCTTGCCTGATGACCGGCGCCACCGTGGTCCCGCAGCCGACCTTCGACGTCGGCGAGGTGCTCTCGCGCATCGCCGCCGAGCGCATCAGCGTCCTGCCGGGGCCCCCCACGCTGTACCAGTCGCTGCTGGCGCGGCCCGACCTCGACGCCTTCGATCTGTCCACGCTGCGCCTCGCCGTGACCGGGGCCGCGGTCATCCCGGTCGAGCTCGTGCGCCGGATGCACAGCGAGCTCGGCTTCGCCACGGTGCTCACGGCCTATGGCCTCACCGAGGCGACGGGCGTCTCCACGATGTGCCGGCGCGACGACGACGCCGAGACCATCGCCATGACGAGCGGCCGCGCCATCCCCGGCGTCGAGGTGCGCGTGGTCGACGACGGCGGGCGCGCCCTTCTGCCCGGTGAGCCTGGCGAGGTGGTCGTGCGTGGCTACGGCGTCATGGCGGGCTACGAAGGAGAGCCCGACGAGACCGCCGCGGTGATCGACGCCGACGGCTTCCTGCACACCGGCGACATCGGTGTGCTCGATGCGCGCGGCTACCTGCGCATCACCGATCGCAAGAAGGACATGTTCATCGTCGGCGGCTTCAACGCCTACCCGGCCGAGATCGAGGGCGTGCTGCTGCGCCACGAGGGCATCGCGCAGGTGGCCGTCGTGGGCGCGCCCGACGAGCGGCTCGGCGAGGTCGGCGTCGCGTTCGTGGTCCCGCGCCCCGGCGCGAGCCTCGATCCCGAGGCCCTGGTCGCGTGGAGCCGCGAGCACATGGCGAACTACAAGGTCCCGCGTCGCGTCGAGCTGGTCGGCGAGCTGCCCACCAACGCGACCGGCAAGGTCATGCGGCACGTCCTGCGCGAGCGCGTGCGTGCGCCCAGGGCGTGAGGGAAGCGGCGCGGGCGGGTCCGCGGCGCGCGGCGTCCCCGCGCGCGTGGCCGAGATCGAAGCGGAGCTCCTCGCGCCGGGCGGCCCGTTCGAGCTCGAGGTCGCCGACGTCCTCGGCTCGCCGGTGCGCCAGCTCAGGCGCCGCGCGCCCTCGCTTGGCGCGCTGCTCGATCATTCGCGCGGCTTCGGCGAGACGCCCTACCTCTGCTTTACCGACGGCGTCGACACTTCGGTCCTCACCTACGCCGAGCACGCGCGGCGCGCCGCGGCCCTCGCCGCCCACCTCCGCGATCGCTTCGGCCTGCGCCCCGGCGATCGCGTGGCCATCCTCGGCGCGAACTCGCCCGAGTGGGTGATCGCCTGCTTTGCCATCGTGAGCGCCGGTGCCGTCGCCGTGGGCCTGAACGCCTGGTGGACCGCGGCCGAGCTCCGCTTCGCGCTCTCCGACGCGGAGCCGCGCCTTCTGCTCTGCGACCGCCGTCGCCTCGAGCGCCTGGGCGAGCCGGGCGTGCCGACCCTGGTGCTCGACGAGGACACCGCCGCCCTGCCCGATGCCGAGCTCCCAGGGGTCGATCTCGCCGAGGACGATCCCGCGCTGATGCTCTACACGAGCGGGACCACCGGCCGCCCCAAGGCCGCCGTGCACTCGCATAGGAACGTGAGCGCGCTGCTTGGCCTGCAGGGCTTCATGGCCCATCGCGCCGCGCGCCTCGCACCGGCGGCGGCGGGCGCCCCGCCGCCGTGCCCGCTCGTCACGAGCCCGCTCTTTCACGTCTCGGGCCTGCACACGGCCGCGATCGCGCTGCTCGGCGCCGGCGTGCGGTCGGTGTGGTGGCGCGGCCGCTTCGATCCTGGGCGCGTGCTCGCCACGATCGAGCGCGAGCGCGTCACGGGCTGGGGCTACACGCAGGCGCTCTTGCATCGCCTCGTCCATCACCCAGGCGTGGCCGGCCACGACCTCTCGAGCGTGCGCACGCTCGGCGGCGGTGGTTCGCCGATCCCGCCCGCGCTGCAGGCGCGCGCCCGTGAGCTCTTCCCGAACGCGCGCCCCACGCTCGCGGTCGGCTATGGCTCCACCGAGTGCACGGCGCTGGCGACGCTCGCCTTCGGCGAGGAGCTGCTCGCGCATCCGACCTCGGTGGGCCGCCCGCTGCCTGGCATCGAGCTCGAGATCCGCGACGACGACGGCCACGCCGTCGCCGAGGGCGCCGAGGGCACGGTGTGGGTGCGCGGACCGACGGTGATGCTCGGCTACTTCCGCCGCCCCCGCGAGAACGCCGAGACGATAGGGCCCGGCCGCTGGCTCTGCACGGGCGATGTCGGCCGCCTCGAGGCGGGCCGGCTGTTCCTGCACGCCCGGCGGCGCGACCTCATCCTGCGCGGCGGCGAGAACGTCTACCCGGCGGAGATCGAGGCGCGCCTCGAGGAGCACCCCGACGTCGCCGAGGCCGCGGTGCTGGGCGTGTCGCACCCGGAGCTCGGCCAGGCGGTCAAGGCCATCGTGGTCCCGAGGTCCGGCGCGCATCCCGATCCGGTTACGCTCTCGACCTTCTGCGCCGAGGCCCTCGCCTACTTCAAGGTCCCCGCGCAATGGGAAATCCGCACCGACGCATTGCCGCGCAATGCCATGGGCAAGGTCCTCAAAGAGGTCCTGCGGGGCGCGGACAGCGCGTTCGTGGAGGACTGAGCCTCGATCCTCGGATCGCAGCTACTGTTTCGGATCCAGGGCCAGGCGGCCGTACAGGCCCCCTTGCCGTACGGCGCGCTGGGCGCGGTCGGCGTCGGCGAGCGGCCACGACTGCACGGGCACGTCGAACGGGCGGTCGGCGAAGAGGGCGAGCAGCGCCGCCATGTCGGCGCGGGTGGCGCCGCTGCCACCGCGGAGCGTGAGGCCGAACGTGATCACGTAGCCTAGGTTGAGCGACACCCTCGCGGGCGTGACGTTGCCGACCACGACGATGCGCCCCCCGACGCGGAGCGTGCGCAGCGCCGCGCCGAACGTGGGCTCGCCCACGGTGTCGAGGGCGAGGTCGATGCGACCCGTGCGCGGGTGCTTGTGGATGGCGTCGCCCGCGCCCACCACGACCTCGGCTGCCCCGAGGGCGCGCAGGGCCGGCTCGTGCACCGGCGCGCGGACCGCGGCGACCACGGTGGCGCCGAGGCGCGCTGCGACCTGCACCGCGGCGAGGCCCACGCCGCCGTTGGCGCCGGTCACGAGCACGCGCTCGCCGCGCGCGAGGCCCCCCAGCACCACGAGGTCGCGGTACGCGGTGCCGAAGGTGCAATGCAGGACCGCGGCCGTCGCGCTCGGTACCCCCTCGGGCAAGCGGAAGAGGCCGCGCTCGGGGACAAGGAGGTGGCTCGCGTAGCCACCGTCGGCGAGGATGCCGAGCACGAAGGCGGCCGACTCGCAAAGCGAGGTCTGGCCGGCCGCGCAAGCGGCGCACGCGCCGCACGAGTCGCGGTGCATGGTGCCCACGCGATCGCCGAGCTTCCAGTCGGTCACGCGGTCCCCGAGGGCGATCACACGGCCGCACACCTCGTGCCCGGGCGTCACGCCGGGTCGCAGGAACGGAAAGCGCCCCTCGCGGTCGAGCAGGTCGCGGTGGCAAACGCCGCACGCCTCGACCTCGACCAGCACCTCGGTGCCCTTCGGCGCGGGCGGCTCGCCCAGCTCCTCGAGCGCGAGCGGTTCGTCCCAGCCGGTCTTTCGCAGCGCGATGCGTCGCACGGGCGCAATGTAGCCCGCGCGCTAGACCGTCACCAGAGCCCCACGAAGTACGGCTTGGCGGCGGTGGTCTGGACGCGGCCGGGCGAGAGCGCGCCGGTCTGGGCGTCGATCGCGAAGCTCGCGAGCGTCTTGCCGTCCTGGTTGGCCACGACCAGCCAGCGACCGGCGGCGTCGATGGCGAAGCTGCGTGGCACCGCGCCCTGGGTCGGCGTGTGGCCGGCCAGCGTGGGCACGCCGGTCTGCGCGTCGAGCGAGAAGCGCGCGATGCTGTCGTGCCCCCGGTTCGACGTGTAGACGAAGCGACCCGAGGGGTGGACCACCACCTCGGCGCCCGTGTTCGCGCCAGCGAAGCCCGCCGGCAGCGTCGACACGGTCGCGAGCTCCGCCAGCGTGCCCGCGGCCGAGAGGGCATACGCGCCGAGCGTCGAGCTGGTCTCGTTCACGAGGTAGACGAGCGGCCGGGTCGGGTGGAAGTCGAGGTGGCGTGGGCCGGCGCCGGCGCGCGCGGCGGTGCTGCCGTTGTCGGTCAGGCGTCCCGAGGCCGCGTCGAAGCGATACTGCGCGATGCGATTCGCCCCGAGGCAGGGCACGAAGGCGAAGGCGCCCGACGGATCGACCCGCGCCTGGTGCGCGTTCGCGCCCGGGGAGAGCGCCTGCACCGCCGCGCCCACGCGACCGTCGGCTCCGATGGGGAACACACGCACGGTGCCTCCGCCGTACTGCGCCGAGAGCACGAAGCGGCCCGAGGGGTCCACCGACAGGTGCGTGGGCCCGCCGTCGTCCGGCACCACGCCGAGCAGCGAGAGCGCGCCATTCGCGGGATCCCGCGAGAGCGTTGCCACCTCGCCCGCGCTCTCGTGGACCGCATAGAGGAAGCGCCCCGACGGAGCGATGGCGAGGAACGACGGGAAGTTGCCCGAGAGCGTGGCCGCGCGCTCCGCCAGCGCGCCGCTCGCGGCGTCGAGCGTGTACACGTGGATGCGCTGGTCGTCCTGGCCGACGTAGGCGAGCACGGGCCGGGCCGGGGCGTCGGGCCTCGGCGCGGCGTCTCGCGGCGCAGGGGCATCCATTCGCCTGGCCGCATCCATTGCCGCCGCATCGCGCACGGCGGCGTCGCTGCGTGGGCCGTCGCCGTGGGTGCCACCGCCTGCCGCGCCGTCCCGGCGCCCCACACCACCCTGCCCCGCCATGCCCATGAGCCCCGCCGCGCCGTCGGACCGCCGGGCATCGCCGCCCGCGCCGGACACCGAGCCCGGCGAGCACGCCGGCGAAGCCGCAAGGGAGAGCCAGAGGATCGCCGCGCAGGAGGCTCGCACGGCCGGATCGTGCCCCCCGCGTGCGCCCGTGCCAAGCGGCTGGTGGGGCCACTGACCTGACTGGCGGGCCCGCCATGGCGCCCCGAGGCGCCAGCGGAAGACGTCGAACCAGCTGGATCCATTGGCGGCGGCGCCTGCGCAGACCTGGCGCGCCGCTTGATCTATCGAGCCCTCGTATGTCGAGGTCGGCGCGGCGGGAAGAATCGGCGGTCAGGGTGGGTTCACCCCACGATCGCACGTCGCCACGCGGGCTCGGGAACTTCCAGCCCGCACGGACGTCCAAGGAACCATGACCCTCCGAACGCACCGAAAATCGCAGCGCGGCTGGCTCCTGCTCGCGGGCGCGCTCGCCCTCGGAGCGCTCTCGCTCGGCAGCTTCATCGTGGCGGATCTGCACGGCGCCCCGGCGGTCGCTGCCCCCGCGCAGCGCTGACAGCTAGTGCCGCTCGTCAGAAGTTTGACCGGAGTAGTCGTGCAGAGAAATCGTCGAACGCCCGGTGTGCGGCAGTCGCGAGCGCAGAGCGCGAGCAAACGAGACACCTAGTGCTGCCCGTGATTCCCGTGAAAATCAGCGGGTGCGACGAGCGGCCCTAGGTGTTTGTCTTGCGCACGCTCCGCGTGCGCGAGTGCTGCGGCCAGCTGGCAGGGCCCTGCTTTTCCGAGCTCAAATGCCGTCCAGCTATTGGCGGGCAGCACTAGCCGACGTCGCCCTCGAGCGCGCGTCGCACCCGCGCGAGCCCCTCGGGAGTGGCGCGCACCTGCAACCGCCCGCCGACCTCGTCCCACGCCTCGGCCAGCACCTCGCACGACTGGTAGACCTCGCCGAGCGCGTGCGCGTTGGTGTGTGGCACCAGCACCTCCTCCACCACCAGACTCTTGGCGAAGTGCTCGATCAGCACGTGACGCAGCTCGGCCACGTCGCTAGGCCGAAGCGCGCTCATTATGACGGCTCCCGGTAGCTCGAGCGCGAGCGCCTGCCGCGTCGCCGCGTCGTCGGCCACGCGGTCGATCTTGTTCATGACCACGAGACGCGGCACGTCCGCGGCGCCGATCTCGGCGAGCACCTGCTCGGTCACGCGCTTCTCGTGCCGCCAGGCCGGATCGGACGCGTCCACCACGTGCAGGAGCAGCGACGCCTCGAGCGCCTCGTCGAGCGTGCTCTTGAACGACGCCACGAGGTCGTGGGGCAGCCGGTGGATGAAGCCCACGGTGTCGGACACCAGGATGGGCGGCCGCGCGGGCGGCTCGAGCGTGCGCACCGTGGTCTCGAGCGTGGCGAAGAGCTTGTCCGCAATGTACACGTCCGAGTGCGTGAGCGCGCGCATGAGCGTGCTCTTGCCAGCGTTCGTGTAGCCGACCAGGGCCGCGCGCCGAAGGTCCTTGCGCCGCGCGCGCTGCGTGCGCCGCTCCTCCTCGAGCTCCTCGAGCTGCTCCTTGAGCTCCTTGATGCGATCGCGGATCTTGCGCCGATCCAGCTCGAGCTTGCTCTCGCCCTCGCCCTTGCCGCCGATGCCGCCGCGCTGGCGATCGCCCTGCCCCTTGGCCTGCTCGCGCATGCGCGGCGCCATGTACTCGAGCCGCACGATCTCCACCTGCGCCTTGGCGGCGCGAGAACGCGCGTGGCGCTGGAAGATCTCGAGGATCACCGCCGTGCGATCGAGCACCTCGGCGCCCGTCTCCTTCTCGAGATTGCGTGCCTGCGAGGGCGAGATCTCGTGGTCGATGAGCAAGAGGTCGGCCTCGTCGGCCTCGATGCGCGCCTTGAGCTCTGCGACCTTGCCGGCGCCGACGTAGTGGCCCGGATCGAAGTGCGCGCGCCGCTGGTGGACCTTGCCCACCACGCGGTGGCCGAGCGTGACGGCGAGCCGCTCGAGCTCCGCGAGGGAGCGCTCGAGGGCTTCGTCGTCCACGTCGGGCGTCTGGACCGCCACGGCGATCGCACGGCGGGCCTCGGAGCTGGTCTCGTGGAGCTCGTGCATGACGCGGCAGGATACTCCTCGGCGCGGACAATTCGAGCCCGCGCACACGGGGGTCGAGGCAGCAGATCGCGGCCCCGAGCCCCGCCCAGGATCAAAGTGCTTTCAGCATGTTGAATGCGAAATCCGGGCGGCATGGCCGCTGCAAATCCATGGGCGCATGATTCGCCGGCTCGTGCGCGTCGCCCTCGGGGCGTCCTTGCTGCTGGCCCCGCTGCTCCTCGCAGCGCCTGGCTGCGAGATCAAGGAGCACGCGATGGGTACGGCCCCGCCCGCCATGGAGGAGCCGCCGCCGCCCGCGGCGCCCGGCTGTGCCCAGGCGCCTTCGTTCGTGTCGCTGTCCCCGCTCGCGGGCAAGGAGGTCACCGGCGCGAGCTTCGCGGTCGATCGCTGCAGAGGGGAGATCGGCCTCGCCTGGACCGAGCGAGGCACGGTGCGGGACGCGCTGTGGTTCGTGCGCCTCGCGCCAGACGGCGGCTTCGCGCACGCTCCCGTGCAGCTCACGGCCGGATCGGCCGCGCGCCCGCGCGTGGTGGACACGGCCGACGGCTTCGTGGTGGCCTGGCTCGACGCGCGTCACGACGCGAGCCCGGCCACCTGCACGAGCTGCACGAGCGAGGTCTACGCGGTCGCCGTCGCCCGCGATGGGAGGGCGGCTTCCGCACAGCGCCTGTCCGAAAAGCCCGGCCCCGCGCGCGACCTGCGCATGGCGCGCAGCGAGAGCGACGTCGTCGTCACCTGGTGCGACGCGCGCTCGGGGGAAAACGCGGTGTGGGCGCGCCGGCTCGATCCCACCGCAGCCCCCCGCTCGGCCGAGCTGCGCGTGAGCGCGCCCGGGGGCACCGCGAGCGCCCCGAGCCTCTCGTTCTCGGGCGCGACGCCGCTCGTGGCGTTCTCGCTCGAGGGCCTCGGCACGCCCAAGATCTTCGTGCGGCCGCTCGACGGCACCACGGCGCAGCGGCCGATCACCGACGGCTCCCGCCCCGAGCTGGTCGCGCACGATGGGGTCGTCACGGTGCTCTCGCAGGGGGGCCTGTCGGGCGCGTTCCTCGACTTCGTCACCGCCAGCTGGACCGTCTCGCGCTCGGCGCCCGCGCCGGCCTCCACCAGCTACGACGGCACGTGGGCGCTGGCCTGGGACGGCCAGACCTACTGGGCGCTGGCGAGCACGCGCGAGGCCACGCTGCAGGCCGTGCGCTACGGCGCCCAGGGAGGCGTGGTCGGCCACGCGGGCATGGGCTTTGTCGGCGACGCGAGCGACGTCGAGATGGCGCTCGCGGGGCGCAGCGTCATCGGCAAGTGGCGCGGCCAGGGCGGCGTGCAGCTGGCCGTCTCGCCGATGGACTGAGGCCTCGAGGTCAGCGGTCGAGGCGCAAGACGAGCAGGTCGCGCGCCGTGTCGGCGAGGTAGATCAGCTCGCCCACCTTGTCGAGGCCAATGCCGCCCTCGTAAAACGAGTTGGCCTCCGCGCGCTCGGGGCTCCACGAGTTGAAGTACGCGATCGCGACCGGCCGCTGCGGATCGGTGAGATCGAGGACGCGCAGGCCGTCCTGGTAGTGCGACAGGTACGCACGCGCGCCCTCCGCGTAGATGTTGTGCACCGACACCTCGGGGCGCAGCGAGTACTCGGAGAGCAGCGTGATGCGCGCGGGATCGGTCACGTCGAGGATGCGCGTGTGCGCGCCGAAGTCCTCGTCGCCATGCACCGCGATCTTGCGGCCACCGATCGTCGTCACCCAGCTCGAGTGGCTCTTGCGGCGCTCGTACGCGTCGTAGCGACCGAGCTCTCTCGCGCGCGCCGGATCGGTCACGTCCGCGATCAGGAGGCCCGCCTCCCAGTAGTCGAGGTAGGCACGCCCGGGCTCGACGTAGAGGTCGTGCAGGTAGTCGGTCCCCACCGGCTGGTCGAGCTGCCCGAGGCGCCCGGCCATGCGCGGGTTCGAGACGTCCCACATCACCAGGCCCGAGAACCCGCCGCCGGTCGAGGCCGCGTACAGCGTCGTGCCGAGCAGGAAGATCGTGTGCACGTTGGTGCCGTCCTCGAGGTTCGCGACGCGCAGGGGCGCCGCCGGATTGCTGACGTCCCAGACCACGACGCCGTGCGCCGTGGACGCGAGGAACGCCCAGCCGGGCAGGAGCTTGACGTCGTTGTAGATCTCGCCGTTCGCGGGCGTCTCCGGCTCGCCGTGGCCGACCGCGACGGGGCGCGTCGGGTCCGACACGTCCACCACGCGCAGGCCATCCTGGTAGCGCGACAGGTACGCGTAGCGCCCCTGCACGCGCACGTTGGTCGTGATGCCGGCGGTGCCCGGGAATCCGACCTCACCGAGCTTGGTCAGGCCCTCCGCCTCGGCCTCGCCGGCGCGCCGCTCGACCCGCGTCGCCTCGAACGTGCCTTGCACGCAGCTGCCGTTGCCGCAGGTGCCGTACAGGCCCGAGAGGTGCTTTCCCCCCGGCGCCGGCGTCTGGCAGACCAGGAACGACCGCACCGTCGGGACGCCCGCGCGATCGACGGCGTAGTAGAAGAAGAGGCGGCCCTCCGACTGCTCGATGTGGTTGAAGACGAGCGTGCCGTTGCGCCCCTGCAGGAGGTTGCCGCTCTTGTCGAAGCTGAAGACGCCGGGCCCCTGCCGCCCGGGGAGCGTGATGTCGAGCGACCACACCCCAGCGAGCGCGACGCCGCCGAAGCCGCCGCGCGCACAGCGGGGAAAGTCGTCGAACGCCGTCGGCAGCGTGTAGGGCAGCGGCGCGCCGCCGTCGTCGGGCGGGACCGGCGCATCGCGGAACACGCGCCCGCCGCCGCCATCGTCGAAGCGAGCCGCGTCGGCCCCGGGCGCGTCGGGGACACGTGGCCCATCGGGGGGCGCTGCCGAAGGGGCATCGGGGGAGGCGCGACCGACGGCGCGGTCGCAGGCCAGCGCGAGGAGGGTCAGGACCACGAGCTTGCGCACCATCGAGGCCAGTATAGGCCCCGGCCCCGGTCAGCCGTCCCCGGGACCGTCGGGTGGGGTCGTCCGTCCCCAGCCTGCGCTCGGTCCAACTGCTGGGAATCGTAGGGCCGATGTGGGGTCCGGTGGTTGCAGTACGGCTGGCGCATGGCTCGACGTGCAGGCTCCGGCGCGTGGCTGGTCCCCCTCCTCTGCTTCCTCGCGGCCGGCTGCACCGCCGGCGTGGTGACCGATCCCGACGCCCCCGATCGGCTCGGGGCGGGTGTCGGCGGCGCGGGCGGCGCGGGCGGCGTCCGCGGCATCGCCGGCAGCCCGGCCGGCA
>JAHFDS010000062.1 GCA_023248855.1 Myxococcales bacterium
GTCGATCTTCACGCAGGTCTGCTGCGCCGTCGCCTACGCGCACTCCCGAGAGGTGGTCCACCGCGACCTCAAGCCCGAGAACGTGTTGCTCGGGGACTACGGCGAGGTCTATGTGACTGACTGGGGCCTCGCGCGCGTGCGGCCGGAGGCCCAGGAGGAAGCCAGCGGCGAGCAGATCTCGCTGACGCGCTCGGGGAGCTTCCTCGGGACGCCGGGGTACATGCCGCCCGAGCAGGTGCCGGATCCGTCGCAGGTGGACGCGCGCGCCGACGTGTTCGCGCTGGGCGCGGTGCTGTACGAGATCCTGACCGGCCACCTGCCGTTCGAGGGCAAGACCGTGTCGCTGGTCCTGCAGCGCACGCTGCGCGACGATCCGAAGCCGCCGATCGAGCACGATCCGTCCTGCCCGGTCGTCCTGTCGGAGCTCTGCCTGCGCTGCCTGGCCAAGGACCGGGACGAGCGGCCGGCCAGCATGACGGAGGTGATCAGCGAGCTCGAGCTGTTCCTCGAGGGGTCGAAGGAACGTGAGCGCAGGCGCGCGATGGCGCTCGAGCTGTGCGGGCTGGCTGCGGACAAGCAACGTACCTGCTCGGCGCTGCGCGACGAGAGCGCGCGGCTCATGCTGGAGGCGCGCGCGGAGCAGGTGGCGCTGCGGCCGTGGGACGATCTGCGGCGCAAGCGCCGGCACTGGGCCCTGCTCGATCGCGGCGCGCGGGCCAAGCGCGAGTACACCGAGGCCTTCTCGGACGCCACGGTCCTCTACTCGCAGGCGCTCGCGCACGATCCCCAGTGCAAGGAGGCGAAGACAGGCCTCGCCGAGCTGTACTGGCTGCGCCTGTGCGACGCGGAGGACGAGCGCGACGGGGACGCGCGCATCTACCTCGAGCGCATGCTGCGGCAATACGACGATGGCCGCTACGGGCCGCGCCTGCGCGACAAGGCGCACGTGACGATCTTGACGGACCCGCCGGGCGCGGAGGTGACCGCGCTCTGCTTCGTGACGGAGGCGCGCCTCTACACGATCGGCCAGAAGATCGAGCTCGGCCCGACACCGGTCGAGCACGCGTTCCTCCCCGGCAGCTGGCTCTTCGCCATCCGCGCGCCCGGCCACGCCGAGGTGCGCGTCCATCGGCGGCTCATTCGCGGAGATCACATCCAGATCCAGCAGCGGCTCTACCCCGAGTCCGAGATCGGCGACGGCTGGCTGGTGGTGGGCGGCGGCCCCGCGATCGTGGGCGGCGACGAGGCGGCGCCCGACGCGTTCGTGGAGCGCGAGGAGCACCTCGACGACTACGCGATCCGCTGGGCACCTGTCACGATCGCCGAGTACCTCGAGCTCCTGACGGACCTGCGACGGGTCTCACCGGACGCCGTGCGCGATCGCATGGCGTGGACGCAGGCGGAGCTCTGCCCCATCCGGCTGCGAGGCGACGTGCTGGAGCCGAATCCCGAGCTCTGCGAGCCGGGCGAGGACCCGCGGCGCCTCCTGCGCTTGCCGATGATGCACCTGTCGTGGCTCGACGCGATCATGTACGCGGCCTGGGTGGCGGACCGCGATCGCCGGCCCACGCGGCTGCCGACGGAGGCCGAGTGGGAGAAGGCCGCGCGCGGCGCCGACGGGCGCTGCTTCCCCTGGGGCGACCGCTTCGACCCGACGTTCTGCCGGATGCGCAGCTCGAGGCGCGAGCCGCCCCGCCCGGCGCCCATCGGGTCGTTCGAGATGGACGTCTCGCCCTACGGGGTCGTCGACATGGCCGGCGGCGTGCGCGAGTGGGTGCTCGACGTCGAGGGTGAGGTCCCGCCGGAGACCGCGAGCACGCTCATGGGCACGGGCAGCGGCGCGGCGCGGATCCTGCGCGGCGGGTCGTTCCTCACGAGCGGCCCGGAGTGTCGCTGCGCGGCCCGACTCCGCTCCGAGCCGGGCCTGCGCCGACCTGACTTCGGCGTGCGCCTGGTCCGCCCGCTCCGCGGCTGAGGGAGTATGCTCCCCGCAGCCCAGACGGGGCTGTGTGGAGGGACAGATGGCGAGCTACCTGCTGATCGAATCACGCGACCCGTTCGAATCGAACGACGTCGGCTACTTCTACGACCTCGCGCGGGACCTCGCGGAGGGCGGCAACCAGGTCACGATGCTGCTCGTGCAGAACGGCGTCCTGGCCGCGCGGCCGTCGCAGCCGGCGACCCGGCTCAGCGCGCTGGCCAAGCTCGGCGTGCGCGTGCTCGCCGACGACTTCTCGCTGCGTGAGCGCGGCATCAAGAAGGTCGCGGACGGGATCGCACCGAGTGCGATCGACGTGGTGGTGGACCACCTCGAGGCCGGCCACAAGGCCATGTGGCACTAGGAGTCGGACGATGAAGAAGACGATCACGATCCTGCTGATGGATCCGCCCTACGAGTCCGAGAACCTCACGACCGCGTTCCGCATCATGGACGTGGCCGCGAGGCGCGGGCACCACCTCAACGTCTTCGCCTACGAGGGCGCGGCCGCGCTCGCGTTCGCGAAGCAGGCGCAGCACCCGAACCCCGTGCACGGCAAGAACCTCGCCGAGGAGAACCACCCGACTACCAAGGATCAGGTGGTGGGCCTGCACGCCGCGGCCGAGCAGGCCGGCGGCAAGATCGACTGGGTGAACTGCGGCATGTGCGTCGACGAGCGCGGCGTCGGCGAGTTCGCGGCCGGCCGGCGCGGGTCGCCGGCCGATTTTCACACCTCCTGTGAGGCCAGCGACGGCGTGCTGGTCATCCCGACGAAGTGAGGCAGACGTGGCCAAGAAAACACTGAACATCATCGAGTCCGCCTACCGCGGCGTCATGGAGGAGCAGGACGACACGATCCTGTGGCTCCTCGCCGCCATGAAGGGCGCCGGCGCCGAGCACACGATCGTGCTGCGCGGCAACGCCGTGAACTACGCCGTCAGCGGCCAGGAGACCACGCCGCTCAAGGTCGGCACCTGGCAGCAGACCCACGCGCCGCGCATGGACAAGGACCTGCTCGACGTGATGCAGAATCGCGGCATGCCCGTGTACGCGATCGAGGAGGATCTGGCCGCGCGAGGCATCAGCCGCGAGGAGCTCGTGGCCGGCGTGCAGATCCTGCCGGGCAAGCGCCTCGCCGCCCTGATGGCCGACTTCGCCCTCGTCTCGCACTGGTAGTCATCCGCCTACCCGAACCGCACCGGGGCCGCCGTGGCCTTCGAGATGTCCTGCTCGCTCACGCCGGGGGCGCGCTCCACGCAGACGAAGTGATCGCCGGCGCAATCGAACACGCCGAGCTCGGTGATGACGCGGTCGACGCACTCGAGCGCGGTCGCGGGCAGGGTCAGCTTCGACACCAGCTTGGACGTGCCGTCCTTCGCGGCGTGCGTCTGCAGAACCACCAGACGCTTGGCGCCGTTGGCGAGGTCCATCGCGCCGCCCATGCCGGTCACCATCTTGCCGGGCACGAGCCAGTTGGCGAGGTCGCCCGTGGCCGCGACCTCGAGCCCGCCGAGCACCGCGACATCGACGTGGCCGCCGCGGATCATCGCGAAGGACATCGCCGAGTCGAAGATGCTGGCGCCCTCGACCATCGTCACGGTCTGCTTGCCGGCGTTGATGATCTGCGGGTCCACCGCGTCCTCGAACGGGAACGCGCCCATGCCGAGCAGGCCATTTTCCGAGTGGAAATAGATGCCTCGCTCGGGGCCCACGTAGTTGGCGACGTCGGTGGGAAGGCCGATGCCGAGGTTGACGAACGCACCATCGGGCAGCTCGGCCGCGCAACGCTTCGCGATCTCTTCGCGCGTCCACATCAGGCGTTCTCCCGCTTGCGCACGGTCAGGTTCTCGATGGGATTTCGGTGCTCTCGCACCTCGACGAGGCGGTGCACGAAGATCCCCGGCAGGTGGACGTCGTCGGGGTCGATTTCGCCGATCTCGACCAGGCGATCGACCTCCGCGACCGTCACGCGCGCGGCCATCGCCATGAGCGGGTTGAAGTTGCGGCTCGTGCGGTAAAAGCGCAGGTTACCGAGCTTGTCGCCCACCGCGGCGCGGACGATCGCGAAGTCGGCGCGCAGGGGCCTTTCGAACAGGTAGCGCTTGCCGTCGATCTCGCGCACCTCCTTGCCCTTCTCCACCTCGGTGCCGACGCCGGTCGGCGTGAAGAAGCCGCCGATGCCGGCGCCGCCGGCGCGGATGCGCTCGGCCAGCGTGCCCTGCGGGTTGAGCTCGACCTCGACCTCGCCCGCCAGGTACTGGTCCTGGAGGTCGGGGTTTCCGCCGATGAAGCTGCAGACGACCTTCTTGACCTGGCGGTTCTTGAGCAGGGCCGCGAGGCCCTGGCCCTTGTTGCCGCAGTTGTTGGAGATGACCGTGAGGTCCCTGAGGCCGCGCGCCGCGATGGCGGCGATGCAGGCCTCGGCGTTGCCGCACAGGCCAAAGCCGCCGGACATCACGCTCATGCCGTCCTCGAGGTCCGAGAGGGCCTCGGCGGGGGTCGCGCAGATGCGGAGTCGTCGTTTCATGGGGCCAGCGCCTCCTCGAGCGCCTCGGTGACGCGCGACAGGCCCTCGTCGAGCTCAGCCTCGGTGGAGACCAGCGGCGGGGCCAGGTAGACCAGGTTGTCGCGCTTGAACAGGTGGACGTGGCGCGCGCGCAGCGCCGCGTAGACGCGGCTCATGGCGTCAGCCGGCTGCGGCTCCCGGGTGCCCGGGCGGACCAGCTCGAGCGCGAACAGGAGGCCGAGGCCGCGCACCTCGCCGACGAATTCATGCGCCTTGGCGAATGCGTCGAGCCGGGGCCGCCACCACGCGCCGAGCGACGCCGCGCGCTCGATGAGCCGCTCGTCGCGATAGGCCTCGATGGCGCCGACGATGGCGGCGCAGGTGACCGGGTGCGCGTAGGTCGTCAGGCCGCAGAGCAGCACGTGGTCGTCGAAGTGCCGCGCGATGCGCTCGTGCACCAGCACCGCGCCGCCGGGGGCGTAGCCGCCGGTCAGGCCCTTGGCGCAGGTCAGCAGATCCGGGACCACGCCCTCGTGGTCGACCGCGAACCAGCGGCCGGTGCGGCCAAAGCCCGAGAGCACCTCGTCCGCGATGAGCAGCACGCCGTGGTGGTCGCACAGCTCGCGCAGGCGGCGCAGGTAACCCTCGCGCGGGATGAACACGCCGTTCGCGCCCACGATGCCTTCGACGACCACCGCCGCGACGGTCTCGGGCCCCTCGCGCAAGAGCACCGTCTCGAGGTCGTCGGCGCACTCGATCGCGCACGTCTCGCGCTGCTTTCCCATGGGGCAGCGGTAGCAGTACGGATCCGCGAGGCGCACGATGCCGGGCAGCCCGGGCTCGAACGCGTCCCGGCGCGGATCCCCCGACAGCGACAGCATGGCCAGGGTGGCGCCGTGGTAGCTGCGGTTGCGCGCGACGACCTTGCGCCGGCCGGTCAGAAGGCGCGCCATCTTGATGGCGTTCTCGTTCGCCTCGGCGCCGCCGAGGCAGAGGAAGCTCTTGGCCAGGCCCCGCGGCGCGATCTCGGCGAGCAGCTCGCCCGCGCGCAGCTTGTCGGGGTACGCGGCGGTGGGGCCGGCCACGAAGGCCTGGTCGGCCGCGCGGTGCAGCGCCTCCCGCATGCGCGGGTGGCCGTGGCCGAGGTTGGCGTTCCACGTGGTGCTGCACAGGTCGAGCCAGCGCGCCCCGTCGGCGGTCCAGAACGTGGCACCCTGCCCGCGCACGATCTCCAGCGGCTGCGCGGTCGCCTGCGCGGACCAGGTGAAGAAGACGCGCGCCCGCTGGCGCTCGGCGAGCTCGCTCATCGATCAGGCGGCCTTGGCGCCCCGCGCGACGTCCGCACAGGTCCTGGCGAAGAGCTCGACGCAGACGTCGGCCTGGGTGGCGGTGATCGTGAGCGGCGGCGCGATGCGGATGGTCTTCTTGCCGCACTCGAGGACCAGCAGACCCCGCTCGTAGCAGAGGCTCGCGACTCGCTCGGAGTGCTCGTGCGTGGCGAATTCCACGCCGATCATGAGGCCGAGACCGCGCACGTCGATGACCCCGCTTCCGGCCGGGTCGCCAAGCAGGCGCTCTTCGAGCCGGCCCTTCAAGTGCGCGCCGACCACCGCGGCGTTTTCGATGAGGCCGCCCTCGAGGAGGTCCATCGTCGCGAGCGCGGCGGCGATGCAGACCGGGTTTCCCCCGGTCGTGGAGCCATGCGTGCCTGCCCCCCACGTCATGAACTGCCGGCGCGCCATCATCGCGCCGAGCGGCATGCCCGAGGCGATCCCCTTGGCGAGCACGATGATGTCGGGGACGACGCCGAAGTGCTCGGCCGCGAACATCTTGCCGGTGCGGCCCATGCCCGATTGCACCTCGTCGAACACCAGCAGGATGCCGTGCTGGTCGCAGATCTCGCGCAGCCGCAGCAGGAACTCGCGAGGCGGCACGACGTAGCCACCCTCACCCTGGATGGGCTCGAGGATGATCGCCGCGACCTCCTTCGGCGGCACCGTGCACTCGAGCAGGTCGTGCACCAGCGCCTTCTGCAATAGCTCGAGCGAGTGCGCCGCGTAGGTCTGACCGGCCGGCACCTCCGTCGGACGCGGGTAGTCGGCATGGTGCACTCCCGGCAGGAGCGGCCCGAAGCCCGCCTTGTACTTGGGCTTGGACGCCGTGAGCGTCAGCGCGCCCGTGCTGCGCCCGTGGAAGGCGCCGCGGAAGGCGATGATCTGCCCGCGCCCGGTGTGATTGCGTGCCAGCTTGATGGCCGCCTCGACGCCCTCGGTGCCGCTGTTCGTGAGGAACGTCTGCCAGTCGTCGGTGCCGCCAGGCGCATGCCGGGAGAGGCGCCGGCAGAGCTCGCCGTAGCCGGGGTAGTGGAAGTCGGTGCCGCAGATGTGGATGAGCGTCCCGGCCTGCTGCTGGATCGCCGCAACGACCGCCGGGTGGCAATGCCCGGTGGAGCAGGTCGCGATGCCGGCCTGGCAGTCGAGCAGGACATTGCCGTCGACGTCCTCGACCATGCACCCGGCCGCGCGCTTGACATAGAGCGGGTAGCAATGGATGAGCGACGGCGACCAGTACGGCCGGTCGGCCTCGATGAGCGCCCTGGCACGCGGGCCGGGCAGCGGGGTCACGAGCTTGATGGGCGAGCTGGCAAGATCCTGCGACATGGAGCGTGATCTACTACGACGGTCGCCCGACGCCCAGGGTCTTAGGAGGTGATCGTGCGGCTCTGCTCCCGCAGGTAGCACTGCAGCGTGTAGTGCCCGCCGATGTTCTTGCCGGTCGAGCCCGAGCCCTTCCAGCCGCCGAACGGCTGTACGCCGGGCCACGCGCCGGTGGTCGCGCCGGTCGCGCGGTTGACGTAGGTGACGCCCGCCTCGATGCGGTCGAGGAACTGGTCGATCTCGGCCTGCTTGCCGCTGAAGAAGCCGGCGGTCAAGCCGAGATCGGTGTCATTGGCGGCCGAAAGCGCCTCGTCGAGCGTCCGGAACGGCTGCACGCACAGGTACGGCAGGAACAGCTCCTCGCGCATGAGCTCGTGCTCGCGCGGCAGTCCCGCGATCAGCGTCGGCGCGACGAAGTGGCCGCGGCCGAGGGCGCCGCCGGTGAGCACCTCGCCGCCGTGCAGGACGCGGCCATCGCGCCGGCCGAGCGCCGCGAAGCGCTGGAAGTCCTCGTAGCTCGAGCGTGTGCCGACCGGTCCGAGGAACGTGCCGCGATCGAGCGGATCGCCGATGACGGTCTTCTCGAGGTGCGCGACGAGGCGTGCGCACAGGTCGTCCACGATCGACTCGTGGGCATAGAGGCGCGAGCATGCCGAGCACTTCTGCCCCCCCATGCCGAAGGCGGAGCGGTACACGCCCATGGCCGCGCGCTCGAGATCCGCGGTGTCCATCACGATCGCGGGGTTCTTGCCGCCCATCTCGACGATGCAGGGCTTCGGGTAGCGCGCCGAGAAGCGTTTGTAGAGCTTGTTGAAGCCGACGTCGTACGAGCCCGTGAAGGTCACGCCCGCGACGTCCGGGTGCAGGACCAGCGCGTCGCCGGCCACGCGGCCGGATCCGGTGATGAGGTTACAGACCCCCGCCGGCACGCCCGCGCGGCGGAAGATGTCGCACAGCTTCCAGCCCGACAGCGGCGTGTCGCTCGAGGGCTTGCCGACGACGGTGTTGCCCGCGATGAGCGCGGCGGCGATCGGCGCGCCGAACAGCGCGTACGGGAAGTTCCAGGGCGCCACCACCGCCCACACGCCGTACGGGCGGAGCACGCTCGTGTTGGTATCCGCGGGCGAGAGCTGGCCCATCGGCACGACGTAGCCATCGTTCCGGCGCATCTCGGCGACGTAGTAGTCGTAGAGGTCGGCCGTCTCCTCGATCTCACCGAGGGCCTCGGTTCGGTTTTTCCCGTTCTCGAGGATGAGCCACGCGGTGAGCTCCGCCGCTTCCTCGCGGATGATCTCGGCGGCGCGCGCGACGATCTCGCAGCGCCTCTGCCACGGCGTGGCGCGCCAGCCCGGGTACGCGCTCCTGGCGGCGGCGATGGCGTCCTTGACGTCGTCCGGTGTGGCCGCGGCGTGGCGCGAGACCACGACCTCGGTGTCGGTGGGGCTCCGGCTCTCGGTGACCTGCGAGGTCTGGCGATCCTGGCCTCCGATGAGGAGCGGGTGGGACCTGCCCAGCTCGGCGCGCACCCGCTCGATGCCGCGATCGAGCCTGCCGTGCAGCTCGGCGCTGTCGGCGGTGAGGGTCGCGTACGTCACCTTGAAGCGCTTGCCTTCGGTGCTCATGGGTTCTCCTTGGTCGTCGCGCGCGGAATGGTCGGCTGGACGCCGAGCCGGTCGAGCTCCTTCATCACGAGCTGCAGGTCGTCCCAGACCACCTTCTTCTGCCGCGGATCGCGCAGCAGGTAGGCCGGGTGGAAGGTGGGCATCAGGCGCACGCCCTGGTACTCGTGCCAGCGCCCACGGAGCGCGCTGATGGGCGCGTCGCTGCGCAGCAGGCACTGCGCGGCGAACTTGCCGAGCGCCACCAGCACGCGCGGCCGGATGGCGTCGATCTGGGCGCGCAGGAACGGCTCGCACTGCTCGATCTCGTCGGCCTCCGGATTGCGGTTGCCAGGCGGCCGGCACTTGAGGATGTTCCCGATGTAGACATCCTCGCGCCGAAAGCCCATCGCGCCGATCATCTTGGTCAAGAGTTCCCCCGCGCGGCCGACGAAGGGCTCCCCGAGCCGGTCCTCGTCGGCACCCGGGGCCTCGCCCACGAACATGAGGTCGGCGTCCTGCCGGCCCACGCCGAACACGAGGTTCGTGCGCAGCGGGGCCAGCTTGCAGCGCTGGCAGTCCCCGAGCTCGGTGCGCACGCTGACGAGCGACAGTCGGTTCTTCACGGGCTCCTCGGAGGGGTCGAAGGCAGGCGGTCGCGGGGACCGAGCCGCGGGAACCCCGAGACTGCCCTTGGTCTCGAGGTGTTGCAGGTGCGTGCGGAACTGCCGCACGAGCGCTCCGAGCTCGTCCCGATCGCTCATCGAGCGGGCTTTGTAGCACGCAGCGTCAGGGTTTCTCGAGCGGCTCGACGAGGCTCGAGGTGTCCCAGCGCCGGCCGCCCCGGGCCTGGACGCGCGCGTAGAGCTGATCCACCAGCGCCGAGAGCGGGAGCTGGGCGCCATTGCGCCGCGCCTCGTCGAGGCAGATGCCGAGATCCTTGCGCATCCAGTCGACGGCGAAGCCGAAGTCGAACTTGCCCTCGACCATCGTCCTCCAGCGGTTCTCGAGCTGCCAGCTCTGCGCCGCGCCCTTCGAGATCACGCCCATCGCGCGCTCCATGTCGAGCCCGGCGTGAAGGCCGAAGCTCACCGCCTCGGCGAGCCCCTGCACGACACCGGCGATGCAGATCTGGTTCAGCATCTTGGTGAGCTGCCCGGCGCCCGCAGGACCGATGCGCGTACAGGCGCGCGCGTAGCTCTCGATGACCGGTCGGGCGCGCTCGAACGGCGCCTCGTCCCCTCCACACATGACGGCCAGCGTGCCAGCCACCGCGCCTGCCTGGCCGCCCGACACGGGCGCGTCGATGAAGCCGAAGCCGCGCGGGATAGCCTCCGCGAAGAGCTCGCGAGCCAGCGCGGCCGAGGTGGTCGTGTGGTCTATCAGGATCGCGCCGGTGGACATGCCGGCGAAGGCGCCCTCGGGCCCGAGCACGACGGCGCGCACGTCGTCGTCATTGCCGACGCACGAGAAGATTAGCTCGCAGCCGGCGACGGCTTCCCGGGGCGTCGCGCGCGAGGCCCCCGAGTGCTGCGCGAGCCACGCCGCGGCCTTGACGGCGGTGCGGTTGTAGACGGTGACGTCGTGGCCCTTTGCGGCGAGATGACCCGCCATCGGAGCGCCCATCACACCGAGCCCGAGGAATGCGACCTTCATGCGCGAGAACGTAGCCGCGTTCGCCCCGCGACCACCAGCCCTGGCATGGGTTAGTCCGAACCGCATCGATACGCGGATCCGGCGGTGCTTCGATGCACCTCGAGCAACTCGCAGCTGGGCCGTGTTGCCCCCGTGCCGTCCTCGGCACAGCCTGCGGGCGGCACCACCAGCAGATCGAAGTCTACGCGAGTCGCAGCGCAAGGCGCTGCCAGAGCTGGCGGGCCAGCGCGCGCTTGTCGGTGGGGCCGATCGGGTCGGCGCCCTCCGCCGTGACCACCACGATGCGCGATTCGTCCTCGCCGAAGACGGCGCCGCCGGAGACGTCGTTGGCGACGACGACGTCGCAGCCCTTGTCGGACAGCTTCTGGCGCGCGCGATCGACCAGCGCCTCGCCGCCACGCGTCTCGGCGGCGAAGCCGACCAGCAGCGGGCGCGCCCTGCCCTCTTCGCGACGGTGGCGACCGATGCCGGCCAGGATGTCGGGGTTGGCCGCGAGCACGAGCGTGGGCGTGCCGGCGCGTCGATCGAGCTTCTGGTCCGCAGCCTCGACGGGCCGAAAATCGGCCACGGCGGCCGCCATCACCAGCACGTCGGTGTCCCGCCAGCGCGCCTCGAGCGCCGCCTCGAGCTCGCGTGCCATCTGGATGCGGACGAGCTCGACCCCCGCGGGCGCCACGAGCGCCACCGGCCCGGAGACCAGGGTCACGATGGCGCCGAGGTCGCGCGCCACCTCGGCGATCGCGTAGCCCATCTTGCCGCTCGAGCGATTGCCGAGGAACCGCACCGGGTCCACCGGCTCGTGCGTGGGCCCGGCGGTCACGAGCACGCGGCGCCCCGCGAGCGGCCCCGCCCCGAGGACGCTCATCGCCGCGGCCACGAGGTCGGCAGGCTCGGCCATGCGCCCGGCACCGACCCAGCCGCAGGCGAGCTCGCCGGTGGCCGGCCCGACGAAGCGGACACCCCGCGCCCGGAGCGCCTCGGCGTGCGCCTGCGTGGTCGCGTGCTCCCACATGTTCACGTTCATCGCGGGGGCGACGAGGATGGGGGCGCGCGTCGCGAGCGCCACGGTCGAGACCAGGTCGTCGGCCAGGCCCAGCGCGAGCCGCGCCAGCGTATGCGCCGTACACGGCGCGACCAGGAAGAGGTCGGCCTCGTCGGCCAGGCGGATGTGATCGATGCCCGCGGCGGGAGAATCGTCGAACACGCTCGCCAGGACGCGGTGGCCGCTGACGGTCTCGAGCGCCCTCGCGGTCACGAACTCGGCCGCGGCGCGCGTCATCAGGCAGCGCACCTCGGCGCCCGCCTTGACGAGCTGGCGCACGAGCTCCGGCGTCTTGTAGGCGGCGATGCCCCCGGTGACGCCGAGGACGATGCGGCGGCCGCGCACTCAGGCCTTGCCCAGCTCGAAGCCGTCGTGCAGGACGCGCACCGCGAGCTCGGCGTACTTCTCGTCGACCACGACCGAGATCTTGATCTCGGACGTGGAGATCATCTGGATGTTGATGCCCTCGTGCGCGAGGATCTCGAACATCCGCTGCGCGACGCCCGCGTGCGATCGCATGCCCACACCGACCACCGAGATCTTCGCGATGCGCTCGTCGGTGCGGATGGTCTTCGGGTCGACGATCGTGCCCATGAGGTCGCGTGCGCGCTGCAGGTCGGTGCGCGGCACCGTGAACGTGAGGTCGGTGCGACCCTCGCTCGACACGTTCTGGATGATCATGTCGACGATGATCCCGCTGTCGCCGAGCGGGCGGAACAGCTTGGCCGCAATACCGGGCTCGTCGGGCACGCCCACCACGGTGACCTTCGACTCGTTCTTGTCGGCGGCGATGCCGGTGACGACGACGTGTTCCATCGACTTCTCCTCGGGCACCACCCAGGTGCCCTCGCGATCGTGAAAGCTCGAGCGCACGTGCACGCGCACGTTGTGGTTCATGGCCATCTCGACCGAGCGGATCTGCAGCACCTTCGCGCCGAGCGACGCCAGCTCGAGCATCTCCTCGAAGCTGATGCGGGCGATCTTGCGCGCGGTCGGGCAGACGTTGGGGTCGGTGGTGTAGACGCCGTCCACGTCGGTGTAGATCTCGCACACCACGTCCTTCGAGCCGCTCGCCTGCAGCGCGGCGGCGATGGCCACGCCGCTCGTGTCCGAGCCCCCGCGCCCGAGTGTCGTGATGTTGCCGGCCTCGTCCTGGCCCTGGAATCCGGCGATGACGGCGATCCTCCCCTGCCCGAGCGCCTCGCGGATCTTGGTGCCATCGATCGACTGGATGCGCGCGCGCGTGAACGCGCTGTCGGTCAGGACCCGCACCTGGTGGCCGAGGAACGAGATGGCCTTTCCACCGAGCGACTGGATGGCCAGCGCGCACAGGCCCACCGTGACCTGCTCGCCGGTGGACGCCACGACGTCGAGCTCGCGCTGCTCGGGCAGCGTGTCTCCCGAGACCTCCTTCGCCAGCGCGAGCAGGCGGTTGGTCTCGCCCGACATCGCCGACACGATCAGCACCACGTCGTGACCCGCGCGCTGGGTGGCCAGAGCGCGCGCGGCGACGTTCCGGATCCGCTCGACGGACCCGACCGAGGTCCCGCCGTACTTCTGCACGATCAACACGCCGCGGAGTCTAGATCAGGACGCCTCGCGTGGCGACGGATCGACTACCCGTCGCCGCGCGCGATACGCAACGTCCGCCGCAGGAGGGGCAGCACGGCCAGATCCTTCTCGCGCCCCGTGCGCTCCTTCTCCGCGATGAGGGCCTCCAGGCCGAGGACGCGGAGGGGTTTGCCACCGAGAGACAGCTCGACGCTCAGCGGCAGGGTCTCGTCGTAGCCGCGCCCTTCGTCTCTGCGGGTCTAGGGGGCGCGTTGCCCGACGGCATCCCGGAGCTCCATCAGGCCGGCCACGAATGACTCCAGCGCTGCGAGGCGGTAGGCGGCATCCTCGACAAGCCCCTGCCGAGGCTCCACGACAGCCGTGCGAGATGCTTCGGACGAAGGCACACCCTCACGTTACACGTTGCGCGCATCCTGGGCGAGCAGGGCGCGCGCGAGCCCGAGCAGCCCGGGGAAGCGCTCGCAAGCATCCGCTCCGGGGCGGTATTCGAGGATCGGGCCATCGTGTGCTCGCGGTGCCAACGCGAGGACCAGGAACGCTCCCTCGCGGCGCAGGAGCGGGATCCAGCTGCGCTTCCAGGGTGGCGTCGCCTGGCCACAGAGAGTCTTCCAGCAGGAAACGGCTGACGTCGCAGGGAGCAGCGCCCACTCGTCGCCGGACGAAACGCGCAAGAGACCGTGCTGCCCGTTGACGCCGCCGAACCAGACCTTGAGCAGGTCCGGCACCGGCAATCCCGACAGCACCTTGCGCGAGAGCTGCTCGAGGTCCTGGACCGTCGCGCCACCCCGCTCGAGGCCCCGGCGCATCGGATCGGGCAGCAGGGCCTCGAGGATGCGCCGGATCTCCGTCGCACCCGAACGATCGTCCGCCTCGGCCTCGCGCTGGGCGCTCGCCAGGCGGAGCCGCTGGGAAAGTCGTGCCTCCTCGAGCGTGCCACGCTGGAGCTGAGCCTCTCGACCCACCGCCTCCAGCTCGGCCTCCGTGGGCTCCGCGACGGAAGCCATGACCGCCTCGATGAAGGCGTCGGGTGGGCAGTAGCCGTGGGCGAGGACGTAGTGAACGATCAGCACCGGTGCGACGTAGGTGGCCTTCGGACCGCCGACGCGCAGCTCGCCCCAGCCCCTGGCCACGAGCGGATCGCGGGACGCGCGTTCGCTTCTCGGGCAGAGCAGGCAGGGATAGTCCGACATCCGACGGCCCGGAAATGGCTTCTGAGCCAGGCGGCCCAGCCGCGCCTGGAAGGCTGGCGACGTCGGGCCTACGGCCTCGAGGGTCGAGCCGAGCCACCCCACCGCGCGCATCGCCGGTTCTTGCGGCTCCCCCGGGCGCGGTTCGCGAACGCGCAGATCCAGGTCCTTGATGCAGGCCATCTCACCTCCAGGCGCGGGCTGCCCATCTTACGGCCGATCGCGCCCCACCACGGGCGCGAGATCTTGGGCATACTGCCCACCATGTCATACGCCCCCGTTCCCGAGCACTTCACGCGGATGACCGAGCTCGACGAGGCGTGGCGCGAGATCTCGAGCGGCGTGCGGCTCGAGCGCGTGCGCGCGGGGGCGCGCAAGGTGCGCGAGCGCCTGCTCACCTCGGGCGCGGCGCAGTGCGTGCGCACCTACTTCAACGCCACCATCCCCTACCCCACGAAGTTCGCGTTCGCCGGCGCGGCGCGCTCGCCGGCGCCGTACGTGCTCATGTCGAACCGCTGCAACCTCGTGCAGGTCAAGATGAGCGGGCGCGTGTACACGATGCTCTTCAACCCGACCGACCACGAGCTCAGCGCCGAGACGCCGTTCTTCGCGCGGCTGCGCAAGAAGTACGGCGAGTGGCTGGCCAGGACGTTCATCGCCAAGCTGGGCGGCCAGCCGCTCGATCACGTGCGCGCGGCGGGCCTTTTCCCCGAGGACATCGACTACGTGGCGTTCGATCACCTGCACACGCAGGACGTCAGAAAGCTGCTCGGCGGTGGCGGTCAGCCGGCGCAGCTGCCGAACGCCCGGCTGCTCGTCACGCCAGGGGAGCTCGCGACCTTCGAGCGGCTGCACCCGCTGCAGGCCGACTGGTACATCGCGGCAGGTGTGGATGGAGTCCCGAAACACAAGATCGTGCTGCTCGACGGCGACTACCTGGTCGGGCCGGGCGTCGCGATCGTGCGGACGCCGGGCCACACCGAGGGCAACATGTCGCTCGCGCTGCACACCCGCTCGGGCATCTGGGCGATCAGTGAGAACGGCGTCGGCTGCGACGCCTACGCACCGATGGCGTCGAAGATCCCAGGGCTGCGCAGGTGGGCGCGCGGGCGCGGCCTCGAGGTGGTGATGAACTCGAACACCCTCGAGCACACGCAGGACCAGTACATCTCGATGCTGCTCGAGCGCGAGCTGGTGGATCGCGCCGCCGATGCGCCCGACTTCTACCAGCACCTGTCGTCGTCCGAGCACGTGGGCTCGCCGCTCGCACCGGGCCTCGAGCCCACCTATCACCACGGCGGCCTCGTGCACGGCGTGCTCGAGACCGCCGCCGCCCTCCCGGCCGAGCCGGCCCGGCCGCAAGCCCGCGCGTGAACCGGGCGCTCGCGCTCCTTGTCGGCCTCGTCGCGTGCGCGCACGAGGGTGGCGACGACGCACCGGTCCTTGGCGCACCGCCCCCCGCGGAGGCGACACGCCTCCGTAGGCCGCCGCAACGCATGGAGTACCCCGATGAGGCCGTGAACCGCGCCGCCCAGGGCGACGTCAAGGTGCAGCTCTGCGTCGACGAAGCGGGGGTGCCGACGAAGATCAAGGTGCTCGCCGATGGGCCGCGGCTCGGCGCGTACGTCACCAAGACGCTTCAGGACTGGACGTTCGCCGCGGGTGGCGACGAGCCCTGCAGCGAGCGCACGTTCCGCTTCCGGCTCAAGCCGTCGCAGGCCGACCTCGAGGCGTGCGATGGCGGGCCACTCGTGACGCCCGGCTACGAGCCGCCAAAGAAGGTGAAGTCCGTGCCGCCGAAGTATCCCGAGGCGCTCGCGCGCTCCGGCCAGGAAGGCGACGTCATCCTGCTGGTCCACCTCGACGAAGACGGCGACCCGGCCGGCGAGGCCGAGCTGGTGTCCGCGGCGCACAAGGACCTCGTGGCGCCGGCGCGATCGGCGATCAAGCAATGGCGCTGGGAGCCGGCGACGCTGCGGGGAACCCCGGTGCGCGCTTGCCTGCCGGCGCGGCTCGAGTTCCACCTCCGTCGCGGCCCCGACTGACGCTGCGGGTGGGGAAAACCCCCACGCCTGCGGTGGGCAGTCCGCAGTGAGGCGCGCACCGCGTTCGGACAAGTACCGGGGATCACACGTTCGTATCACTGGAACGAGACGTGCTCTGCGCGAGCGCCAATGAGCGCGCATCACAACCACCCGTACGAGTCGTTCGAGATCACCTTCGACAGCGGCAGCAACCTCAAGGACCTCTGGCAACCTCTCCACTCGCTGGCGCGACGCGGCCAGGTCGCGCTCGTGGAGCGGCAGCTCCACGCCGGAGCGCACCCCGACGATCGCGACGCCAGCGGTACGACCGCGCTCCACTGGGCGGCCCACAACGGCCATCTGGCGGTGGCGCGCGCGCTGATCGTGCACGGCGCGGACCTCGAGGTGCGCGACGCGCGCATGCAGGCGCCGCCGCTGCACTGGGCCATCCTGATGCGCCGCGCCGACATGGCCGAGCTGCTCCTCGAGGCCAGCTGCGATCCGAACGCCACCAACAAGTGGGGCGAGTCGGCGATCCTGCTCGCGGTGTACGACGGCGAGCTCGAGATCGTGGCGCGCCTCCTGCGCGCTGGCGCCCGGACCGACCGCCCCTCGCCCCTCGGCCGGGGCCTGATCGACATCGCCCTCGAGCGCGGCTACCGCGGCATCGCCGCGCTGCTGCGCACCCCCGCCCGCGCCTGAGCTGAGTCCAGCTGCGCACCGGCGAGATCGATCGGGCTCCGATCGATCTCCGCTCGAGCCCGAGCCGGGAAAGTCCGCCGGAATTTCCCGCGCTGATCTAGCGTTCTGTACCCATGCAGCTCCTCATCGTCGACGACGACACCGCGCACCTCGACTCCTTGCGCGCGATCTTCGCCAAGGAGGGGGTGGAGCACCGGGCCGTTTCGTCGGGCAAGGAGGCGCTCGAGCTCTTGCGCACCTCGCCGGTCAGCGTGCTCTTGACCGACCTCATGATGCCGGGCGTCGACGGGACCGACCTCCTGCGGGCGACCCACGCGGTCTCGCCCGAGACCGAGGTCATCGTGATGACCGCCTACGGCACCGTCGAGAAGGCCGTCGAGGCCATGCGCGAGGGCGCGTACGACTTCGTGACCAAGCCGCTCAAGCGCGCCCACATCGTCAAGGCGGTGCGAAAGGCGCTCGAGAAGCAGTCGCTGCTCGCGGAGAACAAGGACCTTCGCGCCCAGCTGGCGGCCGCCACGCGTCGGCCGATGGTCGGCCAGAGCCTGGCCATGCGGCGCACGCTCGACATGGTGCGGCAGGCAGCGCCGAGCGACGCCTCGGTCATCCTGCTCGGCGAGAGCGGCACCGGCAAGGAGCTGCTCGCACGCACGCTGCACGAGGAGTCACCGCGCGCCCGGGGGCCGTTCGTCGCCGTCAACTGCGCGGCCCTTCCGGAGAGCATCCTCGAGGCCGAGCTGTTCGGCTGGGAGCGCGGCGCGTTCACGGGCGCCGTCGCCGCGCAGAAGGGCCGCTTCGAGGCGGCCCACGGCGGCACCCTGTTCCTCGACGAGATCGGCGAGATCCCCCCGTCGGTGCAGGTCAAGCTCCTGCGCGTCTTGCAAGAAGGCGAGATCGAGCGCCTCGGCGGCTCGGGGCGCACGGTCAAGATCGACCTCCGCCTGGTGGCGGCCACCCACGCGAATCTGGCCCAGCGCGTCTCCGAGGGAGCGTTCCGCGAGGACCTCTACTACCGCCTGAACGTCATCGCCATCCGGGTGCCGCCGCTGCGCGACCGCCGCGAGGACGTGCCGCTCCTGGCCGAGCATTTCCTGCGGCGCTTCGCCGAGAAGAACAACAAGGCGATGGCGGGATTCGCGCGCGGCGCGCTCGATCGGCTGGGCGTGCACGACTGGCCGGGCAACGTGCGGGAGCTCGAGAACGCCATCGAGCGGGCCGTCGTGCTCGCCCGCGGTGACACCATCGACGTGGCGGACCTGCCCGACGAGGTGCGGGCCGGTGCGACCGGTGCGGCGCCGACCATGACCTTCGCGGTCGGCACCCAGCTCGAGGAGATCGAGCGGACGGCCATCCACCGTACGCTCGCCTACACCCGCGGGGACAAGCGCCTCGCGGCGCAGCTCCTCGGCATCGCGACCCGCACGATCTACCGCAAGCTGGAAGAGACGGCCGACAGCAGCCCCGACGAGGGCTGACCCCTCCCCAACTTGGCGACGTCCCTGCCCCTGGCGTGCCAATTTGGCAAGCCTCACCCGGCAATAATCGATAGCAAAGTCAGTACATTGGCAGATCCGGCTGCCATCCGAGGCTGGCACCAGGATTGCTGAGTGCACGAGGTGGGTTCAAGCTGCACCGCCCTACCCCATGGACTGGCTCAAACGAAACTTCTGGCTCGTCAACGTCCTGACGATCGCGGCGTGCTCGACGAGCCTGGCCTGGGCGGCCGGGCACGTGATCGAGTCCAGGCTGCTCGAGACCCCGTCGAGGCGCGCGACGCTGATGAAGCCGGTCGCGCCGGCGGTGATGCGCCAGAAGGACGTGGACGTCATCCTCAAGCGCAACCTGTTCTGCTCGGACTGCCCCCCGCTCATCGACACCGGCCCGACCCCGGGGAGCGATTCGGCCGGCTCCAACGACCCCACCAAGACCTCGCAGCCGCTGCAGCTCGTGACGGTGCTGGTGAGCGACGACACGCGCTGGTCGATGTGCATCCTGCGCGACACCGGATCGAAGCAGACCGGCGCCTTCAAGCTCGGCTCGGCGCTGCCGTCCGGCTGGACGGTGGTCGCCATCATGGATACGCCCCGCCCGCGGGTCGAGATCGCCCTCGAGAGCAAGATCGAGTTCATCGAGTTCGACCTGCCATCGAAGGGTGACACCACGGTCGCCTCGTCGGACACGCCCACGCCGCCCTCGGACGACAAGGACTTCGACACCGGCATCAAGAAGGTCAACGACGGGCGCTACACGATCCAGCGCGACCTGCTCAACAAGCTCCTCGCCGACACGAACTCGATCGCGCGCATGGCGCGCATCGTGCCGGCCCCGAACGGCTCGGGCTTCCGCCTGTATGCGGTCAGACCCGGCAGCTTCTTCGACAAGATCGGGCTCAAGAACGGCGACATCCTGCGCGCCGTCAACGGCAACGAGATGTCGAGCCCAGACAGAGCCCTCGAGATCTACTCGAAGCTCCGCTCAGCCAGCCACGTCAACGTGTCCATCCAGCGTGGCGGCAAGGACCAGTCCATGGACTACACGATCACGGGGTAGCCTCGAATGACCACTCGCACGCGACGATGGTTCGTCCCGGGGCTCGCAGCGCTGCTCCTGCCGCTTTGCGCCTCACCTGCGCTCGCGCAGGGCAAGGGCGCGCCCAAGCTGGCCCAGCCGGCCAAGGCCAAGGGCATCCCGCCGACCAAGCCGGTCGACAAGGACAGGCCCGGAGACAAGGACAGGGACAAGCCCGGGGCGCCCACCACCGCGTCCGGGCAGCTCCCGGGTGAGAAGGAGTTCAACCAGTGCAGCAAGCTGCCGCCGGGCAAGCGCATCAAGCTGACGCTCAAGCCCGAGTCGGAGCTCAACGAGCTGCTCGCGTGGATCAGCGGGATGACCTGCACCCAGTTCATCGTGCCGTCCACGATCCGCTCGCAGAAGGTCACCATCATCTCGCCGATGCCCATCACCGCCGCCGAGGGCTACCGGCTCTTCTTGGGCGCGCTCGAGTCGGTCGGGCTGACGGTCGTGCCGTCGGGGGGATTTCTCAAGATCATCGAGACGACGCAGGCCAAGGAGGGTGTCGCGGCGTCCTCGGGCGGCGAGGACGTCCCCGCCGACAGCCGCTTCGTGACGCGCCTCATCAGGGTGCGCTACGCCGACATCGAGGGCGTCAAGGCGGTGCTCAATGCCCTCCGGAGCTCCAAGGGCGGTGACATCCAGTCGTATGCCCCGGGGCGGACGCTCATCATCACGGACACGGGCGCCAACATCCACCGCATGATGGGCGTCCTGCAGCACCTCGACACCGAGGGCGCGGCCGAGAAGATCTGGATCCTCAAGCTCAAGCACTCCTCGGTCAACGAGGTGGCGTCGATGGTGAGCGAGATCCTCGGGGTCTCCACCACCATCGGGACCACGGCCAAGAAGCCCGGCCAGCCGTCGGCGCCGCCGCCGCCCAAGATGCCCGGGCAGCCAGGCGCCGCGACCCAGGAGGTCACCTCTCGCATCATCATCGACGAGCGCGGCAACCAGCTGTTCGTCGTCGCGTCCGAGCAGAACTACGCGCGCATCCGGGCGCTCATCCTGCGCCTCGACAAGGCGGTCGAGGCCATCGAGGGGCCCGAGGCCAAGCTCCACCTGTATCGGCTCGCGAACGCCGACGTCGACGAGATCTCGGGGACGCTCCAGGGCATCACCGGCATCAACGTCACGCGCTCGACGGTGACGCGCCGGGGCCTGACGGGCACCACCGCCGCGCCACCACCCGCGCCGGCGCCCGTGCCGACCGGGGCCTCCGGGCAGAAGATGGACAGTGGCCTGTTCTCCGGGGACATCTCGATCGCCGCCGATCGCGCCACCAACTCGCTCATCGTGGTCTCGAGCGCGACCGACTACTACACGCTGAGGCACATCCTCGAGAAGCTCGACATCGCGCGCAAGCAGGTGTTCGTCGAGGCCTCGATCCTCGAGGTGTCGATGGACAAGACGCGCAACCTGGGCCTGTCGTTCCACGGCGGCGCCAAGGCCGGCTCCGGCGACTCGCAATCGCTGATCCTGTTCGGCTCGAACCCCGCCAAGACCCTGCCCAGCGGGACCTCGGGAGCGCCCGGCTTCATCGCCGACCCGCTGGCGCTCCAGGGCCTCGCGGCCGGCGTGATCGGCCCGGCGATCGACGGGGGCGGCGCGCTCATCGGCACGCCCGGGATCTCGATCCCATCGTTCGGCGCGTTCCTGATGGCGCTCCAGCAGAACTCGGACGTCAACGTGCTCTCCTCGCCGTTCATCACCACGACGGACAACGAGGAGGCCGAGATCACGGTCGGCGAGAACATCCCGTTCCAGGGCGCGTTCACGGGGGCGGGCGCGGGCGCGGCGGCGGGCCTCGTGCCGACGGTGTCGGTGCAGCGGCAGGACGTGGCGCTCAAGCTCAAGCTGCGTCCGCACGTCAGCGAAGGCGGCTTCGTGCGCCTCGACATCGACCAGGAGATCTCGGAGGTCGCAAGCCAGACGCAGTTCGGCCCGACCACGACCAAGCGCACGGCGCGCACGATGCTCACCGTCCGAGACCAGCAGACCGTCGTGATTGGCGGCCTCGTGTCCGACAAGGTGCGCGACAGGGTCTCGAAGGTGCCGCTGCTCGGAGACATCCCGATCCTCGGCTACCTCTTCAAGCAGACCGAGCACAAGGTCGAGAAGCGGAACCTCATCCTCGTCCTGACGCCCTACGTCATCAACGATCAGAACGACCTCAAGCGTGTGGTGGAGCGCAAGATGCGCGAGCGCCGCGAGTTCCTCGAGCGCTTCGTGAGCGCCGACGAGCGCCGCGACGTCGACGCGCAGGTCGACTACACGCGCCGCCGCGGTCTGTTCGAGGAGATCAACGTGTCGGCCAAGGATCTCGACGAGGAGAACACGGCCCTCGAGCAAGCGACCGATGCGATGAAGGTGGAAGCCGAGCAGACGCCGGTGGACCTGCCGTCGGGGGCGATCGAGACCGGCTCCAGTCACCGGGACGCGCCGCGGACGGACGCGCCGACCATCCGCCCGATGCCCTCCGTCAAGGCGCCCGCCCCGATCAGGAAGTAGTCATGGCGCTCCTGCCCATCGGCCAGATCCTCGTGCGCGACGCCGGCCTGCTGGCCGGCGCGCTGGAGGAGGCGCTCGCGCAGCAACAGGCGGCGCCGCCGTCCGAGGGGCGTGGCCCCGAGCGCCTGGGCGAAATCCTGGTGCGCATGCGCGCGGTGACCGCGGAGGCGCTGGTGCGGGGCCTCGCCACGCAGCTCGGGCTTCCGCACCGGCTCGAGCTGCCACCCGACGGGATCGACGTCGAGCTGGCGACGCGCGTGCCCATCAACTTCGCGCGCGCCCAGAAGATGCTGCCGATCGGGCGCACCGACGACGGCGCGGTGCTGGTCGCGGTGGAGGATCCACTCGCGGTGCTCGCGCTCGACGACATCGGCTCGATCGTGGGCGCGGAGGTGCGCGCGGTCGTGGTGCCGGGCGAGAAGATCGTCGAGGCGATCAACAAGGTCTACGCGCGCAGCGACGCCGATCTCGCCAAGGGCAGCGACTCCCGGGAGGACGACGAGGGCGCCTCCGAGGAGCTGGTCGACATCCTCGACCTCACGGACGAGGCGCCGATCATCCGGTGGGTGAACTCGCTCCTGTTCAACGCCGTGCGCGAGGGCGCGAGCGACATCCACGTCGAGCCCCAGGAGAAGGAAGTCCTCGTGCGCTACCGCATCGACGGCGCGCTGCGCGAGACGCGGCGGGCCAACAAGAAGTTCGCGTCGTCGATCACCGCGCGCTTCAAGATCATGGCGGGCCTGAACATCGCCGAGAAGCGCCTGCCGCAGGACGGGCGCATCCGCCGCCGCATCGCCGGCAAGGACATCGACATGCGCGTCGCGACGGCGCCCATCTCGACCGGCGGAGAGCGCATCACCGTCCGCCTGCTCGACAAGTCGAGCGTGCTGCTCGATCTCGCGGACGTGGGCTTCGGCCCCGAGTACCTGCGCATGATGCAGGAGCTCATCGAGCGGCCGCACGGCATCCTGCTCGTCACCGGTCCCACCGGCTCGGGCAAGACCTCGACGCTCTATGGCTGCATGGCGCGCATCAACAAGCCGGATCTCAACATCCTCACGGTCGAGGATCCCGTCGAGTACCAGCTCGAGGGCATCTCGCAGGTGCAGGTGCACGCGAAGATCGACCTCACCTTCGCCAACGCCCTGCGGTCCTTCCTGCGCCACGATCCCGACGTGATCCTGGTCGGCGAGATCCGCGACCTCGAGACCGCGGAGATCGCGATCCAGGCGTCGCTGACGGGGCACCTCGTGTTCTCCACGGTCCACACCAACGACGCGCCGGGCGGCATCACGCGCCTAGTTGACATGGGCGTGCAGCCGTTCCTGGTGGCATCGTCGGTGATGGCGATCCTCGCGCAGCGCCTCGTGCGCAAGCTGTGCCGCGAGTGCCGCGAGGCGTACCAGCCGGACGACGACGAGATCGCCCAGATGGGCGTGGACGCGGCGCTGTTCCGCACGGGCAAGCTGCAGGTCGAGCGCGTGAAGATCGCCGACCGGCCGCCGCCGCCGGGCCACGTGTACCGGGCGCGCGGCTGCAAGGCTTGCCTCGACACCGGCTACAAGGGTCGCTGCGGCATCTTCGAGCTCATGATGATGAGCGACGAGGTCCGCCACCTCGCGCTCAAGAACGCCGACTCCAACGAGATCAAGCGGGCCGCGATCGCCCACGGCATGCGACCGCTGCGGCAGGACGGCATGGTCAAGGTCCTAAACGGAATCACGTCGATCGCCGAGGTGCTCATGGCGACCGAGGAGTCGCTGTTCGAATGAAGCCGACGAGCACTCCCCGGTCCGTGCCCGGTCCCGGTCCCGGTCCCGGAAAGGCCCGCCGCATGCCGTTCGACCACCAGCGGCTGGACGTGTACCGCGCTGCGATCGAGCTCATCGCTGGTGCAGACGCCCTCGTGGCCGATCTGCCTCGCGGCCGAAGCTACCTGTGCGATCAGCTTCGCCGTGCGGCCACGTCGGTACCCCTCAACATCGCCGAAGGCGCAGGCGAGTACAGCCGGGGGGACAAGGCGCGTTTCTACCGCATCGCCCCGCGTTCGGCGACAGAGTGTGCGGCCCTGTTGGACGTCATGCGCGCCCTGCAGCTCGTGGAAGTCACAGGTTACGAGCATGGTATCGACCTCCTCCACCGCATCGTCGCCATGCTGACGCGCATGGCCAAGCGACTCGCAGAGGCGGGCACGGGACCGGGACCGGGACCGGAAGCATGGGGTGCGCCCTGATGGCCGTCTTCGCCTACAAGGGGCTCGATGGTCGCGGCAAGGCCGTCGCGGGCGTGCGCGAGGCCGAGGGCGCCAAGGCCCTGCGCGTGCTCCTGCGCAAGGACGGCGTGTTCCTCACCGAGCTGCGTGAGGAGGCCGCGCGCGGCCAGAAGAAAGCCCCCGGCGTCGAGGCCAAGGGCCTGCAGCGCGAGGTCGACCTCGCCAAGTACTTCGAGCGCATCAAGGTCGGCGAGATCGCCGTCTTCACGCGCCAGCTGGCGACGCTGCTCAAGGCGGGCATCCCGCTCGCCGAGGCGATGGCCGCGCTCGCGGAGCAGGTCGAAAACCCCAAGTTCCGGCGCATCCTCGGCGACATCCGCCAGCAGATCAACGAGGGCGGCTCGCTCGCGGGCGCGCTCGGCAAGCACCCCGAGGTGTTCGAGACCCTCTATGTGAACATGGTCTCGGCGGGCGAGGCCGCGGGCAACCTCGACGCGGTGCTGACGCGCCTGGCGGACTTCCAGGACGCGCAGATCTCGCTCAAGAACAAGGTGTCCGCGGCGATGACCTACCCGGTCATCATGGTCGTGATCGGCGCGGGCATCATCTCGCTGCTCATGGTCACGGTGGTGCCGAACCTGACGCGCATCTTCGCCGACACCGGCCAGGCGCTGCCGTGGAACACCCAGCTGCTCATCTTCATGTCGAGCCTGGTGGCCGACTGGTGGTTCCTGCTGCTGCCGGCCATCGGCTTCGGCGTCTTCATGTTCCGGCGCTGGAAGGGCTCGATCGGCGGCAAGCCGTCGTGGGATGCGTTCGCGCTCCGGATGCCGGTGTTCGGGAGCCTGACCCGCATGATCGCGGTGTCGCGCTTCTCGAAGACGCTCGGCACGATGCTCCAGTCGGGCGTGCCGATCCTGCGCGCGCTCGAGATCGTCCGCGCCATCGTCGGCAACGTGGTGCTCGAGAAGGTGATCGAGGACGCGCGCGTGGCGATCCAGGAGGGCGAGTCGCTGGCGGCGCCGCTCAAGAAGTCGAAGCAGTTCCCGCCGCTCGTGACGCACATGATCGCGGTCGGCGAGCGCTCTGGCCAGCTCGAGACCATGCTCGAGAACGTCGCGATGGCCTACGACCGCGAGGTGGAGCTCAAGGTCACCAAGATGACGGCCTTGCTCGAGCCCATGATGATCCTCTTCATGGGCGGCGGCATCGGCTTCATCGTCTGGTCGATCCTCGGGCCCATCATGGAAATGAACAACTGGGTGGGACAGTGAATCCAAGGAGACGGAAGATGCGGAAGCAAAGGTGGATCCGGAGGGCGGCCCAGCGCGCCATGACGCTCGTCGAGATCATGATCGTCGTGGCCATCATCGGCATGGTCGTCGGCGGCGTGGCCTATGGCGCCTTCAACCAGTTCGAGAAGGCCAAGCTGCAGAACGCGAAGAAGGAGGTGTCGGTCATCAAGGGCGCCATCGAGATCTGGTCGACGCAGAACGTCGGCCAGACGCTCACGTCGCTCGACCAGCTGTACAAGGACAAGCTCCTGAACAAGGACCCCAAGGATCCGTGGGCCCAGCCGTACCAGTTCAAGTGCCCCGGCGAGCACGACACGGACAGCTGTGACGTGTGGTCGAACGGCAAGGACAAGAAGTCCGGCTCGGCGGACGACATCAAGTCCTGGCAGTGATCCTTGACCCGACGCCCTGCCCACCGGAACGAGCGCGCCATGACCTTGCTGGAGGTCATGGTGACGCTCGCGATCGTGGCGGGCGTGGTGTCGGGGGCGACCATCGGCCTTCGCGCGGTCACGCGCGCGGACCTGCGGGGCGCCGCGGTCAAGCTCTCCGCGTCGATGCGCTACCTGCATGATCGGGCGCGCGCGACGGCGCGGAATCATCGGCTGGTGCTCGACCTCGACACCGGCTCGTACTGGGCGGAGGAGACCGACGACCGCTTCTACCTCCAGGGCCGACCAGGCCAGGAGCGCATGGACGCCGACGAGGGCGCGGGTGGCGCGGCGACGGTCGCGACCGCCAAGAAGCCGACCAGCGGCGCGGGCGGCAGCCCCACGGGGACGACCAGCATCACCGCCGACCCTGGCACGCCCGACAACGAGCCCTGGAAGCCCAAGCGCGCCGTGTTCCAGGCCTTCAAGGACACGATGCTCAAGCTGGAGAAGCTAAAGGGCGTCAAGATCTCGCAGGTGGTGACGGGCCTGCGAGGCGAGGTGGTGACGAGCGGCCGCGCGTACGTGCACTTCTTCCCGTCGGGCTTCGGCGAGCGCGCGGTCATCGAGCTCGCCGACAAGACCGAGGGTCGCTATAGCCTCGTCAACCACCCGCTGACGGGCAAGGTGCGCCTTGTGCCCGGCAAGGCCGACCCCGCGCTCGCGACCGGCGAGCTGCGCGAGGAGAACCGGTGAGGCGGCGCGCGGGCGCGTTCACCCTGCTCGAGGTGATGGTCGCGATGGCCATCCTGGCGATGGCGCTGACCGGCATCCTGACCGCCAACGCGCGCAACGTCGTCCTCACCGAGCGCGCGAAGATGACCACCATCGCGGTGCAGCTCCTGCGGATGCGCTTCGTGGAGCTCGAGGACGAGGTGGCCGAGAGCGGCTTTCCCGAGGCGGACGAGGAGCGCGCGGGCACGTTCGACGACGCCGGCCAGCCGAACCTCCGCTGGGCGCTGAAGATCACCAAGGTCGAGTTGCCCGTGAACCAGCAGAAGATGCAGGAGGCGGCGCAAGGCAAGTCGGCGGGCGGCGGCGGTTCGGGCTCAGGCTCGCTGGGAGGCCTCGACCTGCAAGCGGGGCCGCTCGCCGGAGCGGGCGCCATGATCACGCAGTCGTTCGAGATGTTCCGCGGCGGCCTCGAGGCCTCGATCCGACACGTGCGCATCGAGGTGGCGTGGAACGAGTCCCCGACCCGCGTGCAGAAGGTGGACGCGCAGATGTACCTGACCGCGCCGGGCAAGCTCGACGCCCTCTTGCCGACGTTCGCCGGCGGTCCCTCCGGGGGCGCCGCGGGGGCGCCGGGCGGCGGAAGCCG
>JAHFDS010000425.1 GCA_023248855.1 Myxococcales bacterium
GCCCACGCCCCCCGCGCCCGCAAAGCCGCCGCCGGGCAGACCGCCGGCCGCCGTGCCCCCGGTCCCGGCGCCCTGCCCTGCCCCGCCGACGATGGACGCCCCACCTGCTCCGCCCTCCCCGCCCGGAGCGCGCAGCACGCTGCCGCCCCCCAGGCAGCCGGCGCAGAGCAGCGCAGCTGCTCCAAGCCACCGGCCCCACGTCTCAACCAGGGTTCGAGCCATCATGCCGTCGCCTTCTGTGCAGGTTCGAAGCCAGCAACGAAGGCGGCGGGCCCGGGCCGGGAAACCCCGGGAATCTCGAGACCCCAGCCCGACCGCAATGACATCAATGTAACTCATACTACAAATTGGAACGGCTGAATACATGGGGGGCAGGCCCCCATGCTGAGGGTGGTCACCCGCAGTCAGACAGGGAGAACGGGCCGGCGGCGACCGATCGGGGCGACGCGCTTGCCCTCGGTGGCGGCGAGCCGGCGCACCAGCTCGTCCCGCAGCTGCCCGCCGCGCACGATGGCGTCGATGTGCAGGTCGGCCGCGAGACGGTAGATGTCGATGTCCTGGCGGTACTCCTCGCGCAGCTTCTCCACGTAGGCCGCGCGCTCGGACTCAGGCTTCTCCTGGATCTTGTTGAAGAAGACCGCGTTCACGGCCGCCTCGGGGCCCATCACCGCGATCATCGCCTGCGGTAGCGCAATGCAGGCGTCGGGCTCGAAGCCGGGCCCGCACATCGCGTAGAGCCCGGCGCCATAGGCCTTGCGGATGATCACCGAGAGCTTCGGCACCGTCGCGTCCGCGACGGCGGAGATCATCTTCGCGCCGTGGCGGATGATGGCCTCGCGCTCGACCTTCTTGCCGATCATGAAGCCCGGCACGTCGGCCAGGAACACGAGCGGGATCCCGAAGGCATCGCACAGCCAGATGAACCGCGCGGCCTTGTCGGCGCTGTCGGAGAACAGCACGCCGCCCTTCCACTTGGGCTGGCTGGCGAGGATGCCGACGACGCGCCCGCCGAGCCGGGCGAGCCCGGTGATGAGCTCCTTGGCGAACAGGCGCTTGATCTCGAAGAAGCTCTCGGCGTCCACGAGCGCGTCGATGAGCTGGTACATGTCGAACGCCGAGTTCTGCGTCTTCGGGACGATCTCGTCGATCGACTTGCCGACCCGGGGCAGCCGCGGCTCGGCCGTGCGCGCGCGATCGTCGGCGTTCTGCGGCAGGTAGTCGAGGTAGCGCCGCGCCTGCGCGATCGCCGTCACCTCGTCGGCCACGAGCACGTCGCCGCAGCCCGACACCTCGCAGTGCATGCGCGCGCCACCGAGCTCCTCGAGCGTCACCTTCTCGCCGATCACCATCTCGGCCATTCGCGGCGAGCCGAGGTACATGCTCGCGTTGCCCTCGACCATGAGGACGATGTCGCAGAACGCCGGGATGTACGCGCCACCGGCGGCCGACGGCCCGAACAGCAGGCACACCTGCGGCACGAGGCCGCTCATGCGCACTTCGTTGTGGAAGATCCGCCCGGCGTGCCGGCGCCCCGGGAACATGTCGATCTGGTCGGTGATGCGCGCCCCGGCCGAGTCGACCAGGTAGAACAGCGGAATGCGCAGGCGCGCCGCCGTCTCCTGGATGCGCACGATCTTCTCCACCGTGCGCGCTCCCCAGGAGCCCGCCTTGATGGTCGAGTCGTTCGCCATGACGGCGACGGGCCGGCCGTGGATGCGGCCGATGCCGGTGATGACGCCGTCGGCGGGCAGGTCCGGCTGCCCGTCGGCGCCCTTGGCCAGGCAGTTGGCGAGCATGCCGTCCTCGACGAAGTCCTTGCCCTCGTCGTCGAACAGCAGCCGCAGCCGATCGCGAACGAACAGCTTGCCGTCCTGCCTGGCCTTCTCGTGGTACTTGGGCGCTCCGCCCTTCTCGATCCGGGCGGTCCGCGCGGCGAGCTCGTCGGCGCTGTGATCCATGGGGTGCTATCGTCCTTGGAAGATGGGCTTGCGCTTTGCGGCGAAGGCCGCGAGCGCCTCGTTGCGATCCTCGGTGCCGAGCGTGACCTCGTAGCACGCGCGCTCGTGCGCCAGCGCATCGGGCATCGGCCGGTGCCAGCCGCCGTGCATCGCGGCCTTGGCCTGGGCCACCGAGATCGGCGCGCACTCGACCACGTCGGCCACGTACGCCTCGACCGCGGCCCCGAGCGCGTTGCGCTCGACCACCTGGTGCAGAAGGCCGAGCTCGAGCGCGCGGCGCGCCGGGAAGCGCCTGCCGAGCAGGATGATCTCCTTGGCCCGCGCGAGACCGAGCAGGCGCGGCAGCCGCTGCGTACCGCCCGCCCCCGGCATGATGCCGAGCCGCACCTCGGTCAGGCCGTACTCGGCCCCCTCGACGCCGACGCGCAGGTCGCAGCACAGCGCGAGCTCGATGCCGCCGCCGTAGGCGCTGCCCTGCATGGCCGCGAGGGTGAGCTTCGGCAGCGCCTCGAGCTCGTCCATGAGCGCGTTCAGCTCGCCCACGAACACGCGCGCCTCGTCGAGCGACAGGGCGCGCCGCTCCTTGAGATCCGCGCCCGCGCAGAAGGCCTGGTCGCCCGCGCCGGTCAGGACCACGGCGCGCACGGCCGCCTCGCGCGCGAGCTCACGCAGGGCCCCGCGGAGGCCGTCCACGACCGCACGGGAAAGGGCGTTTCGCGCCTCGGGGCGCCCGATGGTGAGCCACGCGGCCGCGCCGCGCCGTTCGATGCCGATCACGCTCATGGGCGCCGAGCCTAGCAGAGGAGCAGCGAGGTCCGGAACGTGCCCGTTGCCGGTTTCCTGTTGCCTGGCTCCTGTTCCGACGATTCGTGGACACCGGTAAGCTGGGTGAGGGATGGGACCCCTATCAGGCCATGGACAGCCTGATCGACCACCTGAGCCGCCACCTCCGCCAGCTCCCGGAGAAGGACGCCGTCCAGTACGTGCAGACCACGGGCAAGGGCTCGCTCGGTGGAGTGCGCCTCGACGACGTGATCGGAGAGCGCATCGCGCAGCTCTCGGAGGCCGGCGGCCGCATCCTGGAGCTCGTCTCGCTCGCCGGCGAGCCGCGCGGTCCGACGCGCGCTCCTGCACCGCATCCATTCGTCAATGTCGAGCTCATCCACCTGCTCGGCCGCACCGCGCTCGCGCGTGCAGCCGCGGATCCGACTGGCCTCCCCCCGACCCCCGGAGAACCTGAGAGCGCGAGCGCGTATCCGGGTCGCGTGGCCGCCGTCTAAATATATTTGTCTACACGGATAGATTGACCGAGCGGTGCAGCGGGCTCACGCGGGGGCCTCGGCGCGCGCCCGCTTGAGCAGGTAGGTCCGCGCCTCGGGCAGGCAGAGGCCCGCCGGGGCCGCCGCCGACGAGTACGCATCCCGCTCGCCCGTCGCCCGCTGCCCCCATCGAGCCCTGTGAACGTCGCGGTTGCCGACGACGTAGGAGAGGGCCCGACGGACCTCCGTCGGGGTGCGCAGGATGCGTGCGTGAAAGCGGTCGGCGAGCACCTTGCCATGCCGACCCATCAGCGCATTGAGCCCCCGGGCCAGGCGGATGGAGAGCCCCTGCATGCCTCGCGACAGGGCCTTTCTGTCCGCGGCCTCGACGAGGAAGTGCAGGTGATTGCCCTGGATCGAGTACTCGCAGAGGCGCATGCCGAAGCGGTCGCCGCCGGCCGCGAAGGCGCGGGCGATGACGCGAGAGCCGCGGCGGCTACGCAGGTTCCACACGTGCGGCAGCACCCGCAGCGTCACGTGCACGGGGAACCGAGCGAGCAGCACCGGACGCGCCCCATGTGTGACCAGCGCTCGCTCGCCCTTGGGCTTGCGCCCGGCGCCCTTGCGCCGGCCGCCCCAGCCGGCGTGCTTCGGCAGCTCGAGCTGCACGGGGCGACGAAGTCGGCTCGCCATTCTTGAAACAGCATATATTTTCCTCATGCTCGCGTCAAGGGGCGGATTGCGCTTTCCACAGCTGGGGCATGGAGTAGAGACATCCGCTACGGTGTCATGGCCGCCCTGGGCAGCGGTTCAACGGATGTCTCCCTTCACGCCCGCGCGATCTCACCCGGTGAAGCGCCGTGCACCCACCCCGCACGTGGCAACGGCAGGACGCTCGATGCCGCCCGTCGCAGGGAGGACACGCTGCACTTGCACGGTCCGGTCTACGTCTCGCTCTCCCCCAGGCGGTCGATCTCGGACCAGAGGGCGTCGAGGTCGAGCACGAGGCCGTCGCAGCCCGGGATGCGATCCTGACGGCCACCGTCGGCGCCGAGGACGCGCGTGTAGAGGCCCTCGTTGAGGGCATAGATCTCGAAGAGCTTCGGCTCCGGATCGACCAGCCAGTAGAAGCGCACGCCGAAGGCCGCGTAGTCGTCCATCTTCTCGAGGCGATCGCGGCGGATGTCGCCCGCGGTGGGCGTGATCACCTCGATGAGGATGTCGGGAGCGACCCGCACCACGCCGCGGCGAGGCGGCGCCGGAGTTCCCGGAAGGTACACGCTCGCGTCGGGCTTGCGGCCACGCCGCTGCTTGACCAGGAACTTCGCCTCCGAGCCGCCCACGAAGCCGCCGCCGCTGGCGGCGATCCAGAGACGAATCATGTGGGTCAGCCAGGTGACACAGAGCTCGTGCGCGTAGTCGGGCACTTCCTCATCCTCCAGGCGGCCGTCCACCCACTCGCCGGGCTCGTCCTCGTCGAGCGCGATCCATTCCTCGAGCGTCAGCTCGCGCCCGCGGGACACGCTCCCGATGCTTGCGTGCTCCATGCCGTCGATCATATCCGCGGCGATCCGGGGCGTCCACCGAGGGTCAGGCGCTGGAAACGGGCGGCTTGCGGGCCCGGCGCACCTTCTCGCCCGCCCAGGCCTTGAGGTAGCGCGACGGCAGCTCGTGGTGCACGAGGGCCGCGGCCTGCTGCGACACCTCGCACAGCGCGTCGAGATCGATGCCGGTTCGCACGCCCATGCCATCGAGCATGTAGACGAGATCCTCGGTCGCGAGGTTGCCCGAGGCCCCGGGCGCGTAGGGACACCCCCCGAGCCCTCCAAGAGCGCTGTCGACCGTGCGGATGCCAGCGTCGAGCGCCGCCGTGACGTTCGCGAGCGCAGTGCCACGCGTGTCGTGGAAGTGCACGGCCAGCCGATCGAGCGGCACCTCACGCAGGACCTGCGCCAGCACGTCGCGCACCTGGCGCGGGTTCGCGACCCCGATGGTGTCTCCGAGCGAGACCTGGTAGCAGCCCTTCGCCACCAGATCCGCCGCGAGGCGCGCCGGCACCACGGGATCGACCGCGCCCTCGTAGGGACAGCCGAACACCGTCGATACATATGCGCGTACGCGCATGCCTGCTTCCAGCGCTGCGGGGATCACCTCGTCGAAGGTGAGCAGCGCCTCGGCGATGGTCTTGTTGATGTTCTTGCGCGAGTGCGCCTCGCTGGCCGAGAGGAAGACCGCGATCTCCTCCATCTTCGCCGCCTGCGCACGGTCGAGCCCGTGCTGGTTCGGCACCAGCGCCGCGTGCGTCACGCCCGACACGCGAGCGACGCCGCTCGCGACCTCGACCGCGTCCGCGAGCTGCGGGATCCACTTCGGATGGACGAAGCTCGTGACCTCGATCTGGCGCAGGCCGGTGCGCCCGAGGGCATCGATCATCGCGATCTTGTCCGCGGTGGGGATCGGCACCGGCTCGTTCTGCAAGCCGTCGCGCGGTCCTACCTCGTAGACCGTGATCTCGGGAGCGAGCGCCTCGAACATCGCTCCGGGCAAGATAGCGGATCGACCGCGGAAGGGGTATCGGGCAAGCTGATCGAACCGCCGGGGTGGCGAAAATGGGAGACGCAGGAGACTTAAAATCTCCAGCTCCGCAAGGAGCGTGAGGGTTCGATTCCCTCCCCCGGCACCAGCCAGACGAGCTGTTGGAGGTCAGAACGCGGTGCCGGCGCCGAGCGCCAGCTGCAGGTAGCCGTCGGAACCGCCGGAGGCGGTGCGCCCGTCGGCCGCCGCCCCCTCGAAGCCGAGGGCGAAGCGCTCGTAGCGCAGGCCCGCCTGGGCGTACATCCGCCATGGCAGCCGCACGCGCGCGCCGAGATCGAGCTCGAGGCCGAAGGCGGACGAATCCCTGGCCAGCGCCTTGAGATCGCCCGCGCCGAAGCCGAGATCGAGCCACAACCCCGCGTAGGCGGACAGCGTGCGCCACACCCGGACGTCCCCCTCGGCGCCCAAGCCCCAGAAGGCGTAGCTCGTGCTGGGCAGGGGTGATCCGGTGCCGAGGTCGAACGAGCGCGAGCCGATCTTCGTGCCCGGCTGGAGGATCAGCCGATCCTCGGAGCCCAGCCGCAACCGGTAGCCGAGCGCGGCCTCGAAGCGGGAAGCGCTCGTATCGACCTTCGCGCCGGTGTCGCGCACCTTGGAGCTGATCCCGATCGCCCGCTCGTACGAGAGCCCGAGGCCGATCGCGCGGGCCCAGGCGCGCGACGACCCGAGGAGCTCCATCGGAAACGCCTGCGCGGCGAAGCCGAGGGTGGAGTAGAAGGCCGAGTCGTACGATGGCAGGTTCGGTGCGCCCGGTCCCTCGAGAGAGATCGAGCGCTTCTCGAGGCCAAGCCCGAGCCCCAGGGAGAGGGCCGGCGCACGGGCCGAGCGTGCCCCGGGCGCCGCTTCGGCCGCGGTG
>JAHFDS010000426.1 GCA_023248855.1 Myxococcales bacterium
GCGCCCGGCGTCGCGCACGCGACGGCCGCCAGCGACCAGCCCCAGGCGGCTCGCAAGCCCAGGCCCCCGCGGCCCCCCAAACCGCCGAAGAACAAACAGGGCGATAGTCAGTTCGTGTTGCCGCCGCAGAAACCCCAGATCAGGATCCCCCAATGAGAGCCGCCCTAGGCCGCGCGTCCCTCGCGCTGCTCGTGTTGCTGTGCACCAGCCCGGCGTCGGCGCAGGAGCCCGAGCCGGGTCCCCCGGCGGCGCCGCCGGTCGCGCCCGAGGGCGGCCCTGCGGCCCCGATGCCTCAGGAAGCACGCGAGCCCAGGCGGCCATTCGAGGCCGGAACGCAGCAGGTTGGCCTCCTGCTCGGTTACTCGTCGTCGCTGGGCGACAGCGCCTTCTCGTTCGGCGCCTCCTACGGATACTACCTGTTGCCTGGTTTTTCGGCAGGTCTGCAGGTGGTGGGTACGGGCGCCAGCAAGTCCCCCAACACGCTCGAGGTCTCGCCGCTCCTGCGCTACGTGCTCTACCGCTCGTACGACTTCTCGCCGTTCCTGCTCGGCAAGGTGGGCCGGCTGTTCGTGGCCGAGGGCGCCCCCGATCTCACGATCGTGGGCGGTGGCGGTGGCGCGGTGGTCTTCCTGTCGTCGCACCTGGGCCTGACGCTCACGGCCCTGTACGAGGTCTACCTGCCGGACTCGGCGTGCGGCAAGAACTGCGACTCGACCAGCGTCGGCCTCGGTCTCGGGTACTTCCCGTGATCGCCTACGCTGTCCGCTTCCCGGCGCCGCACACGCACCGCATCGAGGTGGAGCTCACCGTTGCGGCGCCGGACGCGCGGGCGCTCGAGGTCGCGCTGCCGGCGTGGTCACCGGGCAGCTACCTCGTGCGCGATTATGCCCGCCACGTCGAGGGGCTCTCGGCCGAGGCCGGTGGCCGCGCGGCGCGGGTGCGCAAGCTCGACAAGCAGACCTGGCGCATCGAGACCGACGTCCCGGGAGCCACGGTGTGCGTACGCTACCAGGTCTACGCGCACGAGCTCACGGTGCGCACGAGCCACCACGATGACCGGCACGCGTTCGTGCATGGACCGAGCGTGTTCGTGCGCGTGCTCGGGCGCGAGGACGAAGCCTGCGAGGTGCGGGTGGAGGCGCCTGCCGGCTGGAGCACGGTGACGGCGCTCGACGAGACCTCGCCGGGCGTGTTCCGCGCGAGCGGCTACGACGAGCTCGCGGACTCGCCGATCCAGGTCGGCGAGCTCGAGATGCTGCGGTTCGACGCATGCGGACGTCCGCATACGATCGCCGTGGTCGACGCCGGGCAGATCGCGTGGGATCGCGAGGCGCTGATCGCCGACACGCGCGCGGTGGTCGAGGAGGTGGTGCGCTTCTGGGGCGGTGAGCCGCCGTACGCTCGCTACGCGTTCCTCGTGATGCTCCTGCCCGGCGGCCACGGCGGGCTCGAGCACAAGGCGTCGAGCGCGATCCTGACCTCGCCATTTTCGCTGCCGCGGCCGGGGCGGGGCTGGGATCGCAAGAAGTACGAGGACCTGCTCGAGCTCCTGTGCCACGAGTACTTCCACACGTGGAACGTCAAGCGCATCCGCCCGGAGGCGCTCGGGCCCTTCGATTACGCGCGCGAGAACTACACGCGCGCGCTGTGGGCGATGGAGGGCATCACGTCGTACTACGATCGGCTGCTGGTGCGGCGCGCCGGGCGCATGACGATCGCGGGCTGGTGCGAGCGCACGGCGGACGACATCGGCAAGCTGCGGCGGACGCCGGGCCGGCGGCTGCAGAGCCTCGAGGAGTCGAGCTTCGACGCGTGGATCAAGCTCTACAAGCCCGACGAGCACTCGGTGAACTCGACGGTGTCGTACTACCTCAAGGGCGCGCTCGTGATGCTCGCGCTCGACCTCGAGATCCGGCTGCGCACGGAGGGCCGGCGCACGCTCGACGACGGCATGCGCGCGCTGTGGGAGGCGGCCCGGGGCGGGGGGCCGGGCTTCGAGGACGCCTCGTTCCAGCGGCGAATCGGCGAGGCGGTGGGGCTCGAGCTCGGCGAGTTCTTCGCGCGCTTCGTCGCGGGGCGTGACGATCCGCCGCTCGAGGAGCTGTGCGCGCGCGGGGGCCTTCTGCTCGAGGCGGAGGCCGCGGACGAGGACGAGCCGAAGTGCTGGCTCGGCTGGGTGGTCGACGGCAGCGCGAGCGCGCTGCGCGTGCGCTCGGTGCTCGACGGCGGCCCCGCGAGCCGGGCGGGGGTGTACCCGGGCGACGAGGTGATCGCGCTCGACGGCTACCGCGTCACGCACGAGGGCGCGTTCGGCGAGCGCCTCGGACGCGCGCTGGTCGGCGAGACGGTCAAGCTCACGCTGTTCCGGCGCGAGCGGCTGTGCGAGGTGGCGGTCGTGCTCGAGGCGGCGCCGCCGTCGAAGTGGACCCTCGCGGCAGCCGAGGGCGCCTCGGAGGAGGCCGCGTCGTTTCGCGCGGCGTGGCTCGGCGAGAGCGAGACCCCCTGATGCACGGGGCGCGCCGGCACGACCTGCTCTCGGCCCAGCGCGCGCGCCTCGGCCGTGAGGTCGGTACGCTGCGCAAGCCGGGCGCGCGTCTGCCGGTGGCCCTGGTCTACCCGAGCCCCTACCACGTGGGCATGTCGTCGCTCGGCTTTCAGCAGATCTACCGAGAGATCCACGCGCACCCGCAGGCGTCGGCGGAGCGCGCGTTCCTGCCGGACGACACGGCGGCGCACCGCGCGGCCGGCCTGCCACTCCTCACCTACGAGGGCGAGCAGCCGGTGGGCGACTTCCCCGTGATCGCGTTCTCGCTCGCCTACGAGCTCGAGCTCGTGGGCATCGTCGAGTGCCTCGAGCTGTCGGGCGTGCCGGTGCTGGCGGCGGACCGCGACGAGCGGCACCCGCTCGTCGTGATCGGCGGACCGCTCACGTTTTCGAACCCGGTGCCGGCGATCCCGTTCGCCGACGTGCTCGTGCTCGGCGAGGGGGAGGAGGCGGTGCATGTCCTGCTCGACGCCATCGCGGGCTCGACCGATCGCGCGGGGATGCTGGCCTCGCTCGCCGGGCAGATCGGCCTTTTCGTGCCGGCGCTGCACGGGGAAAAGCTCGGGCCCATCGCGGCCGTGGACGACGCGCGGCTGCCCGCGTGCTCGCAGATCCTGACACCCGACACCGAGCTGTCGGACATGTTCCTCATCGAGCCCGAGCGCGGCTGCTCGCGCGGCTGCACCTACTGCGTGATGCGGCGCTCCACCAACGGCGGCATGCGGCTCGTGTCGCCGGCGCGCGTGCTCGAGAAGGTCCCGGCGCACGCGCAGAAGGTGGGCCTCGTGGGCGCGGCGGTGACGGATCACCCCAAGCTGTGCGAGATCGTGCGGCCGCTCGTGGAGAGCGGGCGGCGGATCGGCATCTCGAGCCTGCGCGCGGACCGGCTGACGCCCGAGCTCGTGGGCCTTCTGGCCCGGGGTGGCTATCGCACGCTGACGGTCGCCTCGGATGGCGCGAGCGAGCGGCTGCGCGAGGAGATCGAGCGCAAGACGCGCGAGCAGCACCTCCTGCGCGCGGCGGAGCTCTGCAGGCAGGCCAAGCTCGCCGTGCTCAAGATCTACATGATGGTGGGCCTTCCGGGCGAGACCGACGCGGACATCGACGAGCTGGCGCGCTTTTGCAAGGAGCTCGGCAAGATCGCGCCCAGGGTCGCGCTCGGCATCGCGCCCTTCGTGGCCAAGCGCAACACGCCGCTCGACGGCGCGCCGTTCGAGCCCATCCGGTCGCTCGAGGGCAAGCTCGAGCGGCTGCGCAAGTCGCTGCGCGGCGCCGCGGAGGTGCGCCCCACGAGCGCGCGCTGGGCGTGGGTCGAGTACCGCCTCGCGCAGGGCGGCGTCGCCGAGGGCCTGGCGGCGCTCGAGGCCTACCGCGGCGGCGGCACGTTCAAGGCCTGGCAAGCGGCGCTCGATCGGGTGGAGGCCGCGCCGAAGAAGGCGGCGCGATCCCTGGGCGTCGTGGGCTGAGCGCTTGAGCGGCGGGCGGTCGCGCGGCTGGGTCCGCGTCGCGCTCGTCCTGGCGACGCTTTCGGGGATCGGGTGGTCTCTCGGGGCGCCGGCCGTGCGGACCGGGGACGGCCTCGAGTACCTGTACACGCTGCAGGCGCTCGCCGATCACGGCACGCCGGACCTGCGCCCGGCCGACATCGCGGCGTTCTCGGCGATCGCGGCGCCGCGCGGGTTCCCGACCGGCGAGCCGTACGCGGGCTTCTTCCGCGCGCGCTCGGGCGCGGCGTACTGCTGGCACTTCTTCGCCTATCCGCTGGCGGCGCTGCCGGCCAAGCTGCTGCTCCGCCTTTCGGGCGGCGACGAGCTCCAGGCGCTGCAGGTGACCAACGTGCTGGCCCTCCTTGCCGCGGCGTGGCTCATGCTCGCGTGGCGCCGGTGGCCCGCGCCGGGACGCGAGCGCTGGAGCTACGCCGCGCTGGTGCTCGGCTCGCCGATCCTCCTGTACGTGCCGTGGACGCATCCGGAGGTGTTCACGGCCGCGCTCGTGGCGTGCGCGCTCGTGCTGGTCGATGCGGAAAGACCCGCTCTGGCGGCGCTCTGTGCGGCGGTGGGCGCGATGCAGAACCCGCCGCTCGTTGCGCTCGTCGCATGGATCGCCGCCTTGCATCCGCGCCCGCGCGTCATCGCCACGGGCCTCGTGGCGCTGCTGCCGCCTGCGCTGTCGCTCTGGCTGCACGGGGTGCCGAGCCTCATCGTCGCGGAGAGCGCCGCCGGGTTCGGCTTCGTCACGGGCGCGCGGGTGTGGGACGTGTTCGCGGACGTCCAGCAGGGCCTCGTCGCGTGGGTGCCGGGCGCGCTCGCGCTGGCCCTTTGGCGGGTCCTCGGCGCCCCCGCGCGTGGAGAACGTCGCACGGCGAGCCTCGCCCTTTCGCTCCTCGGAGCGGCCGTGCTCGCGACGACGACGGCCAACTGGAACGCGGGGTCGGCCGGACTCATGCGCTATGGCGCATGGATGGTGCCGATCGTGGCGTGGCTGGCCAGAAAGGCGCCCCCGCGCTGGGTCGCGGCGGCGCTGGCGGTCCAGCTCGTCCCCGTGACGCTCGGCTCGCCGCGCGAGGAGTGCTGCCGCGAGACGCGGCTCGCGCGCTTCGCGTACGCCGAGGCGCCGCTCCTGTACTCGCCCGATCCCGAGGTGTTCGCCGAACGCCGGACCGGGCGCGAGGATCCGCCCGAGGACGTCCTGCCGCTGCCGTTCATCCGACCCGACGGCGCGATCACGAAGCTGCTCGCGGATCGGTCGCGGCTCGCCGCAGCGACGGCGCTCTACGACGCGGACCCGGGGCTCGCCGCGGCGTTCGCGCGCGAGGCGGGCGCGCGCACTGGGCGATTCTTCCTGCATCCCCCGCCGGGGACGTTGCGGGCGGTGGGCCTCGATGCGCATTCTGCCGCCGATCTGGCGGGCCTTGTCGAGGTCCGTGCCCTCGACGCGCGTCGCGACGGGGCGGACGTCATCCTCGCCGTGGTGGTGCGGAGCACCACGCGCCAGCGCCTGCACGCCGTCGATGCGGCCGGACGACGACAGATTCGCCTGTACGCATGGACAGAGGCGGTGCGCGCCGAGACCCCACTGCCCCCGCTCCTCGCGCCCTTGGCGTCGGTCGTCGTACACGTGCGCCTCGCGGCGGCTCGGGGCGCGCCGGTGCGGCTCGGGGTGGCGCTCGATGGGCTCGGGGCGCCGGTGATCGGGGCCGAAACGACCGCGCCCTGAGGGCCCGGCCGCGGTGCCGTCAGAAGTGGTCCTTCCACTCGCGCAGGCGGGCGAAGTCGGTCGTGTCGCGCGCGCGCAGGAAGGGGTTCGTGGCGCGCTCCTCCTCGAGCGTCGCCGGGACGGTGGGCTCGCCCTGCTTGCGCCGGGCGCGCGCCTCGAGCAACCGCGCCGCGACCTCGCGATTGTCGGGCTCGGCGGCGGCGGCAAACTCCAGGTTCTTGACCGTGTACTCGTGGCCCGGGTAGACGCGCGTCTCGCCTGGCAGCGCGCCGAGGCGCCCGAGCGAGCCGAACATCTGCGCAGCCGTGCCCTCGAAGAGGCGGCCACAGCCGGCCAGGAACAGCGTGTCGCCCGTGAACGCCGCCCCGTGGCCGCAGAGGGTGAGCGCGCCAAGCGTGTGGCCCGGGACCAAGATTCCGGAAAACTGAAGCCGCCCGACGCGGGCGCTTTCGCCGTCGGCCAGCGCCGCGGTCTGGGCGGGCACGCGATGGTGTCGGTGGTCGAACGCGCTCGCGACGACCGCGAGGCCGGGATGCGTCCTTGCGAGCGCCTCGTTGCCGCCGACGTGGTCGAGGTGGTGGTGCGTGTTCCAGATGGCACGCAGCGTGACGCCCTCGCGCGTAAGGGCCGCCTCGACCGGCGCCGCCTCCGACGGGTCCACGACGGCGGCCTCGCCGGTGGCCTCGCAGATGACCAGGTAGGCGTAGTTGTCCTGCAGGCAGGCGACGGGGACGACGCGGCAGCCGGCCGTCACCGGGCGATCTCCGCGGGGGCCGGGGTGACGGCCGGGGCGGACGGCTGCATCGGGTCCACCAGCGCGCCCGCCTGCTCGCCGCGCAGCCGCAGGCGTGCGACGCGCACGGGCGTCTCGACCGGGAGGCCTGCCGCGGAG
>JAHFDS010000063.1:0-23350 GCA_023248855.1 Myxococcales bacterium
ATCCGACACCGGCAGCGTCGTGCGTCAAGCGCGGCGACACCGGCAACGACCGCGGTGTCGGCACCTACTGCACGCCCACGGGCAGCGAGTGCGAGCCGTTTCCCTACGCAGGGCTCTGCCTCGCGGCCGTCGGGCAAGAACAGTGGTTCTGCTCGCGCATCGGCTGCGACGCGACGACCGAATGCGGCATGGGCGCGGGCTGCCTCATCACCGGCGAAGGGTCGGCGTGCGTGCCCTGCCGCTGCGATACACGGGGCGTCGGCTGCGGCAGCGGCGGAACCGGCGGCGCGGGCTAGGCTCGGCGCTACGGGCGCGACGGCCGACGACGCGCGTTGACGTTGCTGCCGCCAGGCGGGTACCTTCCGCGCCATGTTCCGTGCGCTCCCCTGGGCTGCCTTCCTGCTGTCTTCCGCGCTCGCCGGCGGCTGCAGCCTCAAGAAGATGACCGTCGATCAGACGGCGGAGGTCCTCAAGGACGCCGCCAAGGGCTTCAACGCCGAGCCCAACCCCGACCTGGCCCGCATGGCGGGCCCGGGTCTGCTCAAGACCACCGAGGGCTTCCTGCAGGTCTCGCCGAACAACCACACCCTGCTCGCGCTGAACGCGGAGAGCTTCTGCGGCTACGGGTTCGCCTTCGTCGAGGACGAGCTCGAGACCATCCCCGAGGACGACCCTCGCTGGGAGCCCACGCGCAAGCTGGCCACCAGCCTCTACGAACGGTGCGAGGCCTTCGGCCGGCGCATGCTGCACCTGTACGACGACAGCGCCTTCCCGAAGGCGATGGACGGCTCGCTCGACGACCTGAAGAAGGTGCTCGGCAAGATCGAGGCCGACAAGGATCTCGACGCCGTACCCGGGCTGTTCTGGACGGGGCTCGGCATGGGCTCGCGCATCAACGTCAACCGCGACGACATCACGGCGGTGCCGAACCTGCCCAAGGTCATCGCCATCATGGAGACGGTCGCGAAGCTCGATCCGCGCTACTATAATGGTGGGGCGAATCTCACACTCGGCCTCGTGTATTCGGCGCAAGGCAGGGCGATGGGCGGTGACCCGAAGCTCGGCAAGGAAAAGCTCGAGGCCGCCGTGGCCGCGACCGAGGGCAAGTTCCTCATGATCAAGGTCATGATGGCGCGCATCTGGGCCACGCAGGCTGGCGACCGCGAGAGCTTCGATCGCCTCCTCAAGGAGGTCGTCGATGCCCCTGACAACCTGTGGCCGGCGGAGCAGCTCGCCAACGCGATCGCCAAGCGCAAGGCCGCCCGCTACCAGAAGCTCGCGGAAGAGTGGTTCTAGACCGGGCCGTCACGTTCTGCCTCGGCAGAAACTCGAAAGGACGATTGCGATGAAGATCCGTTCCCTGGCGACCTGTCTGGCGCTCCTCGCCGCCCCGCGGATGGCCGCCGCGGGCGAGACCACGACCATCAAGGTCGCCACGCTCGCGCCCTCCGGCTCCGCGTGGATGAAGAAGTTCGAGAAGTGGAAGTCGAACGTCGAGCGCCGCACCGAGGGCCGCGTGAAGGTGAAGTTCTTCGCCGGTGGCCAGCAGGGCGACGAGCGCGATGCGGTGCGCAAGATCCGCGCGGGCCAGCTGCAGGGAGCGGCCGTCACCGGGGTGGGCCTCGGGCTCATCAATCCGGAGGTGCGCGTCCTCGACCTGCCCTTCATGTTCAAGTCCGACGAGGAGCTCGACTTCGTCCGCACCACCCTGGCGCCGGAGTTCGAGAAGAAGTTCGAGGAGAAGGGATTCGTGCTGCTCGCGTGGGGCGACGTCGGCTGGACGCATCTGTTCTCGAACACCGAGATCAAGCAGCGCAGTGATCTCGACAAGACCAAGATGTGGGCCTGGGTCGATGACCCGATCGTGAAGAAGTTCTTCGAGAAGCTGAACGTCAAGAACAGCGTGCCGCTCGGCGTGCCGGACGTGCTGCCGGCGCTGCAGACGGGACAGATCAACGCATGCTACGGCTCGCCGCTCGCCACCGTCGCGCTGCAGTGGCACACCAAGGTCAAGTTCATGACCGCCACGCCGCTGTCGATGGCCGTCGGCGCCTTCACGGTGTCGAAGCAGGCGTTCGATCAGATCAAGCCCGAGGACCAGGCCATCCTGCGCGAGGAGGCCAAGGGCCTCGAGAAGGCGCTCATCACCACCGTGCGCAAGGACAACAAGAAGGCCCTCGACACCATGAAGTCCCAGGGCCTCCAGGTGATCGACTCGCCCGCGGCCATGCAGAAGGACTTCGAGGCGGAGGCCAAGGGCGTGTGGTCGTCGCTCTCGGGCTCGATGTTCTCGGCCGAGATGCTAAAGCGCGTCCAGGAGCTGGCGCTCCAGAAGCGGAAGTAGCGCGCTCGCCGCGGCGCTCCCCGTTCCGCCATCCCTGATGTCGCGGCCCTCGCCCCCCCCGCCCGAGCGTGAAACCTGGGTACCCGTCGAGCGGGCACAGGGCCTCGCGCTCATGCGCGCGACGGTGCGGCAGCTGCGTCCGAATCAGTGGCTCAAGAACGTCTTCTGCCTCGCGCCGCTCGTCTTCTCGAAGACGATCCTCGACCTCGCGCGAGCCGAGCGCGCGTTTCTGGCTCTCGCGTCCTTCTCGCTGCTCGCCAGCGCCGTCTACATCTTCAACGACTGGAAGGACCTCGAGAAGGACCGCCAGCACCCGAAGAAGCGCAAGCGACCAATGGCGGCGGGCCTCGTGCCGGTGCCGCTCGCGACCACGCTCGCGGTGGCGCTGCTGGGCGGAGGGCTGGCGCTAGCCTTCATCCTGTCGCGTCCGTTCGGCTTCGTGGTGACGACCTACCTGGTCCTAAACCTCGGCTACACCCTGCGGCTCAAGAACGTACCTCTCATCGACATCTTCGTGATCGCGCTCGGCTTCGTGCTGCGCGTGCTCGGGGGCGGCTTCGCCATCCGCGTCGAGGTGAGCCCGTGGATCCTGCTGTGCACGATCTTCCTCGCGCTGTTTCTCGGCGCCAACAAGCGGCGCGCCGAGATCGCCGAGCTCGGCACCGACGGCACGACGCGCGCGGCGCTCGCCGGCTACAACCTCCACTTCCTCGACCACATCGTGACGGCGCTGGCATCGCTCGCGATCCTGTCGTACGCGCTCTACTGCAAGGACCCCGGCACGGTGCGCCGCTTCGGTCCGCACCTGGTCTTCACGATCCCCGTCGTGATGTTCGGGATCTTCCGCTACCTGCTCCTGGTCTGGCGCGACGGCAAGGGCTCGAGCCCCACTGACGTGGTGATGGGCGACCGCGGATTGCAGGTCTGCGCGCTGTTATGGGGCGCCTCGGTGCTGGCCGTGGTGTACCTGCACCAGGTCTCTGACTGAATTAGCTGCTCGCGATCGCGCGCACCACGACGCTGGCGCAGGCGAGGCCGAAGGTGCCGGTCACGAAGCTGGCGGTGCCGTAGATGACGCGCCGCTCCTCGCACGAGTGGTGATCGTTCTTGCCGCCCGGGCAGACGCAGCGGAACCCGTCGCCGCCATCGTAGTGCAGCTCGGTGGGCTCCGCTGGCTTCTCCTCGGAGAACACGGTCGGGATGCCGAACGCGCCGAGGTCGGGGAAGTCGTACTTCTGCCGCAGGATGCGCCGGCAGGCGTTGGCGAGCGGATCCGTGTGGGTGTCCGCCAGGTCGGCGACACGGATGCGCGTCGGGTCGATGCGGCCCGACGCACCGCTCGCGCTCACGATCGGCTTTCCGCGTCGCTTCGCGGACGCCAGCAGGTGGCACTTCGCGGTGACGTTGTCGATGGCGTCCACGACCCAGTCCGCGCCCGAGCCCAGGATCTCGGCCGAATTGGCCGAGCCGTAGAACACGGGCATCGACTCCACGCGCACCTGCGGATTGATGGCGCGCGCGCGCTCGGCCAGGAGGTCCGCCTTCCGGCGCGCCACCGTGGTCGAGAGCGCTTGCAGCTGGCGGTTGGTGTTGGTCACGCACACCCGGTCGAAATCGACCAGCGTCAGCCGCCCGATGCCGCTCCGCACGAGGGCCTCGACCGTGAACGAGCCGACGCCGCCGAGGCCCACCACGAGCACGTGCGCGTCGAACAGGCGCGCCATCCCGCCGTCGCCGACGAGGCGACCCATGCGATCGAAGCGGCGGTGGAGGCGGTAGCGGGTCTCGCCCTCGGTGGGGGGCGTGGCATCGACATCGAGGAGGCGTGGGGTGCTCATGGGGCTTCCGTGCTCATGGGAGGTGGAACAATCGCCGGGCGTTTTCGGCCGTGTAGTCTGCCACGACCGCGGCGTCCTCGCCGCGGATCCTGGCCACGTCGGCCACGACGGCAGAAAGGAAGGCCGGCTCGTTTGGGCCCGGACGATGGACGGAAGGGGTCTGGTCGGGCGCGTCGGTCTCGACGAGCAACCTGTCCATCGGGCATTGCTGGGCCGAGCGCGCGGCCTTGTTGCCCGGGTGCCAGCCGACCGAGCCGGAAAACGACAGGGAAAGGCCCAGCGCCAGGTAGCGCGCCGCGATCTCCGGCGAGCCGCCGAAGCTGTGCACCAGGCCGCGGCGCGCCGGCACGCCCTCCCGCTCGAGCACGCCCAGGGCTCGCCCGTGGGCGCGCACCACGTGCAGGTTGAGCGGCAGATCGCGCGCGATCGCGAGCCGGAGCTGGCGCAAGAAGAGCGCCTCCTGAGCCTCCAGCGTGGCCCGGTCCGCCATCGCCTGGTCGAGGCCGAGCTCCCCGAGCGCCACCACGCGCGGCCCGCGGACCTCGAGCGTCGCCTCCAGCGCATCGACGAGCGCGTGTGCGGCCGCCTCGCCGACCTCAGCCACCACCTGGGGGTGCACGCCGACGGTCATCCACACATCCGGGTGGGCGCATGCGATCGCCTCGGCGTCGCGCCAGCCCGCGGGATCGACGCCGGCGAGGACGAAGCCGCGCACACCCGCCGCCCGCGCGCGGGCGAGGACCGCGGCGGGCTCGCTCACGCGCCGATCGTGCGGATGGCAGTGCGCGTCGATCAACCCCAGCTCGCGATCGCCGAGGCCGCCTCCGAAATCGGCACCACGCGCTGCTCGCCGAGCCCGAGGTGCTTGACGGTGAGCGTCCCGGCATCGAGCTCCGCCTTGCCGAGGATCGCGGCGAAGCGTGCGCCGACCGTGGTCGCGTAGCCGAGCTGCTTGCCGAGCTTGTCGGCCTCCGGATACACCTCGACGCGCCGGTGCGCCGCACGCAGGAGCGACGCCACCCGCACCGCCTCGGTCGCCGGCACGTCGGGGAAACGGCACAAGAGCACCTCGGGCCCCGCCGCGAGCTCCGGGAACATCTTGCGCTCCTCCATGACCAGCAGGATCCGCTCGAGCCCGAGCGAGAACCCCACGGCCGGGACCTTTCTGCCGAGGAACATGCCGATGAGCTCGTCGTAGCGCCCTCCCCCGCCGCAGCTGCCGGCCAGGCCCGGCACCGCGATCTCGAAGATCGGCCCCGTGTAGTACGAGAGCCCGCGCGCGAGCGTCGGATCGAACGAGAGGTGCGGTCCCGCAGGCCCGCCCGACGCCATGGCGAACAGCTCGCGCAGCGCGGCGAACGCCTCGGGCGCGAAGTCCGCCTCGGGCACACCGCCATCGGCGCGCTTGAGCCCCTCGATGATCGCGAGGACCTCGGCGGCAGCCGCCGGCGACACGCCGCCGGCGACCATCTCCGCGATCACGGCCTCGCCGCCGACCTTGTCGAGCTTGTCGAGGCTCGTCAAGACGCGCCCCTCGTGCTCCACGTCGGTGACCTTGGCGACCAGGCCCCGCAGCAGCTGCCGGTGGTTGACGAGGATCTTGAAGTCCTCGAAGCCCAGGCGGCAAAGGACCGTCGCGACCGCGCCGCACACCTCGGCCTCGGCCAGGAGCGACGCGGTGCCCGTGATGTCGACGTCGCACTGGTAGAACTCGCGGAAGCGCCCGCGTCCGGGGCGGTCCGCGCGCCACACCGGCTGGATCTGGTAGCGCTTGTAGAACGCGGGCAGGTCGCGATAGTTCGCCACGACGCGCGAAAGCGGCACCGTGAGGTCGTAGCGCAGCCCCTCGTCGGCCAGATCGCCCTCGACGACCTCGCCCCCGCCGAGCGCGCGCTGGAGCTTCTCGCGGCGGTGCAGCAGCCGGTAGAGCAGCTGGTCGCCCTCGGGGCCGTACTTTCCGAGCAGCGTCGACAGGTTCTCGATGGTGGGCGTCTCGAGCGGGACGAACCCGAACGACTCGTAGACCTCCTGCACCACGGCGACGACGTGACGCCGCCGCGCCACGTCCGCGGCCAGGAAGTCGCGCATGCCCGAGGGCGGCTTGGTCGAGATCTGACTCATTTGTCCATCCAGATATGTGGGAAATGCGAGGAGCCGGCTCAGGCCGCCGGATCGGGAGGCACGACGAGGGACCCGAGCAGGTTCGCGAGCTGCGCGGTCGCGCGCTCCACCTCGCCGGCGTTCTTCGACTCGACGGTGAGCTTGACGCGCCACCTGGGCGTCTCGTTCGGGAAGTGAAAGCGCGGGTAGCTGCCCAGGAATACGCCCGGGAACGCGGCGACCACCTGGTCGAGCCGCCCGGCAATCGCGCTCTCGTCGGCGTCCACGAGCAGCTCGCGCAGATGGAACGGCGCGTCGGCGAAGCGCCCGCGGATGGCCATGAACTTGCGCCGGAAGATCTCCGGCACCCCCGGCAGGACGTGGACGTTCCTGACCACGGGGACGGGCCAGCTGAGGTGATCGCTGTCGAGGAGCACGACGCCGTCGGGCACGTCGGCCATGCGGAGCGCGCGCTCCTCGAGCCGGTCGCCGTAGAACGCTCGCATCTTCTGCTCGAGCTCGGGGTGCCGCAGAAGGCGCATCCCGAACGCCTCCGCGACCGCCTCCATGGTGACGTCGTCGTGGGTGGGGCCGACCCCGCCGGAGGTGAAGACGAAGTCATGGCTGGCGGAGAGCTCGCGCAGGCACTGGGCAATCTCCGCCCGCACGTCGCCGAGCACGACGATGCGCCGCAGGGCCACGCCGAGCGAACGCAGCTCCTTGATCAGCAGCGCCGCGTTCTGGTCGGTGGTCTTGCCCGACAGGATCTCCTCGCCGATGACGAGGACGGCCGCGGTCTTCGCGCCCATGACACCTTTTAGCACGCCACTCCACCGGCGCGGGGACCGCTCGCTGCGTGGTATCCTGCGGGCGCCGTGACGTGTCGCCTGCCATTGGCGCTGGCCCTCTTGGGCCTCCTGCCGTCCCGTGTAGGGGCCGACGGTCCAACCGTGTGGACCCTGGCCACGATCGCCCCCGAGGGCTCCCCGGTGATGACCATCCTCGACGAGTTCGCGCACGCGACCGAGCAGGCCGCGAACGCGGGGGGCGCGAGGATCCGCGTGCGATCCCGCCACGGTGGCGTGGGCTCGGACGAGATCGACGGGCTCCACCTGTGCATGCAGGGGCGCGTGCAGGCGTGGGTGGGCAGCACCGGCGCCGTGGCCGTCGACATTCCGGCGATCTCCGTGCTCGACCTGCCGTTTCTGTTCCACGACCTTGGGGAGTTCGACCGCGCGCGCTCGCAGAAGCCGGAGCCCACCGACCGGCCCCTCGTCGCGCGGACGCTGCGCGACCACGGCCTGTTCGCCTTCGGCATCGGCTACGCCGGCTGGCGCGCCATGACGAGCCGTGACAAGCCGCTCCGCGTGCCGAGCGATGTCCGCGGCCTGCGCATGCGCTCGCAGCCGGCGCCGCTACACCGCGCGATGTGGAAGCTGCTCGGCGCGATCCCGGTGGACTCCACGCTCAACGAGGTCGCGTCGATCTTCCGTCTCAAGCAAGCCGACGGCCTCGACGTCCCTGCGCTCTTCGTGTTCGCGACCTCGGTCACCGACCAGGTGAAGTTTCACGTCCGCACGAACCACACGATGCAGACGGCCCTCATCGTGTTCCACCAGGGCGCGTTCGCCAAGCTACCCAAGCGCGCGCAGTCGAACATCATCGCGCTGCGCAGCTCGTTCTACCCACACTTCTCGAAGGTGATCGACGGCCTGGAGGGCGAGCTCATCGGCGAGCTCGCCAAGGCGGGCATCCAGGTCATCGAGCCCAGCGCTGACGAGCGCGCCCAGTGGAAGAAGGTCTTCGCCCCACTGCGCGCGACCGCGCTCGAGATCGGCGGCAAGGCCGGCGCGGAGCTCCTAAAGGCCATGGAGTCGAGGCGGAGCTGAGCCCCTACCGCTGGGAGATCTCGCGGCGCAGCGCGGCCAGGACGTCGGCCGGCGCGTCGAGCTCGCCGAAGCGGCTCGCGTAGTAGACGGCGGTCACGCGCTCGAGGAGATCGGCCTCCGCTGGCTCGGCCGCGCGCAGGGAGCGCGCGAGCTCGAGGGGGGTCTGGGCCGCCTGGCGCACGACGCCCTTCTTCTCGAGGCGCCGGAGCGCCTGCTCGAGCAGCCGATCCGCGGCCTTCCGCCGGCGTCTCGTCGCAGCACCGGCGCGACCGCGACGCAGCCGCCTCCAGAGCATCAGCGCCGCGAGGCCCCCGAGGCCTCCGCCGAGGGCCAGCGGTCGCACTAGCCGGCGCAGGTCGAGGCCCCCGCCGGACGCGCGCTTGCCGCTCGACCCGCCGAAGGACAGCGCGCGCTTGACTCCGAACGCGAGGTCGAGCTGCCGGCGCATGTCGTAGTCGACCACCCACTTGAACCACTTCATCTCGAGCACGTCGACCAGCTCGCGCAGGCTGTCGCCGATCCCGTCGCCGCGTCGGCCGCCGCGGCCCGCGCTCGGCGTGAAGTCGAGCGTCACGAACCCCTGGCCTGGCAGCCATGCCTCCGTCCACGCGTGCGCGTCGCTCTGCCGTACCGCGAGAAAACCGCCCATCGGGTTCCACGCGCCACCCTGAAAGCCGTTGACCTCCAGCGCCGGCACCCCCGCTGCGCGCAGGAGCAACGTGCCCGCGCTCGCAAAATACTCACAGTGTCCTCGACGCGCGACCTCCAGGAAGCTCAGCACCGGGTCCATGCCGGCGGGGACCGGGGGCATCTGCGTCGTGTAGACGAACCCCTTGCGCAGGTACTGCTCGATCGCGGTGACCTTCTGCGAGGGCTGCATGTCGGGACGCACGCTCCTGGCGACGATCGCCTCGAGCTGAGGTCGAAGGGCGGCGGGCAGCTGCAGCAGGCGCTCACGAAGCTGCTCCTGGTACTCGTCGATGCGTTTCTCGGTGCGGAAGCGCCGCGTGTAGTCGGCCTGGGCCTCGCCGTCGCGCGGGCGCGCCCAGTCGGTAGGGAGCTCGGTGGCGAGCTCGCGATCGCGCGGCTGGTCCGGGTCCGAGTGAACGACGTAGCGCGCCGGGCGCGAGCCCTCGTCGGCGCGGACGAGATCGCCGTCGGTGAGTCGCTCGACACCGTCGATCCCGCGGCCGCCCTCGAGCTCGCCCCAGCCCGCCAGCACCGGCTGCGCCAGGGCGAATACCGCGCGCGTGCCCATCGGGGCGAGGAACACCGTGTGCTTGACGAGCTTGGTCTCCTGCCGGTGGGTTCGCTGAACGGCGAGCTGCTTGCTCCCGCGGTCCGGCCGCGTGTGCACGAGGCGCGCCTCGGACGAGTGATTCCAGCGGCCACCCTCGTAGACGTCGAACGACACGCCGCGAAAGCGCAGCGGGTCCGCCGGCGCGCGCTCGAGCTCGACGCGCATGACGACGTCGGGGTTGTCCTTGATCGCGCCGTGCTGACCGAGCTCCACACGATCCGAAAAGCCTGCCATCTGGTGGCCACGGCTCTGCTTGAGCCCGAGCAGGCCGAGGCCGATGCGCGGGAAGAGGAAGAACGTGATCGACGAGCAGATCAGCATGACGATCGAGAGCGCCCCCGTGCCCGCCAGGAACCGGCCGCTGACGATGCGCCGCGAGCGCAGGAGTCGGTCGCCGTCCACCAGGGCGGAGGCGCCGGCGTCGTGCCGCACCAGCGTGCTCTCCTCGATCTGCCGCCGGATCGACGACAGCGCCAGCGACCAGGTGATCGCGATGACGTACACGATGAAGCACGGTGCGAACACGAGGTCGGTGTTGAGCACCGTCGCGCCGAGCAGGATCCCGAACGAGATGACGTAAAGGAGCAGGTAGTCGCGCGCGCTGCGCCGGTTGAACAGGCGGTTCAGGGTCAGGATGACGAGCAGCTCGACGAAGGTGTGGGCGAGCGAGCCGTTCTGCCGGTAGCGCAGGGGGGTCGCGAGCAGGCACAACAGGGTGACCACGTTGAACGCGAGCTCGAAGCGGCCGGTGCGCACGCGGGGCTCTTCCCACCACCAGGAGGCGAGCGCGAGCACGAGGAACGCCAGCACGAACGGCGGCGCCAGCTCGTCGGCGAGCGCGACCGTGGCAAACGCCGCTCCGGACGCAAGATACGACGCGAGCTTGAGGGTGACGTCGAACCTCACGCACGCCGTTCCATTCGCGTAGGCGAATTCGTCAGGTGTACGCCGCGGACGCCGGGCAGGTCGGCAAGCGGGAGCTCGGGCGCGACCGCCTCGACCAGCGCGAGGAACCGCAGCGCAGCCTCGGCGTGGGCGGGTCCCGCGCCATGCGGCAGCGCATCCCCGCGCGTCACGATCGCGACCGACTCGCCCCGCCCGAGGTGGGCAAGCGCGAGGCCCGCGGCGGTCGACACGGCCGCTTCGAACGCCGCCAGGGTCTGGGGCGTGTCGTCGCCGAGGCCGTTGTCGAGCTCGAGCGTCACCCGCAGCGCGCCCTCGTCCTCGCGTTCGCGCACGACGGGCTTGCCGAGGCGCGCCGACAGCCGCCAGTGCACGTCGGAGGCATCCTCGCCGGGGCGCAGCTCCCTGGCCGCGAAGAACTCGCCGTGCCGGCCCCGCCTCTGCACGCGCTCCTCGCCCCGGCCCCCGGCGCTGGTCTTGCCGAGGCCGGCCTCGACCACCGCGGGATACACCAGCAGCTCGGCGCTGGCGTCGAGGTACAGGTACTTGATGAACAGGCCGAACGGGAAGCGGGTCGCGACGCGATAGCCTGCGAGCGTGTGACGGCCGCGCCGCGGGAACGCGTAGCGGTAGGTCGCCCGCTCACTCGCGCCCGCCGGCACGCACAGGAAGAGACAGCGTCGCCCCGCGCGGGGGCCATCCTCGTCGACGCCGAGGTCCTCGACCTCGAGCAACCAGGACGGGATGCGGCGCTTGCCGTTTCGTACCTCGAGGCCGACCAGCGCCGGCGTGCCCGCGAAGGCGCGCCCGGGCAGCTCGCGACGCACCGACAGGCGCAGAAGGACGAGGTGGGACAGGACGCCGGAGGCCAGGATGAGCGCGAGCAGCATGCCGAGCACGAGGTAGAGCAGGTTGTTGCCGGTGTTGATGGCCGCCACGCCGACGGCGAACGTGATACCGAGGAACCACCAGCCACCGCTCGTGGGCTCGACCGGACGCGGGAACCGGCGCCTCCGCTGCCAGCGCAGGAGCCGGCTCGGTTGCGCCGCCAGACCGTCCTGCGCTGCCCCCGCCACCGTCACTCCGGGATGGGCGTACGCTCTAGGATGTCGGCGATCGCGCGCTCCGCGTCGGTGCGGCCGCCGCGCAGCCCGGCCGGCCCGCCGATGCTGACGCGGTGCGCGAGCGCCGCGATGGCGGTGCGCTTGAAGTCGTCGGGGACCGCGAACGCGCGGCCCTCGGCCAGCGCATGGGCCTGCGCGGCGCGGAACCAGGCCTTGGCGCCGCGCGGCGACACGCCGAGCGCGACCAGGCTCGAGCTGCGCGTCTCGGCGACCACCGCGAGCGCGTAGTCGAGCAGCGTCTCGGCCACCTTCACCTGGGCGGCGGCGCGTTGCAAGTGCAGGATCTCCTCGAGGGAGACCACTGGCTGCAGATCGCCCGCCGGCTCGTGCGCTCCGCGCAGCACCGCGCGCTCGTCGTCGCGTGATGGATAGCCGATGCCGATCCGCAGCAGGAAGCGATCGAGCTGCGACTCCGGAAGCGGGTACGTCCCCTGGTGCTCCTGCGGGTTCTGGGTCGCCAGCACCACGAACGGCCGCGGCAGCGGGTACGTGCCTTGATCGACGGAGACCTGGGCCTCGTTCATCGCCTCGAGCAGCGCGGACTGCGTGCGCGGGGCGGCGCGGTTGATCTCGTCGGCGAGCACGACGTTGGCGAACAGCGGCCCCGGCTTGAACTCGAAGCGCCCGCTCTGCTGGTCGTACACCGACACGCCGATGACGTCGGCTGGCAGCAGGTCGCTGGTGAACTGGATGCGGTGGAACGACCCCCCGATGGAGCGGGCCATCGCCCGCGCCAGGGTGGTCTTGCCCACGCCAGGCACGTCCTCGACCAGGAGGTGCCCTCCCGCGGTCAGCGCCACCATCGCCATGCGCACGACCTCGGGCTTGCCGCGCAGCGCCGACGACACGTTGGCTTCGAGCCGATGCAGGACTTCTGTGGGCGAGGCTGCAGGGGGCGTCGAGGCGCGGGCAGGTGAGACGCTCACGCGGTCAGGATAGCACGCTCCTTTTGGCGATCACGTCAGGGCACGGAGCCCAGCCATTGCGCGATGGCGCGGACGACCTCGTCCTGGCGCTCGTGGAACGGGAAGTGGCCGCTGCGCGCGAGCGTCACGTGCTCACAGCGTGGTAGCAGCGAGACGAGCTCGGCCGTGCGCCGGGGCGAGATCAGCACGTCGTCCGCGCCGCCGATGACGAGCGTCGGCAGCGCGAGCTCGGCCGCGAAGGGGCGCGAATCGAAGAGCGCGCAGGCCTCGAAGTCGCGCGCGCCGAGCTCGGGAGCGCACGCGGGCAGCCCTGGGGACCAGCGCGCGGGGATGCTCCGCGGCGTCTCGGGTGAGTAGCCGGCGCGGGTGATCAGCGCGGGGAATTCCTCGGGGCGCGTGCGCAGCAGCTCGGGGGTGGCAGAGTGCACCGGCATGCGCGCGCCGGCGCCGAGGAGCACGAGGCCCGCGACCTTGTCGGGCCATGCCTGGGCGCCGAGCTGCACGATCGCCGCCCCCATCGAGTGGCCGAGCAGGATCGCCCGCGAGAACCCCATCGCCGCGCAGAGGTTCCCGGTGGCGTCGCGGTAGGCCCCGAGCAGCTGCGCGGGCGCGTCGTCAGAAAGGGGCTCCGAACGGCCGTGCCCCGGCAGGTCGAGCGCCACCACGTGGCGCAGCTGGCCGAGCTGCCGCGCGAGATCGAGGAACCCCAGCGAGCTCGCCGCGGCGCCGTGCACCATGACGATCGGCGTGCCGGGCCCCAGTGGGGTTCGGGCCGCCGTCGGCTGGAATTCGTGGAAGTGGAGGCCATGACGAGTCGACACGGCGCGAGCTTACGGTGCCGTCGCTGGCTGGTCACCGAAATGCGAGCGTCGTGGTATCCGTCGACGCACATGCAGGTGTGGCGGCTGCGCAAGGGGGCGGACCGGCGGTTTCGCGCCGGTCATCCGTGGGCCTACTCGAACGAGCTCGCCGAGAGCCCCCGGGGCATCGCGCCCGGAGAGCTGGTGGAGCTCTGTGACGCCGGCGGCGCGTTCCTCGCGCGGGGGCACGGCAACCCAGGATCCCTCATCGCGTTCCGCGCGCTCACGCGCGACCGTACCGAGCTCGATCCGCTCGGCGCCGAGGGCCTCGGCCGCAGGCTCGAGCGGGCGCGGGGGCTGCGACGTGCGCTCGGCCTCGAGGCCTCGAGCCACCGACTGGTGTTCGCGGAGGGCGACGGGCTGCCCGGGCTCGTGGTGGACGCATACGTCCTGGCAGATGCGTCGCGCGTGCTGGTCGTGCAGGCCCACACGGCGGGCATGGACCGCGCCCTGCCGGCCATCGACGCGGCGCTCGCGGGGATGCACCCGGAGGCGGGCCTGGTCGTGCGCAACGACGCGGGCGCGCGCGCGCTCGACGGCGTGGCGGTGGAGCCGCCGCGCGTCGTGCGCTCCCCCGCCGGCGTGGACCTCTCGGCGGCCCGCATCCGGGTGGCCGGGCTCGAGCTCGAGACCGACCTCGCCGCCGGCCAGAAGACGGGCTTCTTCCTCGATCAATCCGCCAACCTGGCGCTCGCGGCCGAACGCCTCGTGGGCCTCGGAGCCGGCTCCGCGGGGGCGCCCGTGCGCGTGCTCGACCTCTGCTGCTATGTCGGCCAGTGGGGCGCGTACCTCGGCCGCGCCATCGCCGCGCGGGGCCGCAAGGCGCACGTCACGCTGGTGGACTCCAGCGCCCGCGCGCTCGAGGTCGCCGCCAGGAACGTGGCGGAGCAAGGCGCCGAGGTGGAGACTCTGCGCGCCGACGTGCTGCGCGATCTGCCTTCCCTGCCGACCGCCGGCTTCGACCTCGTCATCGCCGATCCGCCGGCGCTCATCGCCCGTCGCAAGGACGCGCCGCAGGGCACGCACGCGTACCTGCAGCTCTTCACCCAGGCGGTGCGCCTCGTGCGCCCGGGTGGGGGTGTGGTCGCTTGCTCCTGCTCGGCGTTGCTCGAGGAGCCCGCGTTCGACGGCGCGCTCGCCAAGGCCGCGCGGCGGAACGACCGCATCGTCCGCTGGATCGCCCGCGGGGGCCAGGGCCCCGATCACCCCGTGCTGCTCGAGTTCCCCGAGGGCCGCTACCTCAAGTGCTGGATCGGCATGGTCGGCTGAGCCGATTCCCGCCGGTTCCGCAAATGCTCGTATTGACTGGATTCCATGCTGAGTTACGATCTCGCGCGTTGGTCCAGCGAAGAGCGCTCGCAGTCGCCCGGGAGCCCGGGCACCTCGAGGCGATAGGTAGGGCTCTGCGTGCCGCCGGTGCGGAAGCAGAGCTCGTGCCCGGCATCGCCGTGTTGCCGCGCGGCCCCCTGTCGCATCGCTTCGTGTTCTTCGCGTCGGACGGCAGCGCGCGCGAGCGCGAGGAGCTGGCCGCCCGCCTGCGCCGAGGCGCCACGGTCGTCGCGATCCTGCCGTCCTCGGATCTGTCGGGCTTCGCGTCGGTGCTGCGCGCGCCGCGCTTCGATCACGTCGTGGCCGCAGACGACGCGCTCGAGGACGGCCTGCGCCTGACCGCGAGCAAGCTCTTCTCCGGTGACATCTTCGGGATCGAGAAGCACCTGCCGCCCGGCACCGACATCAAGTACATGCGGCTGCGCGACAACGTCGGTCGCGCCAAGGCCATCGAGGTGGTGAGCGCCTTCGCCTCCGAGTCCGGGGTCCGGCGCGCGCTCAGAAACGCGATCCAGCAGGTCTCCGAGGAGCTGCTCATGAACGCGCTCTTCGACGCGCCGGTGGACGAGGCGGGGCGCTCGATCTTCCACGACGTGTCGACGACGGAGCGCAGGGACCTCAAGAGCCCGCGGCCGGTGTCGATCCGCTTCGGCCTCACCGACGAGTGCTTCGCGGTGTCGGTGCGCGACCGCTACGGCTCTTTCGACAAGCAGACGCTGCTCGACTACATCGAGAAGTGCCTGCACTCGGAGAACCAGATCGACCGCAAGGCACGCGGCGCGGGCCTGGGCCTTTACCTCATCGCCAAGCACGCGACGCAGTTCGTGGTGAACATCGCGCCGGGCGTGGCGACCGAGATCGTATGCACGTTCGACCGGCGCGCGAACCGGGTGCCCCTGCGCGTCTTGTCGGTATTTGTGCACCCAGGGACCAGCCCGGCGACGCAGTCGCTGCCGAGGCCTGCGCGCAATGCATGACCGCGCCTTCGGCCACTACCGCCTGCTGCGGCAGATCGCCGTCGGCGGCATGGCCGAGATCTACCTGGCCAAGAGCCGCGGCATCGGCGGCTTCGAGAAGTTCGTCGCGCTCAAGGTGATCCACCCGAACTACTCGGCCGACGAGCACTTCATCCAGATGCTCATCGACGAGGCGAAGATCACGGTGCAGTTGCAGCACGTCAACATCGGCCAGATCTTCGACCTCGGGCGGATCGGCGACCAGTACTTCATCACGATGGAGTTCGTCGATGGCGCGGACCTGTTCAAGGTGCTGCGGCGCGCGAGCGAGATCGAGTACGACGTGCCCGTCGAGGTCGCGGCGTTCGTGGTGCAGGAGGTTTGCGCGGCGCTCGACTACGCGCACCACAAGAACGACGACCTCGGCCGGCCCCTCGAGATCATCCACCGCGACGTGTCGCCGCAGAACGTGCTCATCAGCTACGCGGGCGAGGTCAAGGTGGTCGACTTCGGCATCGCCAAGGCGGCGCTGCGCGCGCGGCAGACCGCGGCTGGCGTCATCAAGGGCAAGTACTACTACATGTCCCCCGAGCAAGCGTGGGGCGATCCGGTCGACCAGCGCTCGGACATCTTCTCCACCGGCATCCTGCTGTACGAGATCCTGACCGGCCAGATGCTGTACCTCGAGGAGGATCTGACGCTCCTGCTCGACATGGTGCGCAAGGCGGACATCGAGCCGGTGTCGCGGCGGCGACGAGAGGTGCCGCCCGAGCTCGAGGCCATCGTGATGAAGGCGCTGCGCAAGCGCCCCGAGGACCGCTACCAGTCGGCACACGACCTCCAGGACGCGCTGCAGCGCTTCCTCTATCAGTACGCGCCCGACATGAGCGCGTCGAAGCTGGCGGCGACGATGGCGCGCGTGCTCGGCGAGCCCAGGACCCAGCCGCCACCCGTGTTGCCGCCGGCGCCGCTGCTCGGGCGCAGCGCGGCGATCCAGACGCGCGAGATCGACGAGCGCCTCCTCATGTCGCGTGCGGACTTCGCGCCCGATCGCGAGCACAGCGTGATCTTCCGCCTGGACAGCGTGCTGCAGCCGGTGGACATGCGCGGCGGCAAGATGCACGTCAGCACGAGCGACGAGCTCGACTTCTCCACGCAGGAGCACACGACGCTGTCGGCGCCGCCCGACTTCGAAGCGGTGCCCGAGCGGGGCTCGCTCGACGGCCTGTTCGAGGACCTCGATCTGTCGAGCGCGCCGCGACGGAGGCAGGACGCGACCGCGAGCGTCACGGTCCCCATGCCGATGCCGCCTGACCCGCTGGACGAGGACACGCCGCCCGTGCTGATGGTGCATCCGCCGCCCGCGGTGAGCCCGCCGCCGCCACGTGCGGCGACCGGCCGCAGGTCGAGCATCCCGCCGCCGATGCCGCCGATGCCGTCCCCGGGCGGCGTGCCGCCCCCGACGCGCCGTGGGACGCCGTCGCCGCGCCGCTTCGAGGGCCTGCCGGGCGCGTTCGAGGGCGAGGCGATCCCGCGTACGCGGCAGCCGACTCGCCAGATGTTCGGAGGGCCGCCAGGGGATCCGTTCTCGATCCCGAACGGCGGCATTCCGCACGCCATCCCCGGCCAGCCGCCTCCGCCGCCGTCACCGGTGCCGATGTCCGGGACTGGCGCGGTCTCGGGCGCGATCGAGGTGCGACCCGCGCCGCCCGGAGGCACCGGGGAGTTCATGACGCCCGCGCAGAGCGTGCCGCTGCCCGAGTTCATTGGCGCGCCACCACCGGCGTACGACCTGCGGGCGGGCCGCGGCTGGGGCAGGGTCGTGGCGATCGCGACCGCAATCGTGCTGGCGGTCGGCGCCGCTGTGGTGCTGTGGCCGGAGAGCCCACCCAAGGTCTCGACCGGCACGGTGTGGGTGATGACGGTGCCATCCGGCGCCACCGTCAACATCGACGGCAAGCGCGTTGGCGTCTCGCCCGTGCGCGCCGACGACCTCTCGCTCGACACGCCTCACAAGCTCGAGCTCCTGCTCGCGGGACACCTGCCCGTGCGTGAGGACTTCACCCTGCAGCCGGGCCAACCCGAGCAACAGCTCATCAAGCGCTTCTCGGCCGACATCGGCGAGGTCTACGTCGAGTCCGTGCCCTCGCGCGGGGAGATCTTCGTCAACGGCCTGCCCTGCGGCCTTGCCCCGCGGCAATGCGGCAAGGTCCCGCGCGATCGGCCGGCAAGGATCGAGGTGCGCCTGTCCGGCCACCAGACTTTCAGCCAGGAGCTCACCTGGGGGGAGCGGCGCTCCCTGCGCGTCGTCGCCAAGCTCGACCGACGGCGCTAGACCCGACCGCGCGTCCGGGCTCGTCAGGACGCGGTCATGGTGCACTGGCCGTCGAACGTGACGCCGCGCTCGACCGCCAGGGACGGCGTATGGAGGTTGCCCCGGACCACGCCAGGCGCGCGCAGCTCGACCGCGTGCTTGGCCCGGATGTTCCCCACGACGGTGCCTTGGACGATGACGGTGCCGACCTCGATCTCCGCGTGGATCTCGGCGCCTTCGCCGATGACCAGGACGTCGTCCGAGAAGATCTCGCCGGTCAGACGTCCGTCGATGCGCACGGTGCCCTCGAAGGTGAGCTTGCCCTCGAAGGAGGCGCCACGACCGAGCAACGTGGTGGCTTCGTCCGAGGCCTCGTGGCTACGCGCGCTGGGGGTGGGAACGAGCAGCGGTGCGACCATCCGATGAGCTTAGCGCGCTTCGACGGCGCATGGGCTTCCGATGCACGAGCGCGCGGGGATGGCGCGGCGAGGGCTGGGACGTTCAGCGGGCGCGACGCCGGCGCAGCGCGAACGGGACGACGGCCAAGAGGAAGGCTGGCAGCCGCGAGGGCGCGCCGGGTGTGGTGGTGGCGCAGCCGCTCGCGGGGGCGGTGGTCTTCGCCCCGGCCGGGTCGAGGTCGGCGGGGGCGCACCACTTGGGCCCATCGGCATAGAGCGCAAGGCACTTCCAGCCGAGGCCGCACTGGCTGGCGGTGGTGCAGTTCTTCGAGCACACACCGACCTGGTTGCCCTCGTTGCCGACGCAGGTGCAGCCCGGGCGGTCACTGTGGCAGTCCTGGCCGTAGGCGTCCGTGGTGCCCCCACCGCCGCCGCCTCCGCCCGCATTGCCACCGGCGCCCGCATTGCCACCGGTGCCCGCGGTGCCGCCCGCCCTGCCGGCCGATCCCGCAGAGCCTGCGGAACCTCCCGCGCCCGCTCCCGCGCCCCCGGTGCCCATCATGCCCGCGCCGCCCGCGCCCATCTCGCTCACGGTGAAGTGGACGACGGTGCTCGTGCCCACGTTGTTGCCCGAGTCGACGGCGGTCGCCTTGAGCGTGTGCATGCCCGGCGCAAACCGCCCGATGAAGGTGTAGGGCGCCATGTCGTCCATCGATCGCATCTCCGCTGGCGTGCCCTCGTCCACGATGAGGTTGGTGCTCTTGATGAAGTTCATCGGCCAGTCGTCATCCACCGACAGGCGCACCGACACATCGCGGTCCGAGTGGAATCCGCTCAGGCCGTCCGTCGGGTAGGAGATCTTGACCGTCGGAGCCATGGTATCCGGTGCGCCAGGGCCCGTGACCTCTAGCATCCTGCGGTGCGAGTTCTGGGTCCCCGAGCCCGTGCAGAACGAGCGACCGTTGGTGACCACGCCGGTCTGGTAGTTGACGTTTGCGACCGGCATGTCGAGATCGAGGAAGCCGAGCACCATCTGCGTCGCGAACGGGTACAGCATGTCGCGCATGTCGGTCGTGTGCTCGAGGCCGAAGGAGTGGGTGTGCTCCTGCGCGATCGTGGTTGCGACGTCGAAGGGATCGTTGTTGGCCGCCTCGGTGAACGCAAACGTGATGGCATTCGGGAGCACGTCGCACGTCGCGGGTGCCACACCGAGGGCCTCGCCGACGCCGCCCGAATTGAAACAAATGGCGCTCGAGTGCCCGCCCATCATGATCATGGAGTAGCTGCCCGAGGTGGGCTTCGTGGTGACGATGGTGATGTCGTAGGGACGGTAGTACTTCTTGAGCAAGTCCAGAGTCTGCTGGCGCTGCTCTGCCGTCCCCGTGTAGGCGGGGTAATTGACGGTGCCCGAGCAATCGATGAGCGCGCTGCGGTTGGAGGTTGCGTTGGTGCCGCCCCCGGCCAGCGTGGCGCCCTCGAAGTTGACGTACAGGAGCTGCGGCGTGGCAACGACCTCGGGCCGCTTTCCGGGATCGTGGGTCGGGCTCGGTTGCTCGCGCGGAAAGTCGACCGGACGAGGGTTGGAAGGCTGCTCCGGCACCGGATCGGGTGCGGGTTGCAGGCTGGAGGTACATGCAGCGAGCAGTGCGCAGCTGGAGAGGGCTAGGCGCTTCACAGAAGACCTCCTGACATGGAGTAGTCGTGTTGCTTGCAAGATGCCGGACGGTCGGCGCTAATTGGCTAGTTGGCGCGGCGGCGGCGCATGGACATGGCCGCAATGAGCGCGATCCCGAACCAGGCGAGATCGGTATTGCCACCACCCGTGGAGCATCCTCCGGCGGCAGTGGCCTTGGCTTGCACCTCGAAATCGGCGGGTGCGCAGTACTTGGCGCCGTCATTGTTGACGTTGATGCACTTGAAGGCATTGGCGCCGCCGCATTGACTGACCGTCGTGCACTTGCGCGAGCAAACCCCATCCAGCCCCCCCTCAAAACCGACGCAGGTGCAGCCGGCGCGATTTCCGCTGCAGGGCTGGCCGTACTGATCCGTCCCGCCACCACCACCGCCGGAGGCGCCTCCCGTTCCTCCCATTCCTCCCGCCCCGCCACCGTCGCCGCCCGTCCCGCCCGTCCCGCCAGTCCCCATGCCACCGGGACCGCCCGCCCCATCGGCCACCGTGATGTGGATGACCGAGGTCGAGCCCGTGTTGTTGCCGCTGTCCTTGGCGGTCGCCTTGATGGTGTGCGCGCCGGGCGCGAGGCGAGTCGTGAATCCATAGGGGATGGTGTCGTCCGACGAGGTCATCATCCCTGGCATCCCCTCGTCGACGATGATGTCGACCTTGGAGATCAGGTAGGCCGGGAAGTTGTCATCGACCGCGACCTGGATGCGGATGTCGCGATCCGGCCGAAAGCCTGCGAGGCCGTCCGTGGGGTAGATCATCTTGACCGTGGGCGCCTCGGTGTCCGGATCGCCCGGCCCGGCCACGTTGAGCATGCGCATGTGCGAGTTCTGGGTGGCGCTGCCATCGCAGCGCGAGCGCACGGGCGTCGTGGTCCTCCCGTCGGCGTTCAGGGTCACGACGTTCATGTCCTTGTTCAGGTAGCCCCAGACGCTGTCGCCGATGGCCACGGGATAGAGGGCGTCGTGCGTGTCCTCCGTGTGCTCGAGGCCCAGCGAGTGCGCGTACTCCTGCGCGATCGTCTGGGCGATCGTCAAGGGCTCCGGGGTCACGCCCGAGAAGGCGAAGGTGATCTCCCGCTGTCGCATGTCGCCGCAGTCCATCGGTGCGACACCGAGCGCGCCCGTGTTCGAATAGCAAACGTCCGCGGGCCTGCCGCCGATCACAATCATGTCGTAAACGACGCTATCGGCCGGCCGTTCGGTGACGAACTGGACTGCAAACGGCGCAAAGTAGCGCTTGAGGAGCTTGAGCGTGAGGTCTCGCTGCTCCATCGTGCCGGCGTAGGCAGGCACCTGCTTGCGACCGCACGAGGCCCCGACGATGAAGGAACATCCGGTGATCGGGTCCGAGCCGTTGCAATTCTGCAGCATCGGCCCATCGAAGTTCACGAACAGGATTCGTGGCGCCCCTGCGGCGAGGATGTGCTTGTGGTCGAACCGGGGGTCCATCTCCTCGGGGTAGTCCACGACGTCCACGAGGCCGTGCACAGGAGCAGAAGGCTGGGCGATCGGGTCGGGCGCCGGTTGCAGCGAGCTCGAGCAGGCTCCCAGGAGCGCGACCGGCAGGAGAGTCGGGAGAAAACGAAGCGTGCTCTTGTTCACATCACACCCTTGTCCCATGTGCGGCGCGTACTGTAGCCGCCGAGACTGGTGTGTCAACGGTGCACAGGGGCGGCGGCCCCCGGGGGCGTGCCACGAAGTCGAAATTGACGCGCCGTGTCACACCGGAGAGTCGTGTCCGCAGGCGGAGGCCAGGTGCCGGCTAGCGGCAATTCAGTTGAGCGAAGTAGATTTCGGCATTCCCGTCTCGATAGTCGCTCCAGTGCTGCCGTTCGCGAGGTGAGGCGCAGTGCCGTTGGTGGAAATGGCCGCGGGAGGAGATGCAGCGGCACCGTCAGGCCAGACATGCGCCACGACGACCGATTTCTGGCCGCTGGAATCCTCCGACCATGCGACGTACCAACGGGATCCGGTCCACGCGATCGAGCAGCGTGTTCCCTGGCCTGAGAGGGGCAACGCATTCCCCAGAAGGGCGCCACTCGAAGAGATCCGAACGAAGCGAACGCCGCTGTTTGTTTCCCAGCACGCTCCGAACTCGGTTCCTGACCAGCTTAGTTGCGGGTAGGTACCGGTGCCGATCGATTGCTGTGATCCCAGTGCTGCGCCGGCAGTCGAGAAGATTCCCAGACTCACACCATCGATCGCCAACGCGATCTCAGATCTGGAGTAGTTCACAGCGGCACCCAGGCTGCTGGACGATCCGGCGATGCTGACGATCTGTTGCGATCCGTCGGCGGCCACGTGGTGGGGCAGGAGCTGGTGTTTCCATTGCAAACGTAGGTGCCGCATGAAGTGGCCACGTCCTGGCAGGTTCCGCCCATGCACTTCGGGCTGATCGACGAGGCACTTCCACCCGGGCACGACATCTGGCCACACGTCGTGCCGTCCTGCTTGCTTCCGCAGGTGCCACCGGGCGCGCACTGGTCGCAGACGCCATTACAGGCTGTGTTGCAACAGATCCGGATGGGATTGCCGGAGCCGTTGACGGTCTGCGCGCAGTGGGCGCTCCCGCACTCGCTGTCTCCTGCGCACGTGTCTCCCAGGTTGGCCTTCATCGCGCACATGCCCGTCTTGCAGTAGTACCCGCTGGCGCACTGGGCGTCGGTGCCGCAAGAAGTCAGGCAGGACATGCTGCTGGCATCGCAAGTGTAGGAGCCGCAGGAGGTGCTCTGGCTCGCGCAGGAGCCGTTCGTGCAGCGGCGGGTCATGGCCTGGCCGCCGGAGCACGAGGGCGCGGCGCCACAGGCGAGGCCGTTCGACCTGGGAGCGCAAGTGCCGCCGCTGCCCGTGCAGGCCTGGCACTCGGGGCAAGACGCTGAGCCGCAGCAGAAGCCGTCGACGCAGTGGCCGGACATGCAGGCGGAGTCGACTCCACAGGCGGTGCCGTTGGTGAGGCTGGAGCGGCAGGTTCCGGACGGGCGTGGGTTGTCGCAGAATGCGCCGGCCATGCAATCGGACGTGCCGGCGCAACTCGTCTTGCAGGTGCCGGCGCTGCAAGCGTAGGGGGCGCAGCTCAGGGTCTCGCCGACGCACATGCCGGCACCATCGCAGTGCGACACGGTGCGGCTGCCCGGCGCGCCGCAGGCCGGCGCACCGCAGGAGAGGGTCGTGCTCGGGAACGAGCAGGTGCCGGCGCCATGGCACACGCCGCCGCAGGTTCCGCTTCCTGCGCACTCGTCGTTCGGGTCGCTGCCCATGATGCCGGTTCACTGTCCCGTGCGCTCGCAGCGCACGCAGAGACCGTCACACGCGGTGTTGCAGCAGACGCCGTCTGCACAGAAGTTGCTCCCGCACTGCGTTCCGCCGGTGCAGGTAGCGCCCAGCGG
>JAHFDS010000063.1:23450-27108 GCA_023248855.1 Myxococcales bacterium
CGGCGGACCCCTGCGTCACGAGGCAGGGAGGGCGCGCAGTGATTGGCCAGGCCCTGGCCTGCCGTGTCGTGAAAGCGCCAGCCGGAAGGGCAGTCCTCGGCGGGGATGGCGCACCACGTGCTGATGCACGCGCCCTGGAACGAGGAGAACTCGCACGCGGCGTTGCTCTTGCAGTGGTTGTTGATGGGAGAGCCGCAGGCGGCAACGCCAGTAGCCAGGATCAGCAGCGTGAGCAGTCGGTGGAACACCTCGAGCCTCCTCCAGGGGTTCTCGCACTTCTCTTCGAGAAGTTGCGAGAGACTTGAGACACCCATCCCGAAAATACAGGGAGAGGAAGCAAGAAACGTACGAGCGAGGGCGTGTGCTACCTGAAGCGGCGCCGCCGGCCGAGCAGGAGAGCGAGGAGGGGGAGCAGCGCGAACGGAGAGGTGATGCCATTGCCGGTCGCGCACCCGCTGGCCGGGGCGGGCTTTGCGGCGGGCGCGAAATCGGCCGGCGCGCAGTATTTCGAGCCGTCCCCGTAGAGGTCGAGGCACTTGAAGCTGCTGCCGCTGCACTGGCTGACCGAGGTGCACTTGCGGGAACAGACGCCGGTCATGCCGTTGTCATTGCCAACGCACATGCATCCGGGGCCCTCCTTGGTGCAATTCGCACCAAATTGGTCGGTTCCGCCGGAGCCAGCAGCGCCACCGCTCGAGCCGGCCGCGCCACCACCCGCCCCACCGGTGCCACCGCCCGCGCCGGCAGCTCCGCCACCGGCTCCGCTGCCCCCGACGCCCGAACCGCCCGCACCACCCGTACCGGCCGCGAAGTGAACGACGGCGGACATCCCCACATGATTGGCGCTGTCCGTCACCTTGAGCTGCATCGTGTGCGGACCCTCCGTCGCCACCTGCGCGGTGAACGTAAATGGCCACATGGTCTTCGAGATGGTTCGCGCGTTGGGCGTGCCCTCGTCGAGGACGAGATCCACGGAGCGATAGCGCATGGGCGGGAAATCGTCGTCGATGGTGGCGCGTACACGGATGTCCCGACCCGGGCGAAAACCGGACTGGCCGTCCATCGGATAGGTGATCACCACGCTCGGTGTCTCGGTGTCCGCCTTGCCGGACGGGCCAGCGGTCTGCAGCATCAATCGGTACGAATTCTGCGTCGACAGGCCGGTCCAGACGGAACGGGTGGGCTGGCCAGCCGCATCGAGCAGGCCCATGTCCATGTCGAGGTAGCCCGCAGACTCGATGCCGGTCAGCGCAACGGGATAGAGCAGGTCGTACATGTCATTCGTGTGCTCGAGGCCGTAGGCGTGGGCGTGCTCCTGCGCGATCGTCAGCGCGACCGTCGAGGGATCGTTTTGCGCGGCGGCCGCGAAGGCGAAGGTGACGTCGTTCTCCGTCATGTTGGCGGGATCCAGGAGGGCGACACCCAGCGCCTGGTCGGTCGGATAGCAGACGTCGCTCGGCAGCCCACCGACCATGACCATCGAGTAGCTCCCGCTCGTGGGGCGCGTCGTGACGATCTGGATGTTGAACTCGACGTAGAAGCGCTGGAGGGTCTTGATGAGCTGCGTTCGCTGCTCGGCCGTGCCGGCATAGGCGGGGAAGGCGTGGCCACTCGCGCAGGCGCCCTGGACGATGTTGGAGCAGTTCGCTGCCGCGTTGTTGCACGAGCCGCCGCGGAGCGTCGCGCCTTCCATGTTCACGTAGAGGACCTTCGGGGTGCCGTCCGCGTGAGCCAGCTTGGGCGTCCCGTCGCTCTCGTTTGCGAGCACCTCTGGCGGCATGGGCAGGACGTCGATGCGTCCCGCGATCGAAGGCGCCGCGGGTGGTTCTTGAGGGTCCGGCGCCGGCTCGAGGCCGTTCTGGCAGGCGGCCACGGAAAGGACGAGCGAGCAAGCGAGCAGGGTGGGCTTCTTCACGTGGGCTGACTCCAGGGTAAGTGGGCGGAACTTGGCCGATGTTGCGATCGCCTGTCAACCTTGGTCGGTGCGCGCCGTGCGCTGGCTTTCGCCGCGGCGCGTCAGGGCGTCACGTGCTGCAGCTAATCGCCGGGCTCGCCGGGGTCGCCCGAGCCGATGGGCCCGTCGGGCGAGATGGAGCCGCGCGCGCGGTGCTCGGGCAACGCCATCGAGGTCACCACGGCCACCGCGAGCGCGCCGGCGACCACGCCGAGCGAGACCGCGATGGGGATCTGCACGAAGTGCGCGAGCAGCATCTTGCCGCCGATGAAGATCAGCACGACGGACAGGCCAACGCGCAGGAAGCGAAACTGACCCATCATGCTCGAGAGCAGGAAGAACAGCGTCCGTAGGCCCAGGATCGCGAAGATGTTCGACGTAAAGACGATGAATGGGTCGAGCGTGATCGCGAAGATCGCCGGCAGGGAATCGAGCGCGAAGATCACGTCGGAGATCTCGATGGTGATGAGCACGAGCAGAAGCGGCGTCGCCCAGCGCTTGCCGTCCTTGACGATCGAGAAGCGCGCGCCGTGGAACTCGCCCGTGACCGGCATGATGCGCCGCAGCCAGCGCACGATGGTGTTGTCGCCGGGATCGGCCGTGCTGTCGCCGCCGCCGGTCAAGAGGCGCGCGCCCGTGATCACGAGGAACGCGCCGAACAGATAGAGCAACCACCGGAACTGCGAGATCAGCGCCGTGCCCGCGAGGATGCACGCGGCGCGCATCAGCAGGGCCCCCAGGACGCCCCAGAACAGGACCCGCCGCTGCTGCTCGAGCGGCACCCGGAAGTACTTGAAGAGCACCAGGAAGACGAAGAGGTTGTCGACCGACAGCGCCTCCTCGATCAGGTAACCGGTCGCGAACTCGAGCGCCTTGGCTTCGCCGAACTGGCCGTACACGAGGGCGCAGAACGCGGCTGCGAGCGAGACCCAGACGCAGGTCCACCGGATGGCGCTCTTGGGCGAGACCGGCTTGGCCTCGCGGTGGAGCAGGAACAGATCGGCGAACAGGAGCGCCAGCACGAAGGCGAGGAAGCCGAGCCAGTGCGCGGGGGTGCCGACGGTGTTCATCGAGAGGGTCTGGTTGTCTAGCGCCTCCGGCGGAGCATGTCGAGTCTTTCCAGCCGATCGCGCGGTAGCCGCGCCTCGATCTGCAGCCGCGCGCCCGTGCGCGGGTGCGCCACCAGGAGGCGTTCGGCGTGCAAGAAAAAACCCGGCGCGTCCCAGACGGGGCCGCCGTATTGCAGGTCGCCGAGGATCGGTGCCCCGAGGGCAGCGAGGTGCACGCGCACCTGGTGCAGCCGGCCCGTGTGCGCGGTCGCGGCGACGAGCGCGAGGCCGCCGAGGTGCTCCACCGGCTCGATAGCGGTGCGCGCTGGGCGTGCTCCGAGGGCGGCGGCGCGCCCGGGGTCGCTCACCGCGATGGCGCGCGCGGGGTTCTTCGGAGCGTGGGCGATGGGCAGGTCGATCACGGTGCGCTCGAGCGGGCGCTCCGCCACCACGACGGCCAGGTAGGTCTTCTCCACCTCGTGGCGGGAGAAGGTCACGCGCAGCGCGCGCCAGGCCTCGAACGTGCGTGCTGCGAGCAAGACGCCCGTGGTGCCGCGGTCGAGCCGCTGCACGAGGCCCCCTTCGCGCGGGTCCTCCCCGGCGCGCGCGCACTCGGGGTAGCGCGCGACCAGGGCGTTCGCCACCGTGCCGGTCT
>JAHFDS010000427.1 GCA_023248855.1 Myxococcales bacterium
GAGGGCTCGCCAACGGACGGGAAGCTCACCACGAGGCCCGCGGGTGCACCCACCGACAGGCCACCCCCGCTCGTGGGCTCGAGGGTGAGACCAGGCTGCGAGGACAGGTCGAGCCCGGTGTTGAGGACGGGCAGGAAGATCGGCGCGAGCACCGTCATTTGCCCGCCGATCACGGTGACACGGCGATTGAGGACCGGAAAGTTCAGCCCACCGAGGGCGCTCGAGCCGTCGAGCTTGAGGAACAGGTTGGCCCCAGAGCCGTTGATGACCGTTGTCATGGTGAACGAGCCATCGGGCGTCGTCATCACCGTAGCTGCGGTGCTCTGCGAGCCAGGGGCGGTGAGCGAGACCGCCATGCCGACGATCGGGGCGCCCAGCGCATCCAGCATCACGCCCTGGATCGTGACCGGCAGCTCGAGGCTGGGGGCTCCGCCAGCGCCCTGGCCGCCCACGCCGCCGGCGCCGGGCTCGCCGAGGCCAGCGGTCCCTGCCGTCGGGTGCGGCACCTCGGAGGGCAAGAGACAGCTGCGGGTCCTGGGATCACGGACGAGCCCGACTGGACAGCCCTCGTCGACACCGCAGCCGAGGCCGGAAACAACCCCGACGAGTGCGAGCACTCGCACGACACCAAGCTTCATCTGTATGCCCCCCGCTCGACGGCGTCGCCGCCGAGATAGTCCACGATCGCTAGTAGAAATCCCGGGCAGGGGCCCGGGGCCGCCGACATGGTATCCAGGGGACCGACCCACGTCCAGCGGGTTCGGCCCGGCCCAGGCCCAGGTGGAGCGGGTCGTCAGGAGCTCAGGACTCAGCTCGCGCGGCTGAGGGCGCAGGTGAGACACATGGGTGCCTCCGGGAGCTTGCGCAGCCGCAGGTCCTCGATCCGACCACCGCACTGGATACAGCAGCCGTAGGTGCCCCGGCGGATGCGCTCGAGAGCGGCGTCGATCCGCGCGACCTCGGCTCGCTCGAGCATGCCCAGGTGATCCACGCGCGCGATCTCCTGCTCCTCGGCCGAGCGGTCCACCCAGTCTTGCTCCTCGGCCGGCGCCAGGCCCGCCTGGGCCGAGGCTTCGGCGCGGAGCTCACGCATCAGGCGCGCCCGCCGTTCGCGCAGCTGCAGCTCGATCTTCCCCAGGGTGCGCGCCGTGGTGATCATGGAGTGCCTCCAGGGGCCAGCGAAGCAGCGGCCGTGCCAGCGCCGGGCGCTCCCGCCGTGGGCGTATTCGCGCAAGCTCTGCGCGGAGCGCCGGGAGCCCAGCAGGACATGCGGCGGCGCCCCACCCCGGGCGTGGCGCCGAACGCTCGTCCCGAGCGGCCCGAGGGTTGCAACGACGGGATCCAGACGGAGGGCGCTGATGATGAAGACCATCCTCGTCGGGGAAGACGGCTCGACCGCCGCGCGCAGGGCGCTCGAGCTCGGGGTCGATCTCGCGGCGCGGCTCGACGCCAGGATCCGCGTGGTGCACGTGGTCGAAGCGCCCATCGCCTGGGCCGTGCCAGGGCCGACGCCGGAGCCGTCGCTCGCCGCTGCCGCCTGGGTCTCCGAGAGCCGCAAGGCGCACGAGAAAGAGGGCCGGGCTGCGCTCGAGTCGGCGCTGCACGTCTGTGCCGAGCGCGGGCTCGAGGTGACCACGGACCTCATCGAGGGCTGGCCGCCGCGCACGCTGCGCGAGGAGATGGAGCGCGCCGATCTGGCGATCCTCGGACGGACCGGGTGCCGCCAGGATCGTCTGGGCGAGACCACCGGCGCGACCGCACAGTACATGATGCGCCGCTGCGACAGGCCCGTGCTGCTGGTCGACCGCGGCGCCGAGCCGGTGCGGGAGGTCGTGCTGGGCTTCGACAACTCCCCGAGCGCGCGGCGCGCATTGCTGGTGGCAGCCGAGCTGGCGCGTCGCACCGGCTACCGGCTCACCGTGGCGCACGTCGCGGAGCGCTCGGACGACCGTCACGCCATCGCGGCGGCGCGCCAGGCCCTGGCCGAGGACGCCGCCGTCCGCGCGACCTTCGAGGAGCTCAAGGGCAAGCCGTATCCGGTGCTGGCGGAGCTGCTCGCGCGCAAGCCTGGGGCGATGCTCGTCCTCGGCGGGCGCGGCCACGATCGTCTCGCGGATTTTCTGCTGGGTACGCTGCCCGAGAGCTTCCACCTGCACCATCGCGCCACGTTGCTGGTCGTGCGGTGAGAGTCACTCCGTCGCCGTGGCCGGCGAGCGCCTGGGCAGGCTGCGCCGCAGCGTGAGCGCGACGGTCTCGGTGTCGTTCTGGTCCGTCCGGTAGGTGATGTTGACGGTCGTGATGCGGTGGAGCTCGTTCGGGCGATCGCAGAACAGCGTCACCCAGCGCTTGGCGTGCATGCCCGGCGGCACCACGATGGCGCCCGCCAGGAGGTGCCCCACCGGCACCGTGGCCACGCTGCCCGGCGTGTCGCGCGCCTGCTCGAGGGCCCTGGCCATGCCGACGGCGGTGGCGCCGAGCGTCATTGCGCTGCCCACGGCCACGAGGCCTCCGTTGCGCTGACTGGTCCCCACGCTTGCGACGGCCGTGCCCGCGAGCATCACGGCCCCGAGGGCGACGCCGGCGTTGTGCTCGCTCACCGCTCGCTCGCGCTGTGCGGCGTCGATCCACGCGCCGAGGTCGTCGCCGACCGGGATCTGGATCTGATCGTCGCGGACGGTGCCCGACGCGAACTGCAGTGTCACGCCGACGATGCGGATCCACCGGGTGGTGCGGCTCTCGAAGGTCAGCGCGAGCTGCTCGAAGTGCGTGCTCGACATGCCGTCCACGATCTCGCCGCTGACGATCAGGCCGAGCGCGGTTTGCTCCTCGGAGGCGCCGGCGGTGCGCTTGAAGCTCGACTGGATGGGGCGCGCGACCGTGTCACCGCGCACCGAGGCACAGCCGAGGGTCGCCGACAGGGTGAGCACGAGCAGCCAGCGCAGTGGTCGGAATCGCATGAGGCCGTCGCTGTGCACACCGCATGCCGTGCCCGCCTGGGCTCCTGCGTCGAAAAAAACTGCCCAAGAGCGCGCCTCTTGGGCGATCTGCCGTCGACGTTCCAGCACAGGGTCGTCGGAGTCTTGACGGACCGAAGCGCCATTGCCGCGCTCGTTGGCGTAAGGGGGTAGAGTCCCGCGCGTTGGAGCCGCGTGACGTCCAAGATCCTGCGTGGCTGGCCATCGAGCGGGCGTGCCTTGGGCGCATCCGCGCCGGTGACCGCGCGGCGTTCGCGGAGATCTACCGGGCGTTCTCTCGAAGGCTCTATGCCATCGTCCTGCCGCTGGTCGGCGATCCGGCGGCCGCGGAGGATGCCCTCGCGGCGACGTTCGTGGCCGCGATCGAGCGCATCGGACAGTACCAGGATCGCGGCCAGAGCGTCTTCTTCTGGCTGGCGACGATTGCGCGCTCGAAGGCGATGGACGGCCACCGGGCTTGCGCGCGCGCGGGACGCGCGGCGTCGCGCTACGAGGGCCTGCTCGCGCCCCTGCGCGAGGGCGGTGTCGGGCCGGAGACGCGCCTGGGTGGCGATCTCGACCCATCGCGACTCGCCGAGGCCGTGCGGCGTGTGCTCGCCGAGATCCCGCCGCGGCAGCGCCGCGCCATCGAGCTGCGGCTCCTCGAGGAGCGCTCACGCGCCGAATGCGCGGCGGCGATTGGTGTGACGATGGGGGCCTTCGACGTGCTGCTCCTGCGCGGGTTGCGGTCTTTTCGCGCGAGCTGGCGCAAGATCATCGGTGAGGCTGGGGAGACCTGATGCAGGACGACGACGCAGCCACGCCCGAAGAGCAGGCCGAGGCCGCAGCCCTGGCGCGTGCGCTCGAGGCGCCCGCACAGGGGCATGGTGTGCCCGCTGCAGATTTGGCTACGGCCGCGTTGCTCCAGCACGAGCGCCGTGTGCAGGGGTTCGACGCCACTGCGCAGGGGCGGGTGGAGCAGCGCATTGGCGCGACGCAGCCCGCGGCGCGGGGGCGGACGCGGCGGCTCGGGCTGTGGTTGGTACCCGTGGGTGCGCTGGCAGCTGCGGGTGTGGTGGTATTCATGCTGGGCGGGGAGCGGGCGAGCGCGCCGGAGGCGACGCGGCTCATGCCCCTTCCGCGGCCCTCGAGGGCGCTGGTGGAGGCGCAGGCGCGGGCGCTGGAGCTGGAGTCGCCCGAGCCGCTCGAGCTGCCAATGCGCGCGCACCGGGGCGCGCTGCTGGCTGCAATGCGGGTGCGCAACAGGGGCACGGAATGAGGGCGTGGCTGGTGCTGGCATGCCTCCTCGCCCTCGGTTGCGGGCAGCGCGAGCAGCGATCTGCGCACGACGGAGGCGAGCCACCGTCGCTCCGACAGTGGGCGCCGACCGCAGCGCAATGGCTCGCCCGCGTGGCGCAGGCGCACGAGGCGGCAGATCGTGCGGTCGATCGGGGCGACCGACCGGCGGCGCGGAAGGAGCTCTTGGCGGTGCTGGAGGCTCCAGCGCAACCTGCGCTCCAGCGGGGCGACCGCGAGGCCGTGCTGGCCGATCTCTACGGCCGCCTGTCTGGGCTTGCCGCCGACGAGGGCGGCGCTTCCGAGGCGCTCACCTGGGCCGACCGCGGGCTCGCGCTCGGTCGGCAACAGGACGTCCTCACCATCAACCTGCTCCTCTTCCGTAGCCGCGCCCACCGCCGCCTCGGCCATTTGCCTGAGGCGCGTGCCGACCTAGAGGCCGCACGACGCATCCAGCGGCAGTACGGCGGCGGCTAGGCAGACCGCCACGAGGGCGCCCTCCGTAGAAGCATCCGCGGATTCTCGCGTAAGCCCTGCACGAGCTGCGCGTTGGAGTCACCAAGGAGGCTCCATGCACCCATCCGCCCCCCAGTTTGCCGTCTTCCTCCTGGCCGCCGCCTCGTGCGGGTCAGAGCACCGCAGCGCGCCTGCACCCTCGGGAGCCGCTCCGCTTCCCGCCCCAGGCGACCTCGCCAAGCTCCCCACGAGAAAGCTCATCCGCGACGGCGAGATCCATCTCGTGGTCAACCGATACGACGCCGCCAGACGAGCCATCGAGGAGCGCGTCACGGCCGCCGGCGGCTTCGTTGCGAGGACGTCCGTCGCCCACAGCGCCGGGCGCGTCTCGTACGCGACCCTCGTGGTGCGCATCCCCGCGCCGCGCTTCGACGAGGTCCTCCGGGCCGTCCTCCAGCTCGGCAGCGTCGAGCGCGAGGCGACCGGCTCGCGTGACGTCACCGACGAGTACGCCGATGCGGCCGCTCGCCTCGGGAGCGCGCGCAAGCTCGAGGCGCGCCTGCTCGGTCTGGTCGATACCCGTCCCGGCAAGCTCTCCGACCTGCTCGAGGTCGAGCGTGAGCTCGCTCGCGTGCGCGAGGGCATCGAACGGCTCGAGGGCCAGGTGCGCCTGTTCGACGAACAGGTCGAGCTCGCCACCCTGACCGTCCACCTCGACGTCAGGCAGATCTACGCACCCGACCGTGCGCCCACCCTCGGCCAGGACGCCCGGGGCACCTTCGGCGACTCGGCGCGCCTGCTCGGTCGCGCGCTCCGCTGGTCGCTCCTCGGTGCGATCGCCCTCGCCCCCTGGGCGCCGCTCTGGGCGCTCCCGCTCGCGTACCTCGTGCGCCGCCGCCGCCGCGCCCGCGCGTGACGGTCAGCGTGACGGTCAGCCCTCGCCGCAGCGAAGGAGGTCCTCGCCGAAGACCTCTACCTTGTGCAGCGACCGGCCGAGCAGCAGGCGGGCGCACTCCTGCACGCCCTCGGTGATGGCGGGGTGCGGATGCGCGCAGCGGTCGATGTCCTCGAGGTGGCCGCCCTGGTCGATCAGGAACGCGATGCCCTGGATGCAGCTGGACGCCTGCGGGCCGACCACGCGCAGGCCGAGGATCGCGTGCGGCGCCTCGCGCGAGGCGAGCAGCTTGAGAAAGCCGTGGGTCGAGCGCATGGCGATGTTGCGGTTGACGAGGGCATTGCGCAGCACCGCCACGCGGTACGGGATGCCCCGCTGTTTCGCCTGCTGCTCGTTGCAGCCCACGGCCGCCACCTCGGGACGCAGGAACATGATGGTCGAGAGCGCGTCGTAGTGGATGGGGCGCGGCGCGAGGCCGAACATGCGCTCGACCGCGTGGCGGCCCTCGAGCTCCGCCACGTTGGCGAGCGCCACGTCGGTCGTGACGTCGCCGGCCGCGTAGACGTGCGGCACGCGCGTGCGCGTTTGCTCGACCACGACGCCGCCGGACGCGTCGAGCGCCACGCCGATGCGCTCGAGCCCGAGGCCCTGCGTACGCGGCACCCGTCCCACGGCGATGAGCGCTCGCTCCACGTCGAGGGTGCGGCGGCCGGCAGGCCCCTCGATCTCGTAGCGCACCCCCCGCCGCGTGCGCGAGAGCGACACCAGGCGTGACTGCCGGTGCACGTCGATGCCCGCGCGCTCGAAGCTCGCAGTGACGCACTCGGCCAGGTCCTCGTCCTCGAACGGCAGGATGCGCGGCTGCCGGTCGAGGATGTGGATCGCGGTCCGGCCGAAGCTCGCGAAGATGGTGGCGTACTCGCAGCCGACGACGCCCGCGCCAACGACGACCAGGCTCTCCGGGAACTCGCCCCAGCGCTCGAGGTGGTCGCTCGTCACCACGTGCTCGTCGTCGATCTCGATGCC
>JAHFDS010000064.1:0-2505 GCA_023248855.1 Myxococcales bacterium
CGCGGCGCTGGTCGCGAACGGCGTGGACGACCGCATCCACGCACTGCTCGCGGTGGCGAGCTCGGGCGGCATCCGTGCCGGGGCGCGCGCGGGCAGCTGGTTTGCGCGCCTGCTCGCCGGCTCGGGCGCCTTGACGGTCGACTCGCCCGGGCCGCGGGCGACCCTGCGCGCGCTCGATCCGCTCGCGTTCGCGGCCACGCAGAAGGGCAAGGTCGTGCTGCTCGCCGGCGCGCAGGACGAGTTCTTCCCGATCGACCAGGTGCTGGTCACCTCCCGCGCCCTGCGCGCGCCGCTCGTGCGGCTCGCCTTGTTCCCCGACTACGACCACCTCTGGTACTTCGACGGCGGCTGCCCGGCCGCGTGCATGCCCGGCACGTCGGCGCCGCCGTCGCTGACGGCGACGCGCTGCCCGGGTACGCCGCCCTGCCCCGCCGCCTGCCCCAAAGGCGCGCGCCCGCCGTACTGCGGACCGGCCGGAAGCTATGACCGCCACGAGGACTGGGTGGCGCGCTGGGCGCTGCTCTTGCGCGCGCTCGTCGCCGATGCGGCCACGCCGAAGCGGCCGTTTGCGCTCCCGCCAGCGCCTCCGCGAGTGCACGTGACATCGGAGGGCGTGACGGTCTGGCCCGCGGCCGGCGAGGCCCCGGTGGCCGTACGTCTGGCGCTGAGCGACAACGGCGGCTACACGTACGCGCAGCTCGCGCTCACGCCCGGCGCCGACGGCGCGTACCGGCTCGACCGCCCGATCCCGCGCGGCGCCATCGTCTTCGCCGAGGTTGAGGCCGAAAGCGGCGCCGTCTCGACGAGCGCCCCCGAGCTCGCGCGCAACTTCCGGCCGACCATCCGGCCCTTCGCCCCGAGGCCCTGATGGCGTCAGCCCGCTCGCTCACCTGCACGGTCACGGCGAGCACGCTCGTCAGCGTGCCCGCAGGCGCGTCCACCGTGACACGCAATGCCGCCTCCGGTCCTTCGGCCTTGCAGGACACCATCAAGGCAAGCAGGGCCTGAAATGTCATCCAGCGAGAACGCATCGTCGTCGTGCCTCCATGACGAGTAATGGAAGAGTCAGTAGGGCCCCCTCGGGGCACAGTCCCGCGTTGGCAGCGAGATACCCCCGTCGTCCCGGCGTCCTATCGCCAACACGAGGATCCAGGATGGCATCAAATGTCGGGCTCCTCATCCAGCCGCTCGAGCCTCTTTGGTTCGGGCTGTCTGGGCCTCGGCGGCGGCTTCTTCGTGTGCTTGACCTTGGCCTCGCGCCTGGGCGAAACCGGCTGGCGCGTGACCTGCGGCTCCTCCGCCACGGGCGCAGGCGATGCCAGGATAGCCGGCGGGTCATTGGCCTTCGCTCCTTGCACGCTGGAGATGGGCGAAGCCAGGCCCCGGGACGCCGCTCGGTGGCCACCCGGGCGGAGCGCGAGCAGAAGGCCCAAGAAGGCGAGCCCCGCAATTGCCGATGCGACCACCGCAAGGCGCCAGCGCCGACCAGGCCGGACGGACAGCGCGGGGGGCAGCGTCGCGAGCACGCCCATGTCCGTCTTCGCCGCGACGTGGTCGCCCGACGCGGCAGCGGTGGAGGGCTGCGAGGGTCGCTTGCGCTCGCCGGAGGCATTCGTCGTCTCCGGGTCGTCGAATGCCCCCGGTGTCCCCAGCGCCTCGGCCACCTGCTCCATCGACGCCGGCCGGCGGTTCGGCGGCTTCTCCAGCATGCGCAGGATGAGGGCGTCGAGGGAGGTAGGAAGGCTCGGCAGGATGGCGCGCGGCGATCGAGGTGCCTCGGTGAGGTGCTGGACCAAGATCTCGCCGAAACCCGGCGCGGAGAACGGTCGCACGCCCGTCACGAGCTCGTAGAGCACGATTCCCAGCGCGTAGACGTCCGAGCGCGCGTCGAGGGCGCGGCCGCCCGCGCATTGCTCCGGGCTCATGTAGTAGGGCGTACCGAGCAGCGCGCCGGACCGCGTGCTGCTCACGTCGCTGTCGGGGATCTCGAGCTTGGCAATGCCAAAATCGAGGATCTTGACGTACTCCGCGTCGCGGTCCCGGGCCACGAGGAAGATGTTGTCGGGCTTGAGGTCGCGGTGGATGATGCCCGCTCGGTGTGCCGCTCCGAGGGCGCGCGCGACCTGCCTTGCAATGTGCAGCGCTCGCGGGATCTGGAGCCTGTGCTCGACGTCGAGCAGGTGCTTGAGGCTCCTGCCTGCGAGCCATTCCATGACGATGTAGGGCTGACCCGTGGGTAGCTGCCCGAAGTCGAGCACCTTGACGATGTGATCGGAGTCGATCGCGCTCGACGCCTTGGCCTCCTGGAAGAATCGCCGGCAAGCATCCGTGCCGCTGGCGAGATGCGCAGCGAGCACCTTGATCGCGACCCTCGAGCCGATGGCGGCATGCCTGGCGAGGTAGACCGTGCCCCAGCCGCCCTGGCCCACCACGCGCGCGATGGTGTAATTGCCGACGGATGCGCCCTGCGCCAGCTCCGCAGGCCGGGCCAGGCTCAGCTCATGG
>JAHFDS010000064.1:2515-26946 GCA_023248855.1 Myxococcales bacterium
CATGGGTCGGCAAGGGCCCCGACCGGCGCGCGGCGCGCCTCGAGCTCGAGCAGCGCATCGTGCGCCTGCTCGGCGCCGATCGGTCGCTCTGGCAGGGACTCGCGCAATGCCTGGTAGCCGCGGCGAAGCCGCGCCCGCACCTCATCACTGCGCTGCTCGCGGGTGCGTAGCGTGGCTCGCCTGCGCTCGCCCGTCTGCCGACTGTCGGTCGTCACCTCGGCCAGGCGCTCTTCCAGCGACTCGATCTGGTACTCGAGGTCCGCCATCGTCCGCTCGATCGCGATCGCGACCACCCGGAGCTCGTCGGTGACCTCGATCTGTGTGGGCGGGAGGGTGGTGTCGCTCTCCACCCAGGCCGAGAGGGCGTGCCGATCACGCGCGCGCACGGCACCCAGTTGCTCGCGCCGAACACCGTGCTCCATGCGCAGCTCGATGAGCGTCGCGCGGATGCGCGCCTCGCGCTCGCGACCGTTCTCGTCTGCTTGCTCGAGCTCATCGCGAGGTAGTACTGGCCTTCGTCGGTTCGGCCGAAGTCGGTGATCGCCACGACGTTCTCATGCGCGATGCATGCCACCGCCCTCGCCTCGCGCAAGAAGCGCTGCACGAGGCGAGGATCGCGGTCGAGGCTCGGCCGCAGGAGCTTGAGGGCAAAGCGCTGGCCGACCACCCGATGGCGCGTCAGATAGACTTGCCCCATCGCGCCCTCACCGAGCGCGCTCTCGATGATGAAGCGACCGCCGAGGGTGGTTCCGACGAGCGAGGTCGGACCCAGCGGGTGCGTTTCGCCGGCTGCAGGGTCGGCCAGCGCAAATCCATCGAGGGTGCAGAATCGAGCTGTCGCGGCATACGGTCTCATGCAGCGCGGGCAGACCAGCCATCGTTGCGGTGCCACCACGCTACGCCCAGACCCTCACGGCCCCGGGACGCAGCCCATGCCTGCGGTGGTCCCGAACACCATCTGGCAGGTCGATCCGCTCGGGCACGGCTGACCTGGCCCGCAGGAGGGAATGCAAAAACCGGCAGCGGCGCCGGGAACGTCGCACGTGGTTCCCGGAGGACACGTGTGGCCCGACCCGATCGTGCAGTCCGCAGAGCAATAGCGCCTGCCCGTGCTGAACAGGTAGAGGCAAGCGTGAGTCTGGCACTGCGCGTCGGCCATGCAGGGCGCGCCGACCGGCAATGCGGCGCCCCCACCGGCACCGCCACTGCCTCCGGCCCCACTGCTCCCGCCGGCACCACCCCCGCCGCCCCCGCCAGCACCACCATTGCCCCCGCCGCCACTGCCCCCGCCGCCTGCGCTGCGATGGAACGTCAGGACCACGGGCGGCGAGCTCCCGTTCCGGGTCGTCAGGGTGTCGCCCCGAATGCAATACCGAACGCTCTCTGTCACGCCGTCGTGCATGGAGGTGAAGGTGTTGCCGCTGGTCGACCAGGTACCGGCCTCCATCATCGGCGTCGCTGGCAGGATCACGTGACAGGTGCAGCCCGCCGCGGCGTTTCCGCTGCACGTGCGCTGCTCGGCGGGATCCGAGAGCTGATCGCAAGCAATGCCCGTGGGCAAACAGGACGCGGGAATCGTGACCACGGACGTTCCAGGGGTGGCGATGGCGCTCGAATAGGTCCGGTCTGCGCGGATCACGACCGTACCGGTCGCGGTGGTCATTGCCGTGATGGTCGCGTCCGCGCAACCGGGCACGTCTGCGGGCGCTCCAGCAGGCAGACAGGCGCCGCTCGCGCTCCACGTGCCCACGACGTCGCCTCCGCACTCGGTGAAGTCGCAGGTCGCCGCACCACCCGCGCCGGCACGTCCGGCCGCCCCCCCGGCGCCGCCCGAGGCGCCCGACATCCCGCCTGCTCCAGCGCGCCCCGCCGTGCCAGCCGAGCCGCCCCCGCCGGACATCCCCGCCGAACCGGCCGAACCGCCGCGGCCCGCGGTTCCCGACAAGCCGCCAGCACCCGCCATTCCACCCATGCTCCCGGGTCCGCCGCCGCACCCCACCACCCCCAGCACCATCCAGAAATGCAACCAACGCATGTGTCCTCCTCTACGACCAAAGGCTAGGTGATGAGTGGATTGGTCTCGGCCGCCGCCCGCTCCGCGCGCGCGAGCAGCGCGGGGATGCTGTCGTCAAACAACCAGCAATCGCCGTCCACGTACGCCATCCCCAGCGCCGCGGTGAGCCCCGGCCGAGACTCGCCAGGCACCCAGAGGGCGCGGAGGATGCTGCGAAGGCGACCGGCGACGCAGGTGGCAGCGTGTAGAGCCGTGTCGGGCAGGACCACGACGAGCGTGCGATCGCCCGTGCGCCCGATGAGGTCCGTCCGTCGTAGCTGGCAAGTGAGCTGGGCCGCAAGGTCGACCAGCGCGCGCTCGCGCGCGGCGGCCTTGAGGCCATCGTGCAAGCCATCGAGACGCAGCGCCCAGACGGCCAGGGGCAGGGCCTGTCGACGCACGCGGGCCAGCTCGACTCCCATCGCATGATCCAGCCCCCGGCGGGCGAGCAGGCCCGTCAACGGGTCGAGCAGGCTCCCCGAGCGTGCCGCGGCCAGCTCCCGGGCCCGCGCCAGCTGCCCGCGCACGCGGGCCAGGAGCTCGCGGCCCCCGCAAGGCCTCGGCACGAAGTCGCAGGCGCCCGCCTCGAGCGCCCGCACGGCCGCATCAGCGGCGGCGCTCGAGGTGATCATCACCGGAACCGTGGGGGTAGACTCGAGGGCGTGCAGCCGGTGCAAGAGCTCGAGGCCGCCCAGGTGCGGAACCTCGAGGTCGCTCACCACCAGATCAGGGGGGGCCTCGCTGGCCAGCGCGAGAGCCCTCTCGCAGTCTGGCGCGCGCAGCACCGCGTAGCCGTCCTCGGTCAAGGCGCCCCCGAGCAGGTCAAACAGGGCCCCGCCTTCCTCGACGACGAGCACCCGCCCGAGTTGAAGCCCCGGTGCAGTGGGAAGACCTTCGCGCAGGTAACGACGCATGGCAATGGTCATTGCCGGTGTCTTTGCAGGGGCCAGGCCAGCTCGTGGGCGCCAGGACACCGACTCCTTGGCTGTCGGGCGAGGCCCGAAAGACAGGATCAGGGCTCTCGCCTGGAGGCAACGGCCTGAGGGCGCCAGCCGCCAGGCAAGCTCCGCTCCACGGGCGGGGAGGCAGAATCAGAGGGCGACGCTGGCCACGGCAGCACCGCGGCCACGTCGCCACGCCCCACCTCGGTCGTCTCGACCCTGCCTCGTGCGACACGCTCGCGCCAGTAGCCGAGCTGCAGCCGCAGGCAGCCCACGAGGCCGACGAGGACCACCGCGAGCTGCCCGATCCGCCGCCAACCCAGGGGCCTTCGCGTCGAGCCCCGTCTTCGCTCGGACATGATCGGCACGAGCGCGAGCGTCGAAATCTGGCGCATCGCCCGGGTTGCGAGGAGCCCATGCGTCGGATCGGCGAGGAGCGGGCGGTAGCAGGCCGCCGCGGTGGCCAGCCGACCGTGCTCGAAGCTCGCGCGCACGTACGCGTCGTGTACCTCTGCGCGCCCGGATGCGAGCACGCGCGCGAAGCCTTCCCCGGGCTGGCTCGCTGCACCGCCGGGGCGTGCCGTCCCGCTCTGTGCGCCCCCGGGCTCAGGGGACCGGACCGGGGGCACACCCAGACGCACCTGCAGCTCGCTGCCACACGCGGAGCAGGCGAGGACGGCCAAGGCCCCCCGCAGCTCCCGCACGACTGGCGCAGCCTGCGCAGCACAATCGCAGCTCAGCGTGAGACGCGACGCCATTGGATGGCTCATTAGCCAGTGCAAATAGCAATTGCGAGGCCATCACTCCTCGTGCAGCGTCAGGGGCCGCCCGCGCGCGCCCGGCGGCGCACCGTCTCCGCCTCGGCGCGCTTGCCCGCGGCCTCGAGGCACTGCGCAGCGATCGCCCATCGCAGCGGGACGGACTCGAGGCCGCCGAGCTCGCCGGGCCACTGGGCATCGACCAGCCAGCGCGTTCCCTCGGTGTGACAGTCCTCGAAGAGGCCCCCCGCGTGCAGCGCCCGGGTGCGCAATAGCGCGGTCAGCTCCGATGCCGGCGGCGCGCCCTCGAGCCGGGCGAGAGCACCCTGCCAGTGCCCCGCAGCCAGCTCCCGCTCCGCCTCGACCAGCGCGAGAAGCGCCGTCGGCTGCGTCCCGTGCAAGGCAGCCGATTCGCGCAGCAATTGACTCGCGGCGAGCGCCTCGGCGTCCCGGTGGGCACGCGCCGCGAGCACGCCGTAGAGCGTGACCGCATGCAAGGAGGACCGCCGCGCAGGCACGGCCCGAGCCAGCGGCGCGAGCAGCGCAAGGCCGGCCGCCTCCTGGCCGCAGCTCACCTCGATCCGGGCGCGCAGCACGCGCGCGGCGACCCGGGTCGCTTCCCGCCCTTGGCTGGCCAGCGCTTCGAGCTCCTGGGCCGCACGGCGCGCCTGGTCGCAATGACCGAGCGCGCTGGAGAACACCGCCACGCCCACCTCGCGATTGGGGCTGCGCGTCACCTGCGCCAGGTGCGCCTCTGCGCGCAATGGATGACCGAGCAGCAGCGCCAGCTGCGCCCGCAGCAGGCGCGCGGGCTCGAAGCCGGCGTCCGCCGCCCGAATGGCCGCACGGTCGGCCGAGGCCGCGTCCCCGCTCGCTGCGATGGCGAGCGCGGTCGCATCCGTGAGGTCTGGCTCCTCCGCGGGGAGCACCCGCGGGATCCCCTCGAGGAGCGTGCGCGCCTGCGCGGCGCGGCCTTGCTCGAGCAGCAGGCTCCCCAGCAGCAGGAGCCCCTGCCGGTGCGCGGGTCGAAGGCGATGCAGCCGGCCGAGGCGGTCGGCCGCCTCCTCGAGGCGTAGCCGGTCGAGCGCGAGCGCGCCGCTCGCCAGCAGCGCGCGCGTGCTGCCTGGTCGGGCTCTCAGCAAGGTGACGAGCGCCGCTGAGAGCGCCGCCTCATCGTCGAGCAGCCGGGCCGAAAGGAGGTCGAGCCCCGCACGCTCTGCAGCGCCGAGGTGCGGCGCCAGCGCCACGGCTTGCTTGTGGGCGTGCAGCGCGATTTGGCTCCGCCCGAGGTCCAAGGCCGCGTGCCCCGTTTCGATCCAGGCCAGGCCGGCGCGCGGGTCGCAACGGGTCGCCCGCTCCAGGTGAACCATGGCCTTCTCGGGGTTCTCCCGGTCGAGCCAGCCCAGGGCCTGGAAGAACGCGTCCAGCGCGGCCGGATCCCGCGTGGGTAGCGACATCGGCACCCGGACGGCGAGCGCGCGCTCGAGAAACGCCCGGACGGATTGCAGCACCCTGGGCTCTTCGCCCCTCGCGGGCTCGAACACCGCACGCGCGCGCACCGTCCCTGTCGTGGCATCCGACAGCACGACCGTGAGCCGCAGCCGCTCATTGCGCCGCTCCAGGCGTCCGCCTAGCAGTGCGTCTACCACGCTCGCGCTCCCCCAGGCGTCTGGATCCGGCTGCTCCCGCGCTGACGATCGGTGCAGCCGCCCCTGCGGCACGACCAGCTCGAGGCCCGGCGCCGCCTCGAGCAGCCAGCCCATCCAGGCTGTGCCGGCGAGCCAATGCCCGACCAGCGCGTCGTCCGAGTCGACGCCGAGCCAGGCGACTCGCCGGACGATCGAGCTTCGCCCAGGGGGGGCATCGCACGCGGCCAGCGCCAACCCGAGGGCCATGGCCAGGTGCATCCGGCGCCGTAGCCTCCGGCCGCGTGGAATCCTCACTCGAGCAGCCACACGCGCGAATTGTCGAAACGGGAGCTCCACTCCTGCCACTTCGACGAATCCTCCGGAACCAGTCCCTGATCCTGCAGGTTGCATTGGGCCACGAGGTAATACCAGGGCTCGACGGGCTGCGTCGGCTGGCCAAAGAGCATCGCCGCCCGGCTCGCGCCCCCGGGCCAGGCGCTGCCGCCCTGGGAGCCCGCATTGCCGAGGAACGCCAGGTATCGGCAGTAGAGGCTGCGCAGCGACGGGGAAAACCCGATCTCGGCCCAGTAATGCGTGGGCGGGAGCCCGACCGACCAGTCGTCGGCCGTGCTGTCGGGCGCCGCGGCGGGCCAGAAATCCGTCTGATCATTGCTCGGCGCAGCCGAAAGCCCGTTGACGTAGGATCCGGTCTCCAGCTTGCGCGTCTCGAGCTTGGTCTTGAGCGATGCAAAGACGGTAGTCACCTCGGACGACATCCGACTGCGGCGACTCGCGCGCGTATAGGAGGTCGCGGCAATGATCGTCAGCACCGCGACGACGATCACGGTGATCATGAGCTCGACGAGCGTGAAGCCACGACGTCGCATGTCAGGGCCCCCCTGCTCCGAGTACCCGCGCGTACCGCGCTGCGGGCTGGCCCAGGCTCTCCAGGACCAGCTCACCGGCGGTGGCAGAGAAGAGCAGCTCCTGCGACACCACGCGGTCGCGAAAGCGAAGAGTGAGGCCCAGGCGCTCCAGGCCAGGCGCGCCCGTGATCACGTACTGACCCTCGATGACGGGCTCCCCCGCGTGCCGGCGCCAGCGCAGCCGCCCGTCGGCCAGGAGCTCGAGCTCGCCCGTCAGCACCGGGTACGACGTCGAGATCCATCGCCACTTGCCGACCACAGGGCTGGCGGCGCTCTTCTCATGCAACGGCTGTGACGCCAGGGCCGAGGGCGGCGAGGGTGCAGACGCGGGCGCACCGCTCTCCTGCGTGCGCATCTCGAAGCGATGTCCCACGAGCGTCACGAGGGCCATGCAGGCGAGGCCGACCGCGGCCGTCACCATGGCCATCGTGGAGACGGTCCAGCCCCTGACCGACGACACTCAGATCTCCCGCCAGCCGAGGGTCCGCGTGCCCCGGAAGCTGCTGCCACCGCTGCCACTGCCGCGGATCGTCGGCGTGACCCCGCCGGTGCCGCCGACGACGAGGGATTGCCCACCCGCGCCGACCGTGAATCCCGAGCTGCGCAATCGCTCACCGAGGTCGATGGTCATCGCGTGCTCCGCCTGGAGCGCGGGAAAGAGGACGGCCTCGAGGACGATGAGGTAGGAGCTCCCCGTCTCGCACGCCGTGGGCGCCGGCTCGTACACCGGGAAGGCCACCTGAAGCACGCAGTTGCCGCTGTTCTGGGCCTGCGCGGAGTTGCAGGCGACCCCCCGCGTGGTGCTGTTGACCAGGATCTTCGGCGCCGAGATGAGGCGGGTCGTGCTGTTGAAGCGATTCTCCGCGCTCGCGCAGTAGGAGACGCTGTCCAGGTTGCGCGTGAAGTCGGTCTTGCACAGGTCACTGATCTTGCGCGCCGCCACCGTGACTGTCGTTCCCCCGCGACGCGCGAGGATGTAGAGGTAGGTCTCCGGGGAGCCCTCCGGAAGGTCGAAAGAGCTCGTGCCGGCCCCGATGATGACCTCGTCCGGATTGCCGCCGCCGGCCTGTTTGTGAAACACCGCGGGACCGTACAGAAATGGCTTGGACACCCCGAGGTCGGCGACCAGGGTCGGGCTGTTGTCACTGCCGCTGTCGATCTGCGGCACCCAGGCGTGAATGCGGCCGCCCGGGTCGGCCACGACCGCGTAGGCCGGGCTCTCCGTCACGCTGAGCGGGTCGTACTTGACGAGCGGGACGTCGGCCAGAAGGCCGTACTCCACCTGTGGGCTCGCCGGCGGCCCGCCGCCAATGCGGCGATTCTCGAGCAAGGTGCCGGTGGCCGCGTTCGCCACCACGAGGTGCTGCCCCTTCTCGCCGTCGGTGCCGTAGCCCGAGCCCATGACCACCACGCGGCGGCCCCCGACCTCCGAGATGCCGGGCACCGACCAACCCTCCCCGAGCAGGGGCGAGAACCCAGACGCGAGGTCCGTGTGGCCGAGCCTTGGCGTCGCCCAGCGGTCGTCCGTGCTCCAGCGCGGGAACACGCAGCGCGAGGCGTCATTGGGCTCGGCGCCCGCGCAGTAGGGAGTCGACAGGGGGCTGCCGTCGGTGCCAGCGACGTAGGAGACGTCGAGCGCGTAATAGGCGGGGCCGCCCGCACCGAGCCCGAAGACGAGGAGGGTGCGCCACGTGGGGGTCGCGCTACCGCAGCCCGCCACGCAGATGTCGGTGGCGTGGGCAGAGGACGCGACGCCCCAGACGTGCTTGCTCTCGTCACTGCTCTCGCCCTGGCTCGTGTAGATCTCGTACATGCTGCCGAGCAGGCGCGGCGGCGCGAACGCGAACGCCTCCCCACCCTTGGTCCTTCCGCCCATGCCGCTCTCCAGCCAGAACGCGTGCACGAGGCCATAGCTGCTGCCCACGTAGGCGAGCCCTGGGCGGCCCGGGAAGCGGCCGGCATCCTCGGCCGACTCGCCGACCACGATCGGCGTCGAATGCATGATGGGCCCGAGCTTCCATTGCGGGGCCCCGCTTGCCTGGCCGAACATCAGCGGGTCTCCGAGGATGAAGCGGACCATGTTCGACGCCTCCAGCTCGTTCGGGGCTGGAACCGTCGCGGGCAGGAAGCCGCCCTCCTTGAGCTTCGCGAAGAGCTTCGCGACCGCGGCGCCATTGGCGTGCGCAGGAAGGCACGGGCCGGCGGTCCAGGTGGAAAACGGCACGGCCGTGTTGGGCGGGAGCGACGAGAAGCGCGGCGGATCCTGGCTGTCGGAGAGTGCCGTGTTCGTGACGTTCCAGGAAAACACCTTGCGCTCGCACCAGGGACGCACCTTCAGCTCCTCGCCAGCCTTGAAGTGCACCGGGGCACGGCCCTGTGCGTCCAGGTTGGGACTGAGGAGGTCATACGCGGTGAGCTCGCCCTCCCAGGCCGGATACCGGGTGGCCGTCAGGAGCGCATAGTTCGAGGCCACCGTGGAGCGCGACCCGGTGGCCGTGGAGACCGGGCTCGTCGAGAACTCGCCCGAGATCCGGTTGAAAGCCGCCTTGAGCGCGTCGACCAGCTGCTGCTGGTCCCCCGCGAAATAGACGCAGCCTTCGACATCGTCCCGACCCGGCAAGCAGGTCCCGCCCGCCTTGGCGATGTTGCGCAGCGTGTTCCGGTCGTCGGCATTGCCGGACACGTCTGCCGAAAACCCGATCACGAACGTCTTGACCGACGGCGTCCCCTGTCGGAGATTGTAGGCGGCCTTGACGGCCCGGCAGCGACAGCTCGAGGCACCGGGCGCGGCGCGACAAGCCGCCTGGTCGGTGACGCAATACGTGGCGTCGCTGCTGGGTTCTGTCGGCGCACCGTCCGTCACGAGGACGACGTAGCTGTCGCGGCAGGCGCTGAGCGGATCGCACTCGAATCCACTGGTGGAGCAGCCATTGGCGTTGGGCGACGTGCACTGCTCGAGGCACTGGTAATACTGGTAGGCGTTGTTCTGCCAGCTCGAGCCGCGCGTCGCCGGCGACTGGTAGAGGCTGGGCCCGATCGGCGTGGCCCCGGACGCCGAGAGCCCCCCGCTCGCCGAGGGCTGGAGCCACGACCCGATGGCGTCGAGCTTCGCCGCCTGGACGGCCGCGTCCCCCGAGGTCGAGGCCTGCACCCGCAACCGTCCGCCCTGAGCCGCAGGGAAGGTGCCGAGCAGCGCGTTCTGACCATTGTTGCTCGGCACCGCGAAGCTCCAGGTGCCCGCGTCGAGGCCGGTGGCGATCGAGAAGGCTGGGCCCCGGCTCGCGTACGGCGTGCGGTCATCGGTCGGGCCGAAGACCCTGCTCGTGCTCGAGCCGTCCGAGGTGAAGCTCTCGGTCTGCATCCAGCACGCATAGGCGACCCCTCGCAGATCGAAATCGCGACCGGCATTGGAGCAGCGCAGGCCACCGCCTCGCCAGCGACAGCTGGTCATCTCTTCGAAATCGAAGTACTGGTCGGCGCGGCTGCCGCCCCGACCGCGCGGTCTCCATCGACCCTGCTTGCCCTCCAGCGTCGAGAGCGCACAGTCCCCGAGGCCAGGGATCGTCGCGCTCGCCGGGGCGGTCACGCTCGGCTCGAAACCCGGGACGCGCTGCGGCTCCATCCATTGCGCCAGGCGAGCCAGGATGCGCAGGGTGCCCTTGCCGTCGCTCGACCCGGTCTTGCCCGCCACGCAGACCTTGTAGGAGCCCGTCGAGGACGGTGTGTAGTAGGCGGTGGACGCCGCGCTGGCGTCGCCTGATTCCGCCTGGCAGTTCGTGTACACCCCCGCGGGGGTGGAGGTGTCGTCGTTCTCCGCGAGCGTCGTCGAGTCATTGTCGGGGTAGATGCGCACGACGCTGTCCGGGGCATCGATCTGGCTCGTGCTGTATTTGCGAATCGCGTTGCCCGCCCCCGCATTGCACAGGGTGAGCGCGTACTCCGTGCCCTCCGTCAGGGTGACGGTGACGGAGTGGTTGGTGGGGCCCGTCGGGCAGGCCGTGCCTGGGGTTGGCATCTGGACGGTCCACCCGCCCCACCCGGTGCGCCGGTACGCGGAGTATCCCGCCTGATCGTAGGTCATCAGGCCGAGGTTCACCGAGGTCGAGATCTGCGCGAGGATGTTGCCGAGCGCGCGCTTGGCCTCCGCAATGCGGCTCGAGGTACGGCCATAGGCGGGATAGGTCCCGCCGCCCTCACTGGGTGGCAGGGTGCAGGTGCCCCCTCCGGAGGGGCTGTACGTGTGGCCGAGCAAGCACTTGGGGCAGTCGTAGCTCGTGCTGTAGGCCGTGCAACCCGCCCCGCCCTCGCAGTCGGTGCCCACCGTGTTGCCGGGGTAGCCGTCGCTCGAGCACCACGCGGGCTGTCGCATCGACCCCGACGTGTCGAGGACGACGACGGCGTTCGGCTTGACGCGCTGCGAGGAAATGGCGCGAAACGGCTGCAGCCGGGGGAGCTGCGCCACGGCGGGCCGTGCGGTCAGGAGCGAGAGCACGGCTCCGGCGAGCAGGACATGGGCGAGTCTTGGGTGCATGGCGGCCTCCGTCAGGTGCCCGAGTGCACGACGGCTCCGGCGCTGGAGTAGTCGATGTTGGAGATGAGGGTGTTGGTGTTCGAGATGTTCTCGTTGACTCCACCGTAGGTCGCGGCCGCGAAGCTGCCGGCGCGCAGCTGCAGGCCTGCCTCGATCATCACCCGCGTGCCGAGGTCGGGAGTTTGCGCCTCGACCCGAAGGATGAGGATCGAATCGGTGTCGTGCGGGATCTGGTCCGGGTTGCCACTGGACCTGAGGTCGATGGCATTGTCCCGGGCGTAGACGGTGTACGTCCCGCTGTCGGTGCTCAGGCAGGGCGTGGATGAAGTGGCCTGGATCTCGGACGGGTAGCAGACGTTGTAGAGCCAGCGCGTGCCCGGGATGCCATTGCGCAGGAGCCGGCCTCGTCGATTGCGATTCTCGACGGTGGGCCGCTGCTCGGGCGGAAGACCAATCCCCGTGGCGGGCGCCGCCGTACCGCTCTGGGTCAACCCGCCGAGGAAGAAGCTCCAGTCGCTCGACGCATACCCGCCCAGCACGGCTCGCGCTTGCTCGAGGCCCGCCTCCGCCACGAACAGGCCTTGCTGGCGCGCCGAGACCTTGTGGGCGACCTGGATGCTCGTGCTCGCCAGGAAGATGGCTGTCAGGGAAAGCGCGGTGATGGCTACCGACACCATCAGGGTGACGACGAGGGAGATGCCACGCTCCGAGGAGCGGCCTGTCCGAGGTGAGAGCCGGAACGACACAGTTGGCCTCCTTCGGTCAGAACACGTTTCGCATCGACACCAGCAGGGTCTGCACGCGCCGGCGATAGCCGCCCACGCCGCCCTCCGCGGGCGTGGCACCGGCCGATGGCGCGGCACGGTCCTCGAGCGCCGGCCGCGCCTGGTACCTGGCTGCGCCCTCGGAGCGCGTCCGCGTGACGATTTGCAGGCGCACCGCGGCGATGGGCGGCCGGGTCGGGCTCGTCCCGAAGGCGTCATAGCAAGGCGCCCCGAGGTCTCCGATCACGTTCGGGAAGAAGTCGTCGCCTCGCTTTTGCGCATCGGTGGCCGTCTCGGGGGCCAGATCCAGCGGGTTGCCATTGCCATTCCTGTCGCAGGCGACGCTGATCTGCAGATCTTCCACGCCGTCGGCCACGGGGAAGGGATTCGACTCCATGATGCCGTCGTTGTTGCTGTCGCGATCGAAGCGGTCGAGCATCAGCTGTGGACGGGGTCCCTTCGGATCGCGGACGAAGAGCTGCACCCTGCGCAGGCGACCCACGCGCGTCAGCAAGGCCCCGGTGGAATAGGACGCGCCCGCGAGGAACGGGTCCATGGCGATGCCCGCCGGGGGATTGTGCGGGCTCTGGGAGGGGAAGGCCGTTCCCGCGGCGTGGAAGATCTGGCGGGCGGCGACGTTGATCGAGGTCACCTGGAAGAGGGCGCACCGCTTGGTGGAGTCGACAGGGTCCCACGCCACGAAGAAGTCCCGCTGCGCGAAGCTGGTCACGTCGGAGACCGAGAAGATGGCATTGGCCTGATCGTGATTGGCGGTCAGGCTGGCGTCGCCGCCGAGGCTCATCTGCTCGGCGTCGCCGTAGTAGAGGTCGATCAGATCGGGACCATCGGCGTCGATGCCGGAAGTGAAGGTCCCGTTGGCGCGCATGTAGCGGTTGTTGGTCACGACCAGCGGCGGCAGCGCGTAGCGCGGGTTCGTGCTGTGCGTCGCGCCAGCGAGCCAGTACTGCACGCGCCCCTCCGGGCACATGGCAAACCCCTGCCCCGCCTTTCGGATCTCGCGCGCGAGAATGTCTCCGGCCGCCCACAGGTTCTCCTGCAGATCGGCAGTCTGTAGCTGGTCCGTGAAGCTGGCCGCGTACACGGTCGTCAGGGCGATGCCCGCCAGCGCGACCACCGAGCTCAGGGCGAGCGACACCATGAGCTCGGTCATGGTCACGCCCCGGCAGGGCCCGCGACGACCAGGAGACACCAGCACGTCAGCTTCTCCGCTTGAACATCTGGACCACGCGCTCATGGGCCTTGCCCTGCTGGCGCTGCTGCGACCAGCTCGCGTTGATCTCGGCCCAAGACAGGCTGGCTGGCCTCGAGTCGAGCCAGCGCAGCGCGACCCGCACGATGAAGCCGTCCATGCTGCCGTCGCGCACCTCGCAGAACGTGCAGGTGCGAAAGAAGGCTTGCGCGGTCATGGGGTCGACGAGCTCCTCGCCGCCCACCGCGCTTGCCGCCCGCGCGCAGGTCTTGGCCGAGGCGCTCCAGGTGCCGAGCTGGCAGCCGAAGGCGCCCGTGGCCTGGCTCTGCAACGAAGCAGGCGTGATCGTGCGGAGCTGCTCCAGTAGCTGCAGGATGGTGCGCTGCCCGTCCGCGTTCTCCCCCGCCCGGCGCATGCCCTGCGAGAGCCCGACCATGAGCGGCGCGACCGCCACGGCGAGCCCGCCGAGGACCAGGCTCGAGATCATCACCTCGGGCAGCGTGAAGCCTCGGCGTCGGGTTCGCCGATTGCTCACATCAAGGCCATTGTGAGCTTGCGACCTTGCCTGTGGCCTGGATGACACGAAATACCTCCTTGCCATCAATGGCGCGTGTGTCCTCGGTGCGTGTGGCGACGTAGAAGCACACCGTCTGATCGGTCGAGCCGTCGGGTCGAAACATCAGCGTGGCGGTGCCGGGAAAGGGCGTCACGGGTGCAATCGGAGCGGGATCGGCCGAGCAGTCGTTGGCGCTGACGTCGTAGATGGCCACCGCTGGCGGAGCCGGGTAGCGACGCTCCGTCAGAAAGCTCGTGCACCCGGAGCAGGACGGAATGGTGCAGTCGTGGTCCACGTCGGCCCACTGGGTGACGAGCTGCCCGGCGGTCACGGAGATCCGATAGCAGCGCGATCCGGTGATCGCGGACATGCGCACACGCTGCAGCTCGACGATCAACTCCCGGGTGTACGTCCTCGCCTGGGTCGCAAGCGGGCGACTGCTGGCGAGCGCGACCGCCATGAGGATCCCGATGATGGCCACGGTGGCCATGAGCTCGACCAGCGTGAGGCCTCGCGAGAGGCGCACCCGGTGGAGGCCGTCGTTCATCTGACGCACCGCCAGATCAGCTGCCCTCCCTGGGGGCCCACACCGTCGAGCGAGAAGGCGACCTCTGCATCGTTCTGGGATTGCCAGAGACCTCCGGGCGCTCCGCTCGTGCCGGGGCACGATAGAAAACCTGAAGTGGAGTAGCTCTTGCCGTCGGGACAGCTCACCGTGATGCCGCTCGATTCGTCGATCGAGATGGCTCCCTGCGCTGTGGACATCCGTGCGCGGATGGGGCTCGAGCTCACGTCCTCGTAGCGCAGGCAAAGCTGCCCGGCGGTGGTCACCGTGAACTTGAAGAGGCGCAGCGGGCTCAGCGGGATGGGAAACGTCACGGCGTCGTCGAAGGTGATGACGGTGCCCGAGGCGTAGGTGCACGTCCTACCGTCGCGCGACAGCATGCCCATCGCGGCCGCGGGGGGAAGACAGCTCGCCGTGGCTGCCGCTCGGTAGCAGTTGTTGCCCCCGAGCCAGGCGCAGTCGAGCGTGGCCGCAGCGGAGCCCGAGCTTCCCGAGCTTCCCGAGCTTCCCGAGCTTCCCGAGCTTCCCGAGCTTCCCGAGGTGCCGGCTCCGCACGCGGCCGCATGCAGCATCCAACCGAGGAGCGCCATTCGTTTTCCCACCATGTCCTGTCCTCTCTTTCCGAGGATCGCCGATCAGCGAGCCTGCCCAATCCTGTGGGCCATGCGCGTCGCATGCCGAGCCCCTTGCGCCGCTGCCGGTGCTCAGAGGGCCTCGGGCTGTGGGCTCCAAGCGTCGCCTGGCGGCGCTGGCCCTCAGGCAGGCGCAACCAGTCACGGCCTCAGCGCTCGCTGGGGGCCCCGTCAGGGGTTGGCCGCTTGCTGGGTCCGCTGGGTCCGACCAGGCGATGCAGTCGCTTGGCCGAGTACATGGCGCGATCCGCGCGCTCGAGGAGCTCCTCTATCCCGCAACGCGACGACGACGAGACATGGGCGACCCCGATGGAGGCGCCGACCGCCCCCCCACACTCGCGAGTGGTGACGTCCGCAATGCTTTGCGCCAGGCGCGAGGCAATCACGCGGGCCGAGGCGGCGGAGGCCCCCGGGAGCAGCACGCCGAATTCGTCGCCACCGAGCCGTCCCACCGCGTCGCCGGCCCTCAGCTCGGCGCCAAGAACCCGGCCCACAGTGCAAAGGAGCAGGTCGCCCTGGGCGTGGCCGAGGGAGTCATTGATGGCCTTGAAGCCGTCGAGATCGATGTACAGGATGGAGAGCCCCGCCTGGCTCCGACGCGCGTGGGCCAGCTCGCGGCGAAGGACGTCGAGCAGCCCCCGCCGGTTGTACAGGCCCGTGAGCTCGTCTCGCACCGCCTCGGCGCGCGCGGCTGCGAGGTCGGCGGCCAGCCGGATCTGCACGCGCACTCGAGCCAGCAGCTCCGTGGGCTCCACTGGTTTCTGCACGAAGTCGTGGGCGCCGCCGTCGAGCCCCGCCACCTCCAGGCCACGATCGTCGCTCGCGGTGAGCAGGATGAAGGGCAGGGCCCTCGTATCGGCCCGCCGCCGTAGCGCGGCCAGGAGCCCGAATCCGTCGAGCTCGGGCATGCGGAGGTCGCTCACCACCACGTCGGGGCGACGGGCGTCGATGCACGCCAGCGCCTGCAGTCCATTCGGCACCGCCTCCACGGAGTAGCCGGCGAGGCGCAACACGCGCTCGAGATACTCCTGCATGTCCGGTTCGTCGTCGACCACGAGGACGTGAGCCAACTGCATGGGTGCCTCCACCGCGCTGCCTGTTCAATTGGCGTGCCGTCGCAAATCCCGCGATCGGCAGGGCTGCATGGTGGTGTCTACCCTCAGCTGAGGGCTGGTGCCGCCAGCCATCCGGCGTGAGGTTGCGGGCGCGTCCTTCGGACGTGCGGTCTGGCTCTCACCCCGCCGCCGGCACGGCGATTGCTGCGGCAACTCGCATGGCGAGCGTACTGCGAGGGCGCAGCCGGACGCGGGAGCTACGGAGGGCAACGATGCTGGGATTGATCTTCGAGTTCCATCGCCTGGCGTGGCTGCCGGCCGTCGAGCTCCGCCGGCGCAACGCGGCGGAAGAGCGGCGGCTGGTCGTGCTGCGCGGGCTCCTGGCCGAGCAGGTCCCGATGGAGGGGGACACGCGGCGAGGTTGGCTGCGCGTGGCCATCGACGAGGCGTGCACCCTCCTGCGCCCGAGGAGCCACGAGCCCGCGCGGCTCGTCGATGTGTGCGGCGGCGGCTTTCGCGTCCACGCCCCGCGCGTGGCCGCCCTGCACGGGCCCCTCGACGTGCGGATCCAGCAGGCCTCGAGCGACACCCTCTGCTTCCCCTGCGAGGTGGCGTGGGCAAACGGCGGCCACCAAGGCCTGGCCATCGTGGGAGCTCCAAGGCGTTCAGGGGGCCAGGTGGCGCTGTGATGCTGCGCGCGCTGGGGCGAGGCCGGGCGGAGGAGCCGACGCCGCACGCCGCCGCAGCGCTCGAGCGGCAAAGCTCCCTCTTGGCGGCGCCGTTCGAGGGCGAATGGGAGCTAGGCTGGACGCGGGAGCCTCCTCAGACCGCAGAGCCAGCGGAGCGGTGGGGCCGCGCGTGCCTGTGCATGGGCGTCGTGATGGCGCACCTCGGGCGCCTCGGGGAGGCGGACGCCTGGTTGGCCGAAGCCGAGGCGTCGTCGGCTGCGAGGAGCAGCCGGCCGCACGGCCCCGTGATCTTGCTGCGCGCGATCGTGGCGGGTCTACGTGCCGACCCCTCGGCTGCGCGCGCGCACCAGGAGCGCGCCGGCACGGCCGATCTGAGCGATCCCGCCGCTGCTCTGCTGGAGACCCGTCTGGCGCTGCTGCTCGGGGACCACGACCTGGCCGCGCGCGGGCTCGCCGCGCTGGCGGAGCAGCGCGAGCCGGCCACTCGTGCGCGGGTGTGCGCCCTCCGACTTGCGATCGCGGTTCATCGTGGGCGCTTCCAGGAGGCGCTGGCCGAAGCCTCGCACGGGCTCGAGGGGGCACCGCCGATCAGCGCGGGCTGGACCTGCCTGCTGCTCGCTCGCGCGGCCCTGGGCGCAGAGGATCTGGCGACCGCCGAGCGCTGGGTGGTGCTCGCGCGCGCGCGCCTGACTGCGGGCCGGGCCTTTGCTGGAGTGTCGGCCGCGCTGCGCACCGAGGCGCGCATCAAGCGCAGCCGTGGCGTCGGCGCGATGCATGCGCTGCGCCTTCTCAACGAGGCGCTCGACTACGATCTGGTCCTCGATCACCCGGCGGGACGCGCGCGCACGCTGCTCGAGAAGTCGAAGGTGTACGAGGCGCTCGGCCAGCCCGCGGAGTGCGAGCGCATCGCGCGAGAGATCGAACAGCTCGCCCCGGACCGGGTCGTCCTTCGGCCGCCCACGCGGGCGCCATCCTCGCCGACTCTGGATCGCGCGGCCTCGGAGGATGCGACCAGCACGCAGCCGCCGAGCGTGATCGCCCGGATTCGACGGCTCGTACCGACCACCGTCACCGTCCTGATCCAGGGGGAGACCGGGGTCGGCAAGTCGGTGCTGGCGCGGATCATCCACGACAAGAGCCCGCGGGCGGCCGCGCCCTTCGTGACCGTGAACTGCGCGGCCATCCCCGAAGCGCTGCTCGAGAGCGAGCTGTTCGGCCACGCCCGCGGCGCGTTCACGGGTGCGGTGGGCCGCGGCGTGGGCAAGTTCGAGCTCGCGCATCGCGGCACGCTGTTCCTCGACGAGGTCGCCGACCTGTCTCCGTCGAGCCAGTCCAAGATCCTGTCGGCCCTCGAGACCCGCCGGTTCTACCCGGTGGGCGGTCGCCGCGAGGTGCAGGTCGATGTGCGCATCCTGGCCGCGACGAACCAGGACCTCGGCCAGCTGGTCGGCCTCGGCCGCTTTCGCGAGGATCTCTACTACCGCCTCGCGGGTGCCGTCGTCCACGTCCCGCCGCTGCACGCGCGCCGCGACGAGATCCCCGCGCTCGCGCGGCGCATGCTCCGGGAGGTCGCGGAAGGGAGTGGCCGCCTCGCGCTCGGGCTGTCGCCGATGGGCATCGATTTCCTGTGCACCCAGCGCTGGCCGGGTAACCTGCGCGAGCTCAAGCACGCGCTCGAGAGTGCCGCGGCCCAGTGCGATGGCGACGTGATCGACGTCGAATTGCTCCGCCAGACGTTGCATCGTAACCTGCGACCGACGCGGGAGATACCCGCGGACCCGACACGGCCCTCGCACGCCCCCAGCCCCCGGCTCGCCGTGGTGCCCTTGCCGAGCCCCGCCATCGACCTCCCCGCAGACACGCGGGCCCTGCTGAACGAACGCCAGCGGCTCGGCCTGGCCCGCCTCGGGGAGCGCCCGTCGTTTCAGCAACACGACTGGCGAGCCGCTGTCGGCACCACCGGTCGCACGGCGACTCGCGACCTGCTCGCGCTGGTCAAGCTCGGGCTGCTCGAGCGGGCGGGTGCGGGCGCCGGGCGGCGCTACTGGCTGCGCGGCTCGACCGCGCCCAGATGAGGTGTCCGGCCTGCCACCGACGGGTTCGCCCGGGCGTGGCCTGCCCCGTCCATCTCGATCTCGGGGCGTCGGAAGCGCCGCCGGTCCTTTCGCCCCCTGCGCCGGCCGTGGACGGCTTCTGCGAGCTCGAGCTGCTCGGCGCGGGCGGTTTTTGCGACGTGTTCGCTGCGCGTTCCGACGAGGGACGCCGCGTGGCGCTCAAGGTCGCGCGGAGCGCGGTCGACCCCCGCCTCGTGCGCGAGGGCGCCGCCTTGCAGCGGCTCGGCGGCCAGCTGGCCGTGCGGCTGCTCGGCCAGACACGAACGCGCGCTGGCGCCCCGGTTCTGGTCCTCGAGCACCTTCGCGGGGTCACGCTCGCCGCCTGGCTCGCGGACGCGCCTGCGGGTGGCTACCCGCTGCCCGCCCTGATCGAGCGGTTCGACGCGCTGTGCGCCGCAGTGGATGCCGTGCACCAGGCGCGCATGGTGCACAGGGACCTCAAGCCCGAGAACGCTTTCCTGTGCGGACCGGATGCGGGCAGCCCGGTCGTCCTGATCGACTTCGGCCTCGCCCGCGACGTCGGCGAGCCGCTCGAAGAGACCGTGTTGCCCCAGCTCACCCGCGCTGGGCTGCGGCTCGGCACGGTCGCCTACATGGCACCCGAGCAGTGCCTCGGCCAGCGCCTGTGCCAGCCACGGAGCGACGTCTACGCGCTCGGCGTCATCCTGTTCGAGCTCCTGTGCGGTCGGCCGCCCTTTGTCGGCGATGGCGCCGCGATCGAGCGCGCCCACGTGCTGAGGCGTCCGCCGCTCGCAAGCGAGCACGCGCTCGGGCCGCTGCCGGCGGCGCTCGACGAGGTGGTCGCCCGCGCGCTCGCCAAGGAGCCGGCCCTGCGCTTTCCCGATGCCCCCACCCTGGCGGAGGCTGCGCGAAGAGCGGCCGCAGAGCGCCACGATTCCCGGGCGAACGCACCGACGCCGATCGCGACCAGCGCCGCGCTCGCGGCGGCGCGGCGGCCCGTCGCGCTGCTCGGGGTTCGCACGCGAGTGCCCCTGGCGCGCGTCGTCGAAATCGTGACCGGAGAGGCGGGACACCTCGTGCGGGTGATGGACGATCGCGTCTTGCTCGCGTTCTCGGCCGACGTCCCGGCCTCCCTCCAGGTGCGAGCCGCGCTGCGAACCCTGGCGCAGCTCGATGATCGTGGCGCCACCGCCACGATTCACGTCGCCCTCGTGCGCGTGCGCCAGAGCGTCCGCGCGACCCAGCTGCTCGGGGCGGCGATCGATGAGCCCAGGTCCTGGTGGCCCGAGGCGAGCGAACGGATCCTCCTTTCCGCTGAGGCTGCCGCGACCCTCGACGCGGACACGGTCGAGGCTGCCCAGACGGAGGGCTACTCCCGTCCGCGCGCGGCGGGGCCTCAGCCCGGGCCAGTCCGCACGACCCTGATCGGCCGCGGCGCCACCCTGCAGGCGCTGGCGGCGGAGCGGGACGCCGCGCTCGCGAACGGCCGCGCCGGCATGAGCCTGCTCCTCGGCGAGGCCGGCCTCGGAAAGTCACGCCTGATCGCGGAGCTCACAGGCGATCTCGCCGCCCCGGCTCGCCTCATCGCCGTGACGGCGCGGCCGCCGGAGGCCTTCGCCCAGGACGCGGAGAGCCGCGCCCTGTGCCACGCCATGCTCGGCGAGGTCGGCGACCTCGTCGCCCTGCGCGGAGCCCTCGAGGCCCGGCGCCACTCGGCCTTCACGGCCGAGTGGCTCGCTCCGCTGGCCATCCTGCTCGGCCTGGTCGGCGAGCAGGATCCGCTCGTGGCGCCGCTGCTGCGCGCCCCGGGAGCCCTGCGTCGAGCGACCGCGCGCGCTCTGGCCGATCTGCTGGCCGCCTCGGCTCGACAGGCTCCGCTCGTGGTGTGTCTCGATGATGCGCAGTGGGCGGACGCGACGGCGCTCGAGGCGCTCGAGCTCCTGGCCTCCGAGACCGCCCCCGCTTGGCTGATGGTCGCGGCGCGCCCGGAGCTGCTCGCGCTGCGGCCGCGCTACGGCGAACGTGCAGGCGCAGCGCGGCACCGGATGACTCCACTCGATCCAGTCGCCGCGCGCGAGCTGCTGTTCGAGCTGCTTTCGCCGGTGCAGCTCGTCGCCGAGGATGCCATCCTGGCGATCGTCGGCATGACCGGAGGCATTCCCTTCCACCTGGTGGAGGTGTGCCAGGCGCTCCGGCGGGCAGGCGCCGTGCGCAAGCGTCCGGGCGGAGACTCCTGGTACCTGGCTTGCGATGATCTGCTCCAGCTGTCCTCGACGCCGCTCGCCGAGCGTGTGATCGCCCGCACACTCGAGCTGCTCCCCGCTCCCCTCGTGGCGCTGGCGCGCCTGTGCGCGGTGCTGGGCGACGAGGTCGACCTCGCCGACGTGGACGGCACCGAGCGCGTGCTCGTCGCCACCTCGGGCCTGCAGGCGGTGCTCGATCCGTCGGCCGGCCTTGGCCAGCTCTGTCGCGCCGATCTGCTCGTCGAGGTCGGCCCAGGCCGCTACGCATTCCGCCATCGCCTCCTGCGAGAGGCGGTCGAGCGTGGCGCGCCGCCCGATCTCCGGAACCGGCTGCACGCGGCCGCCCGAGCCCACCTCGGCGGGCTCGCCCATCGAGGCGAGCTGGGCCTTCGTGGGCGGCTGGCGCGGCACGCGGCCGGGGCTGGCTTTCACGACGAGGCCGTGCGGGAGCTCCTGGCGCTCGGCGATCACGCGCGGGCGCGTCATGCGTACGTGGAGGCGGAGCAGCGCTTCTCGGCCGCGCTCGACCTCTGCGATCCGGTGGACGCAGCCTCGCGCCTGGCCGCGCTCGGAGGCCGTGGGCGGGTCCGCTACCGCCTGGACCGCCGACACGAGGCGCTCGACGATCTGCGCGCGGCCAGGGCGCTCGCGGAGGCCTGCGCCGAGCCACGGTTCGCCCTCGACCTCTTGCTCGAGGAGATCGCGGTTCTCGACTGGTCCGAGGAGTATGAGACGTGCACGCGTCTGCTCGAGCCCCTCGGGCCGCGCATCGAGGCCGCGGCGGATCCGTGCCTGGCAGCCCGATATCTCATGCGCCTTGGCGTATCCGAGGCCCGACACGAGCGCTTCGATCTGGCGATCGATCACCTCGGAGTCGCCGTGTCCCACCCAGGCGCCGATCATGAAACGCGGGTGATTGCGCTGCTCCTCCTGGCACCGGCGCTGGTCGTCGCCGGTCGGCTCGACGAGGCGAGCGCGCGTTTCGAGGAGGTGGTGCGCGCGTGCGAGACGGCTCGCGACGCGCTGCACCTGGCGTCTGCCCTCATCAACCGTCTGTACCTGTGGATCCGCCATGGCGACGTCGCGGCCGCACGCACGGACGCGCAACGCATCGAGGCGCTGGCGCGGCAGCTCGGGAACGCCGAGCTCCTGTGCGGCATGCACTCCAACCTGGCTCTCCTGCTCTACGAGCAGGGTCTGCTCGACGAGGCGCTGGAGGAGGCGCGGCGCGCCCGGGCGCTCGACCATCCTCCGGGGGCCGAGTATGCCCTCCTCATCGCACGCATCGCCGCGATTCGCGGCGACCGAGAGGCCGCACGCGAGATGGTCGCCTGGGTTCGCGCGTGCATCCCGCCCTCGGCCCTCACTCCCTCGGAGGCCGTGCTCTGCAGGGCGGTCGAGCGGCTGCTCGGCGACGACGCGCTGCCGTGGGGCGATCTCGTGCGGGAGGCCGATCGCGCGAGCGTGCTCGACGAGGCGCTCGAGGTTCGCCTCTTCGCGGCGCTCGACGCCGCGGCACGCGGCGCGGCGGACGCACCCAGCGCGCTCCACGAGGCGGAGGCTCACGCTTGCGGCGGCGTCGCTTTCCGAAGCGCACTGGCTGGCCTCGGGGCGCGCCTCGAGGCCAGGTTGCCTCGGTCCGTCGATCCAGCGTAGCGCTCGTCGGCGAGGGCGGTGCTACGATCACCGGGTGACGGATGGCCCTGCCGGGCGTTCACTCGAGGCGATCCGCCACGACGTGCTCAAGCACGCCCTGTGGGCGGCGCGTGACGTGAGCGAGCTCGCGGGCGCCGACACCGAGCCGATCCGGCGAGCGTTCGGCGGCGTGCGCGACGCCGAGGGACGCGTGGTGGGGGCGCTGGCGCGCTTTGGCGAGCTTCGGACCGAGCTCGGCGACCGACCCGAGGTGGCCGCGTTCGAGGCGGCGCTGACGCGCGCCGTCGCGGCGGCCGCCGCCGGTGCGCCGGACTCGGTGGCGCGCACGCTCGCGCTCGGTCCGGCGTTCGACGCGCTGCGGGCCGCGCTCGTGGCCAGGGAGTAAGCTGACGACGTGCCCCGCCTGCTCGTGATCGACGACCAGGACCACACGGTCGAGATGTGCCACCGCCACCTCCCGGAGCTCGACTGGGTCACGCGGTGCGACCGGCCGATGCCGTGCCAGGTGTGCGAAGAGCGCGACCGCGGCTGCCCGCTCAAGTGCGCGCACGACTGGGCCGAGGCGCGCGAGCTCCTGACGCGGCTGCCGGCGCTGCCGGACCTCGTCGTGCTCGACCTGCACTTCGCGCTACCCGAGGAGCGCCTGTTGCCCGAGGACAAGGGCGAGCTGCCTGCGGCGCCGCGGGCGCGCGCGCAGGCGCTCGAGGCGCTACGGCGCACCCAGGGCCTTCACATCCTCGAGCGGCTGCGCGCCGAATGGCCGACCCTGCCGGTGGTGCTGCTGACCGCCACGGGCGCCGACCTGCCGGAGCTGGTCGATCCACTGGTCTACCTGTGCGCGAACGAGGTGGTCGACAGTCGCACGCTGGCGGGTGGCATCTGGCGCGCGCTCGAGCTGCACCACACCGCGCAGGAGGGGCCGATCTTCTGGGGCAAGAGCCGCGCCATGGCCGACCTGCGGCGCGCGCTCGCGACCCTTTCGCGCTCGCCGCTGCCGGTGTTGCTCGAGGGCGAGACCGGCACCGGCAAGAGCTGGCTGGCCGAGCACTTCCTGCATCCGCGCTCGGGCGCCAAGGGGCCGCTCGTGGTGACTGACCTGTCCACGGTGCCGGCCGCGCTCCTGCCGGCCCACCTGTTCGGCGCGCGGCGTGGCGCCTACACCGGCGCGATCGAGGACAGCGCAGGGGTGTTCGAGCAGGCCGACGGCGGCACGCTGTTCCTCGACGAGATCGCGAACCTCGATCTCGACGCGCAGCGGCAGCTCCTGCTCGTGCTCGAGCGCGGCGTGGTGACGCGGCTCGGCGACGTACGGCCGCGGCCGGTACGGGTCAAGGTGGTCGCCGCGACCAACCAGGATGTGGCGCGCCTGGTCGCCGAGGGGCGTTTCCGCGCCGACCTGCACATGCGCTTGTCGCCCGCGACCCGGCTGCGCGTGCCCGCGCTGCGCGAGCGCCGCGAGGATCTGCCCGACCTGGTGCGGTTCGCGCTACTCGAGGCGCTGTCGAGCGAGGCGCTGTTGCCGCTCGTGCGCTCCTTCCTGGCGCGCTTCCCGACCCCGGACGACTTCCGGCCCGACGCCAGCGCGGTCGTGTTCGGCCGGCCCTCGGCGCGAACCGCGCGCACCGACGCGTTCACGGTGTTCCTCGGCAAGTGGGCGCTCGACCGGCTGTGTGCGCACCCCTGGCCGGGCAACCAGCGAGAGCTGCGCATGTTGACGACCCACGTGCTCACGCTGCTCCTGCTCGAGCAGCTCGAGGCCGAGGTGCCGGCGCGCACCGCGCGCGCGCCCGCGGTGCTCGCGATCCCGGACGCGCTCGTGGCGCGCCTGCTCGGCGAGGCCGAGGCCCCACGCACGCAGCCGGTCCGCGCAGGGCCGGGATCGACCGTGGAGGTGCGCGTGCAGGCCGGCCAGAGCTTCTCGCGCGTGGCCGCCGACGTGGAGCGACAGGTGCTGGAGGCGCTCTACGAACGCACGGCGGGTGACCTCGACCGCATGGGCGAGCTCCTGCTCGGCCAGCGCGGTGCGGCGCGACGCGTCCACGTGCGCATGAACCAGCTCGGCCTTTCCTTGCGCGCCCTGCGCGGCCGGCGCGCGCGGGAGCCCTGACTGCGGCTCGCCCGGATCCAGCTCGTGCTGTGCCTGCTCGGC
>JAHFDS010000428.1 GCA_023248855.1 Myxococcales bacterium
CCGCCGCCCGACCAGGCCGCCAAGTAACCAGCAGCTGACCAGGCCCGCGTCCGTGCTCATGCCGCCAAGGTAGCCAGCCGGGGATCACCTGTCACCGACGGGGGGCGCCGAGCGGATACGCTCCTAGCGCGCCGATCGGCTCGTCGGCTCGGCGAACCCGATCACATGCACGATGTCGCCTTCAAGAGACCGACCTGGGCTTTCGAGGTGCATGCGCACCAGGGAAGGACGTACTGCGCTACCTGGAGGGGATCGGCGGTAACGAACCAGCGAGGAGGCGGCTGCCAGCGGTCGAAGAGGGGAGTTCGACGCTCCCGGCGGGCCCCGTCGACGGCGCCACCGTGCGTGCGACCGTGCGCATCACCGGCAACCGCGCCGAGGTGATCGAACGCGACGCTGGAATGCCCGACAAGCGCAGCACCGCGACCCTGCGCATGGGCACGAGCCTGGTCTCGACCAGGAGCTGTCCGACAGCATGCGCGAGACGCTCCCCTTCTCGGCCACGCCCGCCGGCATCACGGTCGCCTCGACGACCGATGTTGGCGGCGCGACCGCGACGCTGCTGCTCACGTACACCCGGCACTGACGACAGGCGATCGTGCCGACCTCGCTCATTCCCCGCACTCGAGCGGAACCCTGCCGCGGGACACCACGCGCCCGCTGTGGTCGCGCAGCGTGGCCTGCACGTGCCCCGCGACGGTCACGTGGACGAGGAAGACGCCCGCCTCGATCCGGTTCCACAGCTTGCGGCGTGGATCGAGCGCGTCCTCCTCGTCGGCTCGACCCTCGGCGGGAGCGTAAAGGTGTGCGGTCAGCCCGGAGAGGCGGTAGGGCTCGGCGAGCGCGGGCGAGGTCATCGCGAGCAACAACGACGCGCTGACTGTCACTCGCGCCCACCTCATGGCACCCCCGAGCAAGACGCTCCGCCTTCGAACCCGCCTCTCATGTCCCCTCAATTCCGCAATGCGCCTCTCATCATCCATGAGCCAGCGCCCGCAATTGCGGAGCCAGAGCCGGTCGATCGAGCAGCATGGTCGCAGTAGGCGGGGGCGGGATCGAGACGCTGGTGGAGCTTGCTCGCGGCGCTGCCCTCAGAAAGGAACAGGAGTCGCGCTCGGTGGGCGGGGATCCAAGAACACCGTGATGAGCGACCCCGGATGACCGACGAGATCCAGTGCGCCGCTGTCCTGCAGTGGCACGACGTCCGGTGCGAAGTCTGCCGCCATGCCGTGGAACCGAGCCAGCCGGTTGCAGCCCCAGCCCTCCAGGTCTTCGGCGCCATCGGCGAGCCAGATCTCCGTGCAGTAGCGCGCGCGAAAAAACAGCCTCCCCACCAGCAGGGAACCGGTGGTGGTATCCCGCGGTGGCGTGACAAGGATGACCATGGGGCCCTGGACTTTTCCCGTCTTCGGGTTTCTCTCGAAGTAGTCCCCGCTAAAGGGCTGATAGGGGTAGGCAGGGTCGCCGGGGGTGCCATCCTCCAGGGCCCAGTTACCGCACCAAGCCGCGATGTCTGGAAGGGTGAATCTCGCGATCTCGCTGCGTCGTTCTTCCTCGGTGCCCATGTGCTTCTCGGTCCTCGGATCCCCGGTTCGTGGCGAGATCGCCCGCTCTCCATCGGGGTTGTAGAATGTAAACAGCGTGCAGGACGCGACTCTCTGCGCCATCTTCGTGAATTTCTCGACGGTGCCGTCGTCCCGCCACCCGAATCCATCTGAGAGGAAGTTGTAGTCCGCGACGCGTGACCAGCCCTGTTTCCGCAGGGCATCGTTGACGAGCACCTGGGCGTTGAGCCCCCCGTACAGCGTTCTCTGCTCGCCACTCTCGTCCAGCCAGGGCTCCCACGTGCCCGTCTCCTCGTCATAGAACACCAGCTCGACAGATTCCTCTGGCTCGGACATCGCCTTGACCAGGTACGTCAGGAGCTCCAGGCTGTCGGGATCCTCCCGCAGCCCGTCCCTCAATCCGTTCTTGAGGCCGTTCTTGAGCCCATTCTTGAGCCCATTCTTGAGCCCATTCTTGAGCCCATTCTTGAGCCCATTCTTGAGCCCATTCTTGAGCCCATTCTTGAGGCCGTTCTTGAGCCCATTCTTGAGGCCGTTCTTCAGACCGTTGGCCATGAGGGCGGAGCGGGTCGCTCCAGTGTGAGGAGACTCCTGACCCGGGCTCCCACAACCCACAACCAGCCCGAGCCCCAGAACACCCAGTATGCGAATCGTATGGCTCATTACGCCCCTCTGGGCGGGGATAGAGCGAATCCAGTGCCAGAGGGGAAGTCATTGAAAACTGGTCGTCGAGTCGCTGCGGTAGAGGCTGATGACGTCATGATCACGCCACTTCACGTCGTCCTCGAGCCATTCTCGCGCCACTCGAGCCATCCCGCTCTGTCATGGGGAAGCCACCGGAGGCGCTCGCCCTCAGGGTGAAGGAAGGCTCCTCCAGGACAGCGCGAGGACCGGCCAGAGGCTGGCGAAGTCGTCGGTGAAGAGCACGCGACGCTCGCTCGTGGGCCGCCGGAAGGGCCTTCCCGCGAGCAGGCGCTGGCGCGTCGCCGCGCTCGGCGTCAGCGCGACCCAGTAGGCGTCGGCCTTTCGGTTTCCGAGGTCGTCGGGCGAGATGTCGAACGCGTACGCGAGATCGAGAACCTCGGCCGCTGCTAGCAGCACGGGGCCGAGGTCGACGTGATGGCTCGAGATGTGGAAGAGCAGCACACCGCCGGGTGCCAGCACTCCGAGGTATTCCCGGAGGGCCTCGAGCGTGAGCAGGTGAAGGGGGACCGCGCCTCCGGAAAAGGCATCGAGGACGATGAGGTCGTAGGACCGGGCCGGCTGCCGCCGCAGCAAGAGCCGGGCGTCGCCCACCAGGTGACGGATGGTGGCCCGCGAGCTCTGCAGGTTGTCGAACCAGCGGCTCGCCAGCGCCACGTCGAGGGAATCGATTTCGAAGAAGTCGATGGATTGGCCGGGGCGGCCGTACACGGCGAGCACGCCAGCGCCGAGACCCACGGCTGCGACCCGGCGCGGCTCGAGGCGCTGCATGGCGAAGCCGACCAGCGTGCGCTCGTGGTAGTAGGTGATGGGCATGAGCTGGCCCGCCGCGTCGCGAGCCTGGCCGCCGTGGATGGTCGAGCCATTGCGGAGCATGCGGGCCGCCACCACCGTGAGCTCCTCGTCCTCCCAGGCCGGCTCGTCTTCGATGCGGTAGGTGCTGTAGAAGCTCCGCGCCCGGTGGATCTCGAGCGGCGGCCGCCAGGTCGGAAAGGGCAGGCGGATGCGGGTCTCCTCCACCAGGCAGGTCAAGCCCGCAGCAGCCCCCAGGGTGGCGCCCAGCACGCGCCGCAGGCGCGGGCGCGAGACCGCCGGCGCGAAGACGAGCCAGGCCGCGGCCAGTAGGCTGAGCGGCAGCTCGGTCAGCCCCGAGAGCACGAGGGGCGCCCCGAGCGAGGCGAGCGTGCCCCCGGCGCACCCACCGAGCGAGAGGTAGAGGTAGTAGCCCGTGAGCTCGGCGGGCGGAGGCTTGCGGCGCTCGAGCTCGCCGTGCAGGGCCACGCAGACGAGGAACAACGCGGCGCTCGCCACGAGCACGTCCAGGATCAAGCCCGGCTCGAACAGGCGGACGTGGCGAAGAAGGAGCGCGCCCGCGGCGGCCAGCGTCATCGCGTTGGCCACGGGTCGCCGCGCGGCCAATCGCGGCGCGGCGAAGCAGAGCACGAAGCTCGCGAGGTAGAGCGCGAGGGGCAGGACCCAGAGCAGCGGAAAGCTCGAGACCTCCTCGGTGAGGTGCCGGGTCACCGCCACGAGGAGCGCGCACGGGATCGCGCTGCGCAGGAGCAACCCGAGCTTCGGGGTGCGGCCGAGCGGCGCGGCATGTCCGGATCCCGCCGGCAGCCGCGCGGCGGTCAGGGCGAGGAGGATGGCGTAGAGGACATAGCCTGCCGACCACAGCCTGGCCTGGGCCGCGAGGCCCAGCGTGGGCTCGAGCAAGAGCGGGTACGACAGGAGCCCGAGCAGCGAGCCGGCGTTCGAGACCGCGTACAGCCCGTAGGGGCTCTTCGCTCCCTCAGGGCGAGCGGCGATCCAGTGCTGCACGACCGGGCTCGTCGAGGCGAGCACGAGGTAGGGCGGCCCCACCGAGACGCCGAGCAGGAGGAACAGGCGCAATGGCGCGGGCCATTCGGCGCCGAGCTCGAGCGGCACGCCGAGCGGCAGGCAGACCAGCGAGCCCGCGAGCAATCCGAGAAGGACGCGGCGGTGCCCGCGCGTGCCGAGCCGCGCGAGCAGCCAGTGGGTCTTGGCGTATCCGAAGAGGAGGACCACCTGGAAGAACAGCAGCGCCGTCACCCACACCACGGCGCTGCCGCCGAACGCCGGGAGCATGCGCCGCGCAATGAGCGGCTGGACCTGGAACAGCAGGAACGCCGAGACCCCGATCGTGGCGACCGGGAGCCATTCCACGGGACCCCGGGGAACGTTCGGCGCGGCCTTCGGGGGGCTCGCAGGACGGCGCCGCCGGCTCATCGGGGCTCTTCGGAGAGCCGCTGGGCCAGGCGCGCGAGGAGCGGCGCGAACACGCCGCGGCTGGCGTGCCGTCGAGCGTCCGCGAGCCAGCGCGTGGCCTCGCCGCGATCGCCGAGCTCCAGCGCCGCGGCCGCGGCGAACACGCGGACCTCCGCCGCCTCCTCCAGCACCCGGACAGCATCGACCGCAGCCACGATCTGGGCCCAGTCGGGATGGCCCTCGGCACGGCGCATCGACGGCAGCCATCCCTCGACCATCCCGAGGAGCGCGTGCTCGGAGGGGCTGAGCGTGGCCTCGGCGATGTGGGAACGGATCCAGGCGCAGTGCTCCGAGGCCAGCGCGACGTCCCCGCAGGCCGCGGCGATGCGCGCGATGAGGAGCGCGTACTCGGCGCCCGGCGGACGGTCGAGCGCGCGCGCCCGCCGCGCCTCCGCCAGCGCCGGCTCGAGGTCGCCCTGGCAGAAGAAGAAGAGGGCCATGTTGCTGTGCACCTGGCAGAGCAACTCCGCGTTGCCAAGCTCCGCGGCGATGGCGCGGACGCGCGCGGCGTCGGCACGCGCGCGCTCCTCGTCCAGCCGCTTGATCCAGAGATAGATGCGGTTCCCCAGGGTCGCCGCCAGGTGCATCAGGTCCTGGCGCGCCTCGCACAGCAGGACCGCCGATTCGAAGTGGCGCTCGGCCTCGTCGAGCCGCCCCTGGATCACGAGCGACGGCGCCAGCAGGAGGAGCGCGATCACCGCGGTCTCGTCGTCGCCGAGCGCGCCGGCTGCTCTGGCCGCCTCCTCGAGGCAGACCACCGCTTCGCCCCAGCGCTCCATGCGCACGTGCGCCACGCCGAGCCGCATGCCGTAGCGCGCCACGATCATCGGATCCCCGAGCGCGGCCACCCCGTCCGCGAGCGAGGCGAGCGCCTCGTCGCAGCGCTGGTACGCCTCGCACCAGTCGAGGACCATGACCTCGTCGAGCGCGAGCTCGAGGACGCCGCGGCGGTCGCCGGTCCGCTCGGCCAGCGCGCGCGCCGCCGCGAGGTCCGCCAGCGCCTCGTCGCGGCGATCGATCCGGTAGCGCACGCGTCCTCTGCCCTCCAGCGCGCGCCGGCGAGCAGGCAGATCGTCCTCGGCGAAAAGCTCGAGCGCGGTCGTGTAGCGCTGGTCCGCCTCGACGTCCCGATACGCGCGGCGGGCGCTCTCGGCGAGGTGCAGGTAGATCGCGGCCGCCTCGGATGTTCGCTCGGCGCCCGCGGCGTGGCGGGCCAGGCGGAGGCGCTCGGCGGGGCCGCGCGCAGAAGCCCGCAGGAGCTCGAAGGCTGCCTCGTGCAGACGCCGCCGCAGCGCGGGTGGCGTCCGCGCGAGCACCGCCTCCTGCAGGAGCCGGTGACGGAAGCGGGACCGCCCGGCATGCACGGGCTCGAGGAGCTCGGCGCGCGCGAGGCGCTCGAGGCCGACCCCCGCGTCGATGTCGGTCCCGCCGGCCGCGACCCCGTCCAGGGCCGCCTGCATCCGAGCCACTTCCTCCGCTGCGACCTCCTCGCCCAGCACGGCGCACAGGAGCGCCAGCGCCACCAGGGGCTCGCTGAGCCGGCCGAGGATCCGGCTTGCAAGCCGATCGGCGAGCGGCGTGGTGGCCAGCTGCTCGAGGTGCTCCGACGCGAGGTACCAGCCGCCGCTCGGCCGCTGGCGCAGCGCGCCGCCGAGGCGCAAGGCCTCCGCCACCTCGACCAGGTAGAACGGGATGCCCTGCGTGAGCGCGACGATGCGCTCGATCGCCTCCTCGGGGACGAGCTCGACGGGCTCGAGCAGGCGAGCCAGCAGCGCTCGGACGGCGACTCGATCGAGCGGCTCCAGCGTGTGCCGCGACCGGCGCCCGGCGCGCACGCCAGGCTCGGGATGCGCGGCGAGGAGCTCCGGGCGGGCCGCCAGGCAGACTCAGAGCGGCACGTCCTCGGCGTCCGCCACGGCGAGCTCCAGCGCGTCGAGCGAGATGGGATCGAGAGCCTGCGCGTCGTCGAGCAACACGGCCACGGGGCCGTGGGCGGCACGAGCGACCAGGCAGCGCGCCAGGGCCGCGGCCGCGCGCTGGCGGGCTG
>JAHFDS010000429.1 GCA_023248855.1 Myxococcales bacterium
CGGTGCCAGCTCCACCCGTGCCTGCCTCGCCTCCGGCACCGGCGCCCCCACTTCCGCCCCCGCCTCCCGCGCCGGACATGCCTCCACCGCCCAGATGTTCCTTTGGCACGCAGCGGCCGCGGAAGGCGAAGTCCCCCTCACCGTTCCAGTAACGCAAGCCCGTGCCAGCGCAGTCCGGTGCCTCGAGCGCGCACCAGCTCTTGATGCAACGCTTGCCGCCCGGGATGTTGCAGTCCGCGTCTTCCTTGCAGAAGTTGTTCACGGGCGTCGACTTGCAGCCCAGGAGACACGTAATCCCGATCACTCCGACCAGCCGGTACATCGGCGCGATGCGTACCAGATGCCGTCCAGGGCGGCAAGCGGCCTCGAAAGGCCCTGTCCCTGGGGTCCTGCAGCGGGCGTCCCTGAGGTCCATGAGGGTGATATCGGCTGCACCAGTACAAAGTTGCGCGCAACTTCTCGCGGACCCTTCTCTGGTGACGGGACTGGATGATCTGCAGGATTTCGACGAAACTCCGCCGACCATGAACCTCCTCAAGGATGGCCTCTGGTGCTTCCAGCACCTCCCCGAGTGCTTGACCAGCGGCGGCCAGAAGCTCGGCGCAGCCTGGCTCTACGCGGCCCTCTTCGCGGTCGTGTTCTGCGAGACCGGCCTCGTCGTGACACCGTTTCTGCCCGGCGATTCGCTGCTCTTCGCGCTCGGGGCGCTGACCGGTCAGTCGGGTTTCCCGCTCGGGGTCGTCGAGTGCGGCGTGTTGCTCATTGCCGCTGCCGTGATCGGCGATGCCGTGAACTACGCGATCGGTCTGCGTATCGGGCCGGCGGTCTTTCGGCGCGATGACTCGCGCTGGTTGCGCAAGGCGCACCTGCTCCGCGCCCAGGAGTTCTACGAGCGCCACGGAGGCAAGGCCATCATCCTCGCGCGCTTCGTCCCGATCGTGCGCACGTTCGCGCCGTTCGTCGCGGGCGTCGGCAAGATGCGCTACTCGCGCTTCTTCATGTTCAACGTCACCGGCGCGATCGCCTGGGTGACCCTGTTCCTCGTGGCAGGCTACAAGTTCGGCAACATCCCGACCATCAAGCGCAACTTCCAGCTGGTCGTGGTCGCCATCATCCTCATCTCGGTGATGCCGATCGCCCTCGAGTACTGGCGCGCACGCCGCACCGGCGCCGCCACCAAGTAGCGGCGGTGCTGGCTCCTCACGGGGCAAAGAGGCAGCGTAGCCGCAGCGCCGTGTCGAGGCGCTCGAGGTACGCGTGGAGCGGGATGGTCGTCGCGCCGAACTGCTCCATGTGCGAGGTCACCATCTGGGTGTCGAGCAGCGCATAGCCGCGGGCGCGCAGCCGCTCGACCAGCGCCACGAGCGCCACCTTGGACGCATCGGTGGCGCGAGCGAACATCGACTCCCCGAAGAACGCACCGCCGAGCGAGACCCCGTAAAGGCCCCCGACCAGCTCGCCGCCGAGCCAGCTCTCGACCGAGTGCGCGTAGGTGAGCCGGTGCAACGCGAGATACGACTGCACGATCGCTTCGCTGATCCAGGTGTCCTCGCGGCCCGCGCACCCGCGCACGACCCCCTCGAAGTCGGTGTTCACGCGGACCTCGTACTTGCCCTGGCGCACGGTGCGCCCGAGCCGCCGTGGCACGTGGAAGGCCCCAAGGTCGAGCACGCCGCGGGGATCGGCCGTGTACCAGGCGAGCTTGCCGGTGCGCGAATCGGCCATCGGGAAGTAGCCCTGCGCGTACGCCTGCAGGAGCGTCAGCGGGTCGATCGGTTTTCCCTTCTGGAGTGCCCGCGACACGGCTCTGCTCGATCGTAGCACCGGTGTATGCTCCAGCCGAAGAGGAGGCCTTCTCATGAAGCTCGCGTTCCGTGTGCTGTTCGTGGCGCTCATCGCGCTCGCCCTTCCATCGCATGCGCTCGCCTGGCAGGCCAAGGCCGGGGACAAGAAGGAGGCCAAGGCCGGCAAGGCGGCCAAGGACGAGAAGAAGCCGCTGGTCGACCTCAACACCGCCTCGGAGGACGAGCTCAAGGCGCTGCCCGGCATCGGCGTCGCGTACTCGAAGAAGATCATCGAGGGGCGGCCCTACGCCAAGAAGGACCAGCTGCTCTCGAAGAAGATCGTGCCGAAGGCGACCTACGCGAAGATGAAGGACCTCGTCGTCGCCAAGCAGGCAGCCGACGGCAAGGGCGGCGGCACCGGCGAGCACGGCTCGGGAGGCGGCAAGGGCAAGGGGGGCGGCAAGGGCGAGGGCGAAGGCGAGGGCAAGGGCGACAAGAAGTAGTTCGGACCCTCCGAACCTGGCGGCTCGCGAATCATCGGGGCCGAGAAGCGGCTACCCTGGGCAGATGACCCTGCCCATCCTCCCCACCACGATGGTCGGCTCCTACCCGCGCCCGCGCTGGTTCACCCACCAGCTCGACGGCCGCGATATCCGCGAGGCGTTCAAGCTCGTGCACCACGAGGAGGCGTTCGAGGACGCCGTCCGTACCGTGATCAAGGACCAGGAGCGCGCCGGGCTCGATCTGCTCGCCGACGGGCAGATGTGGTTCGACGACTACGGGATGGGCATCGGCTCGTTCCTCTGGTACTGGCTCGAGCGCATCGAGGGCTTCGGCAAGGAGAAGCTGCCGCACCCGGCGCGGTCGAAGGCCAAGGGCCACGATGTGTTCTCGCTCGACGAGGCGGGCGGCGTGGCGGTGCGCGGGCCGCTCAGGCGCGGACCCATCCGGCTGGCCGAATTATTCGTGCGCGCCCAGGCCAACACGGTCCGCCCGATCAAGGCCTGCGTGGGCGCCGGCCCGGTGCAGCTCTCGACGCTGGCGCACTTCCAGGATGGCCCGATCAAGGACCGCTACCAGCTCGCGGACGCTCTCGCGGGGATCTTCCAGGAGGAGATCGCCGACCTCGTCGCGGCCGGCTGCCGGCACGTGCAGCTCGAGGACCTCGGCGCCTGGATCCCGAACCTGTCTGGCGAGCGCGACTTCGCGTGGGTGCGCGACGTCGTCAACCGAACGCTGGTCGGGATCCCCGCTTTCGTGCAGACCTCGTGGCACTTCTGCCTCGGCAACGCCTGGGGCAACCGCATGCATGGCCTGACGCAGGGCGGCTACGGGCGCGTGCTCGGACACTACCTCGATGTCCAGGTGGGTGCGTTCGTCCTCGATTTCGGGTGCCGTGAGATGGAGGACGTGGCGATCTTGCGCGATCTGCCCAGCGACAAGGGCGTCCACGCGGGCGTGATCGACGTCCGCTCGCTCGAGGTCGAGGACGCCGAGCAGGTGGCGGCGCGCATCCGCAAGGTGATCGCGATCGTTCCACCGGAGCGCGTGACGCTCACGACCGACTGCGGCATGAAGCAGCTGCCACGCGCGTGCGCGACCCAGAAGCTGCGCGCGCTGGTCGACGGCGCGGCGATCGTGCGCAAGGAAGTGACGGGCGGCTGAGATTAGGGCATTCGGTCAGCCGAGGACGTCCTCGGGGGCGATCAAGAGATACGGCTCTGCGAATGCGTCGCCGACGGCCTCCGGCGCCAGCCACAGGCCGAGCTCGGCGCCAAAGACGAGGATCGCCGTGCCGGAGCCCGAGTCCTCGACCGTGACCGCGCGCGCGGGGACCTCGCCGGCGCGGGTTCGACCGGTCACGCGGCAGACGGCGCCGCTGTCGGGATGGACGACGCGCGTGACCGTACGCGGCGCATCCTCGGCCTTGTAGCGCAGCGTGAGCCCGTCGGGGCAGTCCGCGTGCGGCTCCACGAGGACGTCGACGTAGGTCGGCACGCGCCGAGAATGGCATACTGCCCACGCATGGCGAAGCCCCTCCGCATCGGCGTCACGATCAACTTCTCGTACCCGAAGCCGGGCCGCGCCCTCTACATCGGCAAGACGCTGCAGTACGTCGAGGAGTCGCTGTTCGGGGGCCTCGTGCGCGCCGGCGCCACGCCGGTCGTGGTGCCCGATCTGTCGCCGTGGATCGAGGATCGGGCTGCAGCCGTCGCGCCGTTTTCCGAGCAGATCGATGGCCTGCTGCTGTCGGGTGGCGCCGACGTCGCGCCGGGTTCGTACAGCCACCCGGCGCCCGATGGTCGATGGCCAGGCGATCCCCGGCGCGATGCCTACGAGCTCGCGCTCATCGAGCGGTGCCGCGCGCGCGGGATGCCGATCCTGGGGCTTTGCCGCGGGGCGCAGCTGCTCAACGTCGCGCTCGGCGGCACGCTGCATCAGGACATCACGACCCACCTCGAGGGCGCCGGCGTGCACCGCGACGCCGAGACCTACGACGACCACGGCCATGCCGTGATCCTCGAGCCGCGATCCTGGGTGCACGAGGTCTATCAGGCCCTCGAGCTGACCGTGAACAGCGTGCACCACCAGGCGATCGACCGCCCCGGCACCGGCTGCGCGGTGGTCGCGCGCTCGCGCGAAGACGGCGTCGTCGAGGGCATCGAACGAATTCGCGAAAGCGAATGGATGGTCGGGCTGCAGTGGCACCCCGAGTGGTTGCCGGGCAACGTGCCCGGCCGCGCCGCGGGTGCGCCCGTGTTCGAGGCCTTCGTGGACGAGGTTCGCAGGAGGACGCGATGACCGCGCTCGTGATGGCCGACGAGGTGGCCGACGCGCTCCGGCGGGGGCAGCCGGTAGTGGCGCTCGAGAGCACGGTGATCGCGCATGGGCTCCCGCACCCGCAGAACCTCGCGCTCGCGGCGCGGCTCGAGGCGCTGGTGCGCGAGGAGGGCGCGGTGCCGGCGACGATCGCGCTCGCCGACGGCGCGGTACGGATCGGCATCGATGCGGCGCTGCGCGAGCGACTCGGCACCGAGCGCGGCGTGGCCAAGGTGAGCCTGCGCGACGTCGCGCTGGTTCTCGCGGACGGAACGCTCGGCGCCACCACGGTCGCGACGACCCTGTGGGCGGCCGAGCAGGCCGGCATCCACGTGTTCGCGACCGGCGGCATCGGCGGCGTGCACCCGGGCGACGGCTTCGACATCTCGGCCGACCTGCCGGCGCTGGCGTCGATCCCCGTGTGCGTCGTGTCGTCGGGCGCCAAGGCGATCCTCGATCTGCGCCGCACCCGCGAGTGGCTCGAGACCTGGGGCGTGCCGGTGCTGGGGCTCGGGACCGCGCAGTTCCCGGCGTTCTACTCGCGCGAGAGCGGGGGCCTCGCGGTGGACAGGAAGGTCGCCTCGCCCGACGACGCAGCGCGCTACATCAAGGCGCACCTGCGCCTGGGCCGGAGCGGGGTCCTGCTCTGCAACCCGGTGCCGACGGCCTCGGAGATCCCGCACGAGCGGGTATCCGACTGGATCCACGAGGCCGCGCAGGCGGCGCTCTCGCGCGACGTACAGGGCCACGCGCTGACACCTTTTCTGCTCGCCGAGCTCGGTCGACGCTCGGCGGGTGCCACCATCCGCGCGAATCTGGCCCTGCTCGAGGACAACGCCCGTGTGGGCGCCCGGGTGGCCAGGGCGCTCCGGCCAGGTTGAAGATCGGTGGCCGCGGACGCGCTCACCGGTCGCCCACCTTGGTCTTGCCGGCCTGCGCGGTCTGGTAGAACTCGCTCGTCTTGTCGCGCTTGAGCACGGTGCCCATCGCCTTCTCGAGCTCAGCCGTCTCGGCCAAGCAGGCTTGGCCCTGCAGGCCGTGGGTGACGATGCGGACCGTGCCGTCGGCGCCGATGGTGACCTCGATCTCCGTCTTGTCGCCCATGATCACTTCCACCTCTGCGCGACCAGCTTGATGCTGCCGTCGGGCTGCTTCTGCTCCGTGCCGATCCGGTAGCCCTTGCGCCTCAGCTCCTCCACCACGCGCGCGTAGGCGTAGCGCTGCGCGATGCGGTGCGCGAGCGCGGTGCCGCGCCTGGCTGCGTCGCCGTGCGTGATGAACGTGGCCTTCTGGGTCTTCGAGTCGACCTGGATGCCCACCTGCGTGCCGGCCTCGTCGGTCACGACGAGGTCGACCGCGTGCTTGCCCTTTCCGGTCTGGAATTGCTTGGCCTCGATGCACTCGAGCCCGGCTTCGGCGATGGCCTGGAGCAGCCCGGCCATGCCCACCACCACGACCTCCAGCGCGACCTCTTGCGACAAGGCTCTCCTCCTAGTACCTCGCCGCAGTGGTCTTGATTGGTGGCCAGTGCTGGCGGGGCGAGGCACTAGCTGTTTTCTCCCGCTCCGCCCTCAGGCTGCGCGGGTCCCTGTGGCGGGCCTTGGGGCGGCCCGGCGGCCCGCCACGTAGTACCTCGCCACGGGATTTTCGGCGACTTGAACGCATCATCTTCACTGCGGCGAGGTCTAGCGGCGGAAGACGCTCACCCACCCAGGGGGCAGGAACAGGAACGACACGATCAGGGTGAGGAGGACACCGACGTTGTACCACCAGCTCGCGCGCGTGGAGCCGAGGACGAGCGCAAGTGGGACCACGCCGACGCCGATCAGGACCGCCAGGCGGATGCGCGGGTCCTTGATGTGCCTCGCCCATTGCATGCCGCGCGAGGGCTCGCCGAGCCTGCTCTCGCGCACCAGCTCGCGGTGTGCCTCGCGGCGCAGCCTGGCCACCTCGGCCTCGTGCGCCTTCTGCCGGGCCGCCACCTCGG
>JAHFDS010000430.1 GCA_023248855.1 Myxococcales bacterium
CCGCTGGCGACCACGTTGCTGGCGGGCACCGAGCTCGCGTTCCGCGCGACCGGGACGGGCACCGCGGGCGCCGCGATCACCTGGTCGGTGGTCGAGCCCGGGGGCGGCACGATCACGGCCGACGGGGTCTACTTGGCGCCGCTCGAGGAGGGGACCTACCACGTGCGCGCGACCAGCTCGGCGCCCGCGCGGAGCGCCGAGGCCTCCGTCGAGGTCCACCGCGTGCTCGATCCGGTGGTCCTCGCGAGCGCCGGTACGATCTCGAGCGCCAGCGGCCACAGCCAGCAGACCCACCTCGCCTTCGTGCCGACGACGGGCGAGTGGTGGCTGTTCTACGACTCGAGCGCGCGCCCGACCTCGCTCCTCACCCGCCATTCGAGCGACTTCCGCACCTGGACCGAGGGCGAGGAGCTCATCCTGCCCTTCGCGAATTCGGGCGACGGGCGCAACCTGTCGGTGTCGTCTCGCCGGCTCGGTGTCGTCGACGTCATGCACATCACGCAGGGAGCCCTCGGCAGCGCCCGCACGCGCTACCACGTCAAGGCCGTGGCCACGGCCGGGCACCTCACGTTCGGCGCGCCGCGCGAGGTCAACTCGGGCCAGGGCGACGATCCCGACGGCGCCGCCACGCTGGTCACCGCGAGCGGCCACGTCATCGACGCCACCGGTTGGATCCGGACGCCCTCCACCCCTCCGCTCACGAACTGCGGCACCGGGGACATCATCATCTACGAGAGCGACGTCGACGACAGCGGCAGCACGCGCTTCGACAACATGCTCTACCACCAGAGCGTGCTCTGGTGCGTCTCGATGACCATCAACGCGCGCCTGCTCCTCGAGAGCGAGGGCACCGTCTATCACCTCTGCGAGGACGGCGGCCCTGGCAGCGATCCGACGAACGTGCTCCTCGTGACCCGACCCGCGACGGGGGGCTGGCTGCCCGCGCAGCCGGCGGCGGGCCCGCCGGTGCCCCCCGCCGTGGTGTTCGCGCGCGAGGCGGACTTCGACCTCGACGACTGGGCGGCCATCGACCTGGTCGGGCGCGTGCACGCCGTCCGCCGGCTCAGGGGCGGTTCGTTCGAGCACCGCATCAAGCGGCCCGGCGATGCGGTGGCCTTCGATGACGGCGACGTCATCCCGACCCCGACGGCGACCGACCCTTCGCGGGTGCGCTCGGGCCTGTTCCTCGGCCGCTACGGCACGGGGCTCGTGCTTGTCGCGATCTTCCAGGACGACACCGTGCGCTACACGTTCTGGAACGGCCACGCCTGGAGTCGCTGGCTTGGCCTCGCCACCGCGGCCAACCGCGCTCGCGGCTACCTCGCGGGCGCCACGCCCGAGGGCGAGACCCGACCGGCCCTCCTGTGGACGCAGCAGGACGGCAGCGACTTCGCCCTGGTCGGCCTCCAGCTGCCGTGACCGGATTCACCCGGCGGCCAGCTCCGGCGCCGGGCGGTCGTGGAGCTTTCGGTGGCGGAACGCGCCCCAGAGCGCGGCACCGAGCGCGCCGGCGTGCACTGACCGCGGATGCGACAGGATCTCGAGGGGCGGACCGCCGTCGCGGGTGCGCTCGGCGAGGCGCTCACGCAGGCCCTCGTCGCAGGCCAGACCCCCGGTGACGAGGACGGGCGAGCTGGCCCTTACGCCGCGCAGCAGCTTGGCGAGGCGCTGGGCGACCGACTCGTGGATGCCGCGCAGGATCTCGGCGGTCGAGACGCCACGCGAGACCATGTTGATGACATCGGTCTCGGCCAGCACCGCGCAGATGCCCGAGACCGGCTCGGCCCGTGGCGCGCCGAGCGAGAGCTGGCCGACATCCGCCAAGCGCACGCCGAGGTAATCAGGCCGCTCGATCTGGGGTTCGGTGTCCACGGGTCCGGATCTGGGCCATCCCGGCGCCCAGCGGTGTAGGATCCGAGGAGGTGGTTCATCACATCGCCTGGTCGTTCGGGCTCGCCCTGCTGGCGAGCCTCGCGGCGACCTTTGCAGTCCGGGCGGCCGCGCAGCGCATGGGCGTCGTGGCGTCGCCGCGCCCGGACCGCTGGTCGAAGCGGCCAACGGCGCTGCTCGGCGGGGTCGCCATCTACGGCGCCTTCGTGGGGGGCTGGCTCCTCTTCGGCATGCGCGAGGTCGCGGGGGACGCGCTGCTCGTCGTGTGTGCGAGCGCCATGTTCGCCCTGGGCCTGGTCGACGATCTGGTCCAGCTCAAGCCCTACGCGAAGCTGATCGTCCAGATCAGCGCCGCCACCGCGTTCACCACGTTCGGAGCGTCCCTGCCGTGGACGGGCAATGCCCTGCTCAACCAGGGGGTCACGATCTTCTGGATCGTCGGCATCACCAACGCGGTGAACCTGCTCGACAACATGGACGGCCTCGCGGCCGGCGTGGCGGTCATCGCGAGCGCATTCGTCACGCTGCTGTTCGTCACCTCAGGGCAAGCGCCCCTCGCCATCATGTCGGCCGCCCTCGGCGGCGCGGCGCTCGGCTTTCTGGTCTTCAACTTCAACCCGGCGTCGATCTTCATGGGCGACTGCGGCTCGCAGTTCCTGGGTTTCTGCCTCGCCACGCTGTCCCTGCTCTCCGCGGTGGACCGCTCGCGCAACGTGCTCGCGGTGCTCGGTACACCGCTCATGCTCCTGCTCCTGCCCATCCTCGATACCGCGCTCGTGACGGTGATGCGCAAGGCCTACCGCCGCCCGGTCTCGATGGGCGGCCGCGATCACACGTCGCATCGGCTCGTGGCGCTCGGCCTGTCCGAGCGCGGCGCCGTCCTGCTCCTGTGGCTCCTGGCGGCGATCGGTGGCGCGATGGCCTTCGGCGCCCATCGGCTGCCCACGCCGGTGGCCGTCGCCCTTCTGCCCGGTATCCTGCTGCTCCTGCTCGTTGGCGTGGTGTTCGTGGCAGGCGTGCAGGTCTACCGTCGCGTCGATGGGCCCGCCGAGGCGCCTGGTCGCGCCCTCGTGCCGACGCTGGCCGAGTTCGCCTACAAACGACGCGTGTTCGAGGTGCTGTTCGACCTCGCCGCGCTCCTGCTCGCCTACTACGGCGCGTTCCTCCTGCACTACGAGGGCGAGTTGCCGCCCGCCGCCTACCACGACTTCCTGCGCACCGTGCCGATCGTCGTCACCGCCAGCGAGCTGACGTTCCTGGCCACGGGTCTGTACCGTGGGCTCTGGGGGTACGCGACTCTCGAAGACACTGCCCGGATCCTGCGCACGGTCGTCTTTGCGTCGCTGGTGTCCTCGCTCCTGTGTCGGTGGTGGCTGGGACCCCTCGAGTTCTCGCGGGTCGTGCACGTCGTCGCGGCGCTCCTGCTCCTCTTCGCCATCACCAGCTCGCGCGTGTCTTTCCGGCTCATCCGTGACTGGGTCGTGGGCCGGGGGCACGGCGGCCGGCAGACGCTCGTCTACGGAGCCGGCGATGGGGGGGAGATCCTGGTGCGAGAGCTCCGCTCGAACCCTGGGTTCGCCCTCGAGCCAGTGGGCTTTATCGACGACGACCCGCACAAGGTCGGCAAGAAGGTGCTCGGACTGCCAGTGCTCGGCACGTCGCAGGACCTCGCGCGGGTGCTCGACGACGGTGGCGCCCAGGTGCTGGTCATCTCGACACGGAAGATTGACGCGGCGCGCCAGAAGGCCGTGGAGGCCGCCTGTGCCGCCGCGGGCGTCGAGCATCGCACCCTGCGCGTCACGCTGGGACCGCCGCCTTCTGCCGCAGCGCAGCAGGCGCCGCGATAGGTTCAGTCGAAATCGCGAATTTTCGAGCGCCCCCGCATCGGCGCCACGAGGCCTTGATCTGCGGCGCCCTGGCCACCAGATCGGCTTGACTTGTCGGTGCAAACCAGTACCGTCGCGTCGTCGCGCCGCGCCGGCGCCCTCGAGGAAATCGCCAATGCGAGACCAGCCCCGCGAGCCCGCGGCGAGCAGTGATCATCTCTTCTCGGTCCTCGACGACCAGGGCCAGATCGTGCACCCGGAGCGTGATCCGCACATTCCGCCCGACGATCTGCGCCGGCTCTACGCGGGCATGGTGCAGATCCGCGTGCTCGACGATCGCCTGCTGCGCCTGCAGCGCCAGGGGCGCCTCGGCTTCTACATGACCTCGACCGGTGAGGAAGCCACGCACTTCGGGGTCGCCTATGGCCTGCGCGACGACGACTGGGTGTTCCCGTCGTACCGCGAGCCCGGCGTCGCGCTCTGGCGCGGGTACCCGCTGCAGGACTTCGTGCACCAGCTGTTCGGAAACGCCCTCGATCCCGTCAAGGGCCGCCAGATGCCGGTGCACCACTCGGTCAAGAGCCTGCAGTACGTGTCCATCTCGTCGCCGGTGGGCACGCAGATCCCGCAGGCAGTCGGCGTCGGCATGGCAGCGCGCCTGCGCGGCAAGGACACGGTCGCCGTGGCGTATTTCGGTGAGGGCACGAGCTCGACCGGCCAGTTCCACGTGGGCCTGAACTTCGCGGGTGTCTTCAAGGCGCCCGTCTTGTTCGTGTGCCGCAACAACGGCTGGGCGATCTCGACCAACCGCGAACAGCAGACGGCGTCGAAGACGTTCGCGCAGAAGGCGATCGCCTACGGCATCAAGGGCATCTGTGTGGACGGCAATGACCTGCTCGCGATGGTGACCGCGACCCGCGAAGCGGCGGCCCGCGCGCGCCGAGGGGAGGGTCCGACGCTCCTCGAGGCCAAGACGTACCGGCGCGGCGCCCACAGCTCGAGCGATGATCCCTCGGTCTATCGGGATCCGGACGAGCCCAAGCGCTGGGAGAAGAAGGACCCGCTCATGCGCCTTTGCAAGCACCTCGAGCGGAAGCAGCTGTGGACCCAGGCGTGGGAGGATGACCTGCGTGAGCAATACGCGGCCGAGCTCTCGGAGTGCCTCAAGCGCGCCGAGGCCACGCCGCCCAAGCCGCCGCTCTCGACCATGTTCGACGAGGTCTACGCGCACATGACGCCGCAGCTCGTCGAGCAGGCGCGCGAGCTCGAGGCTCACCTCGCCAAGCACCCGCTGCAGGCCGGCCACTAGTGCTGCCCGCCAATAGTTGGACGGCAGTTGAGCTCGGAGCAGCCTTCGCCAGCCAGCTAGCCGCAGCACTCGAGCGGCACTAGCGGGATCAGGAGCCAGACAAATGCCCCAGATGAACATCATCCAGGCCGTCAACGACGCGCTCAAGCTCGAGATGCGCCGGGACGATCGTGTGGTCGTGCTCGGCGAGGACGTCGGCAAGTTCGGCGGCGTCTTCCGGGCGACGAGCGGCCTTTACGACGAGTTCGGCGCCGAGCGCGTGATCGACACGCCGCTCGCCGAGGCCGGCATCATCGGCGCGGCGATCGGCATGGCGCTCTATGGCCTGCGGCCCGTGCCTGAGATTCAGTTCGCCGACTTCATCTACCCGGCGTACGACCAGATCGTCAACGAGCTGGCGAAGTTCCGGTACCGCTCGGGAGGCCAGTACTCGGCGCCGATGGTGATCCGCACGCCCTACGGCGGCGGTATCCGCGGCGGGCACTACCACTCGCAGTCGCCCGAAGCGTACTTCTGCCACACACCGGGCCTCAAGGTCGTCATCCCGGCAGACCCGTACGAGGCCAAGGGCCTTTTGCTCTCGGCCATCCGCGAGGACGATCCGATCATCTTCATGGAGCCCAAGCGGGTCTACCGCGCGTCCCGCGCTGACGTGCCCGAGGGCGAGTACACGATCCCGCTCGGACAGGGGCGCGTGGTGCGCGAGGGCCGCCACGTCACCGTGATCGCCTATGGCTCCATGCTGCACACGGTGCTCGAGGCGGTCGAGCCGGCAGCGGCCGCCGGCATCGAGCTCGAGGTGATCGACCCGCGCACGCTGGTTCCGCTCGACGTGGACATCATCCTCACGAGCGTCAAGAAGACCGGGCGCGCGGTCGTGGTCCACGAGGCGCCCCGCACCTGCGGCTACGGCGCCGAGATCATCGCGACCATCCAGGAGCGCGCGATGCTGCACCTCGAGGGGCCCATCCTGCGCGTGACCGGCTTCGACACGCCGTTCCCCTACACCCTCGAGCACGAGTACCTGCCCGATGCGCCGCGCGTCCTCGAGGCCGTCAAGCGCGCGATGGAGTTCTGAGATGAGCTTCGAGTTCCGGCTTCCCGACATCGGCGAAGGCGTGGTCGAGGGCGAGATCGTCAAGTGGCTGGTCAAGGAGGGCGACGTCCTCGGCGAGGACCAGCCGATGGTCGAGGTCATGACCGACAAGGCCACCGTGGAGATCCCGACGCCCAAGGCGGGGCGCGTGGAGAAGCTGCACGTCGGCGAGGGCAAGATCTGCAAGGTCGGCCAGGTGATGATCAGCATCGCGACCGGCGGGGAGGCGCCCGCCCAGGCGGCGAAGCCGCACGCGGTCGCGCCCTCCGGCAACGGCGGCGGCAACGGCTCGGCGGGTCATGCCGGTGCCGCGGCGCCGATGGCGGCGCCGATCCCGCCGCTTCTGACCGCACCTGCTCGCCCGGTGCCGGGGTCCGCGCCGATGGCGACGTCGGTGCGCGAGGTGCTCGCGACACCCGGGGTGCGCAAGCTCGCGCGTGACCTCAGGGGTCGATCTGCGG
>JAHFDS010000431.1 GCA_023248855.1 Myxococcales bacterium
GCCACGACCTGATCGGCCTGCGCTGGCTCGACGCTGACACGCTGGAGATCACGGTTCCATCGGGGACCAAGCCGCAGAAGCGGGACGCCAGCACGTACTTCTACGGTCGGACCGTGACCTGCGTCTACAAGACTCGCGCGTCTGCCAAGGCCCGATAGGCGGCCACGGCAGAGCGCGGCCCGTTCACTTCTTCGGGCGAAATCGCACGAGCGTGACCATTGCGGAGGAGTCGAAGCGGGCGAGCACGCCCTGCATGAGCTCCAGCGCGCGCTCCTCACCGAATCCTCCGCTACCTGCGCCGATGACAGGGAAAGCCACGGAGGAGAAGGCCTGCTCCTCCACGATGGCCATTGCGCTTCTGACCGAGTCGGAGATCGACTGCTCGGAGGCTCGCCACAGCATGTCGATGCCCGCGACGTGGATGACGCCCTTGAACGGCAGGTTCCCGGCGGAGGTCAGCACTGCACCCCCCAGAGGAATCGGACCGTGCCGTGCTACCTCGCGGAACGGTTGCTTGCCGCCCCGTCGCTTGATCGCCCCGGACACGCCCTGGGGGATGAGGAGCCACCAGGGGATGATGTTGCGGTTCCACGCATTGACGATGACGTCGACCTCCTGGTCGAGGAGATCGCCATCGACTACGCGCGATGCTGACCCCGCCACGTGCGCTCGACCTACGCCACCCGCGCGAGGTCTTCGCCGAGGATCCCGGTGACGATGGCGTCGCGCAGGAGGACGACGCGGTGGGGCAGGAAGCGGCCGGAGGGATAGACGATCTGCAGCGGCACGCCTCGCATCGCGTACTCGGGCAGCACGCGCTCGAGGCGCGCGGCGCGCTCGCACCCACCGAGCGGGAGGATCCCGATTCCGAGTCCCTCGGCCACCGCGTGGAAGACGAACGAGAAGTCGTCCGACCGGATCGCCCCGTCCACCTCGACCTCGACGGGCCCGCGCGGGCCGACGAGCTCCCAGGTCGCGCGCTCCCCCTGCGGGCGGAAGAGGACACAGTCGTGCTTGCCGAGCTCGGTCACTCGCTTCGGCACGCCGCGGCGCTTGAGGTAGACCGGCGAGGCAAAGAGCGCCCCGGCCGCGAGGCCGAGCGGCCGGACGATGAGGGTCGAGTCCTCGAGCCGCCCGGCGCGCAGCGCGAGGTCGATGCCCTCCGAGACCAGATCGATGTAGCGGTTCGTGAGCACGAGGTCGACCTTGATGCCCGGGTGCTGCCGGACGAAGCGGCCGAGGATCGGCGTCAGCATGCGCGCTGCGAGGTCGACCGGCGCGGTGATGCGCACGGTGCCGGTCGGCTCGCGCTCGGCCGCGGACACGGCGGCGCGCGCGTCCTCGAGCCCGATCAGGGCACGCGATACGCCGTCATGATAGAGGCGCCCGGCGTCGGTCAGGCGCAGCTGGCGCGTGGTCCGGTTGAGCAGGCGTACGCCGAGCTCCTCCTCGAGCTGCTTGACGGCGCGGCTCACCGAGGACTTCGGCAAGCCGAGGTGTCTGGCCGCGCCGGTGAACGATCCGGCGTCGACCACCCGGGAGAAGACGGCGACCTTGTTCAGATCCACGGTTGCTCCTGCGTCAACAGTATGTTCGATTCTCCCAGACTAGTCTCTCTGGGGCAACGACGCACAATGGGATCAACAGCAAAGGAGATCACCATGCGCACCCTCATCGAAAAGCTCCCCGTCGTCGTTCGCTCGCTCCTGGGCCTCACGTTCCTGGTCTTCGGCCTGAACGGCTTCTTCCAGTTCCTCCCCCAGCCGGCGGTGGCGCCGGAGGCCGGGGCGTTCCTGGGCGGGCTCGTGTCGGCGAAGTACCTGTTCCCGCTCCTCAAGGGCACCGAGGTCGTGGCCGGCCTGCTCCTGCTCACCGGAAGGTTCGTCCCGCTCGCGCTGACTCTGCTGGCACCGGTCATCGTGAACATCGCCGGGTTCCACCTCTTCCTCTCGCCGGGCGTCGGGATGGTGGCGTTCCTGCTCGGCAGCGAGCTCTACCTCGCGTGGGCCTACCGGGACGCCTTCCGACCGATGCTCGCCGCGCGTGTCGAGCCTGCCCGGTCTGCGCTGGCACCTGAGCCGGCCACCCGCCCCCTCGCGCGCGCGGCCTGAGCATGGCGACCATCCCGCGGAGGCGCGGTCCACCCGGCCCGGGCATCACCGTTCGACCCGGCGCCGAGCGTGACCGCACCACCTCCGCGTGGCTCGATAGCCGGCACACCTTCGCCTTCGGCACCTACGATCGCGTCTGGTCCGGGCTCGGCCCCCTCAAGGTCCTCAACGAGGATCGCATCGCGCCCGGCGGCGCCTTCGGCCTGCACCCTCACTGGGACATGGAGATCGTGACCTTCGTGCTCGCCGGTGAGCTCACCCACGAGGACAGCCTCGGCCATCGCGCGACCCTCCGAGCCGGCGAGGTCCAGTACATCTCCGCCGGCACGGGCATCGAGCATGCCGAGCGCAACGCCTCGCTCACCGAGTCCGTCCACCTCTTCCAGATCTGGATCGCGCCCTCTCGCAAGGGCCTGCCACCCCTGTACCAGCAGGTGCCGACGCCCAGAGGTGAAGGCCTCTCCTTGATCGCCGGCCCCGCATCGACCGGTGCCCCGGTCGCGCTCCAGCAGGACGTCGAGACCTACCGTGGGGTGGTTCCTGGGGGCCGCACGCTGTCGCACGTGCTCCGGGACGGCCACACGGCCTGGCTCCAGGTCGCCCGCGGAGCCGTCGCAGTCGGCGATCATCAGCTCGGCGCGGGCGACGGCGCCGCCATCATCGGGCAAGAAGGGGTGGAGGTCGTCGCCGAAGGCGACGCGTGGTTCCTGCTGTTCGACCTGGGTCGGTCATGACGTCCTGACCGCCTGCTCATCTCCCCTCTTCACTACCGCCACGAACCCCGCGACGAAGGCGGCGAGCTGCTTGCCCGTGGCCTCGTCGGTGAGGCGGCCGGATGCATCGAACAGCGAGCCGGCGGTCGAGACCATCATGCGCGGCCCGAACCACGGCGCGGTCCCGAGCGCCCGTAGCACCTGGAGCCAGGCGCCCTGGGCCTGGATGGTCCCGCCGCGCCCCGGCGTGGCGCCCATGAGCGCGACCGGCTTGCCGCCGAACACCCGGGCGATGTCCGAGCCCGGGCGCGACAGCCAGTCGATCGCGTTCTTGAAGACGCCAGGGATGGAGCTGTTGTACTCGGGCGTGGCCAGCAGGAGCCCCGAGGCCGCGGCGATCCGCTCCTTGAGCTCGCGCACCGGCTCCGGCACGCCGTGCTCGGCCTCGAGGTCGCCGTCGTAGAGCGGGATGCCACGGATGGTGGCGACTTCGATGCGCGCACCCTCGGGTGCGAGCGCGGCCGCGGCCGCGAGCAGGTGCCCGTTCAGGGAGCCCTTCCGGAGGCTCCCGGAGATCCCGATGATCGTCGTCATGATGTCCCCCTGATTGCACTGCGCACGTCAGTCCTCGAGGTGTCCGAACTTGCCGCGGTTGAAGTCGGTGATCGCCTGCGCGATCTCTCGCTCGGTGTTCATGACGAACGGGCCGTACTGCACGACCGGCTCGTCGATGGGCTCACCGCCGAGCACGAGCAGCTGAGACCCGGCGTGCGCGTCGATCGAGATGCGCTCCCCGGCATTCTTGAACAGGACGAAGTCGCCCTCGCGCGCGGTGACCTCTTCGTTGATCCCGACCTCGCCATTCATCACGAGGACCGCCACGTTCTGCCGCGCCGGGAACGGGAGCTCGAGCTTGCCCCCGGCATCGAGGCGCGCATCGAACAGGTGGACCTCCGAGAACGTCTTTGCCGGTCCCTTGACGCCCCGATACTCGCCGGCAATGACCCGCACGACGCCCGCGCCATCCGGCAGGTTCACGATCCCCATCTGGTCGGCCAGGATGGGCTGGTACCTCGGCGAGGCCATCTTGTGCTGCCTCGGCAGGTTCACCCAGAGCTGCGCCATCTGGAACGTGCCGCCCTCCCGGGCGAAGCGCTCCTCGTGGTACTCCTTGTGCAGGATCCCGGACGCGGCCGTCATCCACTGCACGTCGCCTGGGCCAATCACACCACCTCCGCCAGTGCTGTCGTGGTGCGCGACGCTGCCCTGCCACGCGAGCGTCACCGTCTCGAACCCGCGGTGCGGATGCACGCCGACGCCACGCCGTCCGCTCGTCGGCGAGTAGACGTAGGGCGCGTGGTAATCGAGGAGCAAGAAGGGGCTGAGCCTCCGCACCACGTCAGGGATCGCGGAGAAGTAGCCCGCAACGCGAAAGCCGTCGCCGACCCAGTGCAGCCCGGGCGACCGGTACACGTCCTCGATCTCACGCACCTGATTGCGCGCGCGCGCGTCCGGCGTGGTCTCGGAGGTCTGGCGTTCGGTATTCATGGTGGTCATGGCGCGTCTCCTGATCCCGAGGAAGACCCCCACCGGCACGACGGTCGTCAGCAGGCGACGTCGCGTCAGCGAGAGCCCCTTCCCCATGAAGACCAGCATGACGCTCGCCGGCCTTCGAGACAATATGCACTCCCGGCACTGACTGTTATCTAGAGTGGAACAGTGCTCGTGGCCTCCAGCATCTGGCGACAGGGGCTGAAACGCGTCGCGTAAGCTGAGTTGTAGAGAGAGGCCCTCCACAAAGGGAGGTGGTGACGCCGAGCGTCGCCCCTCCCTTTCTGCGTTCTGGGCCCCAAGTCGATGCGCGAAGAGACTTTCTCCTTCTGGATGCCGCTCGCCAAGGCCGGCGAGGACGCCGACGGCAAGCGCTGGATCGAGGGCATTGCCTCCGACGACGGCGAGGACCTGCAGGGCGAGAAGGTCGTGCAGAAGGGGCTCGACGTCGATTACTTCGTCCGGCGCGGCTTCTTCAACTGGGACCACCAGGATGTCGTCGCCGTGAAGGGCGGCACCGGTGTCGAGCGGCTCGCCATTGGCAAGATCGGCGAGCCCACGGTCGCGCAGCTCACGCCCCAGGGCCTCTTCGTCAAAGGCTTCCTCTATCGCGGCAATCCGCTCGCCGATGCGGCGTGGGAGCTCGCGTGCAGCCTCGAGGCGTCCGGCGCGCAGCGCAAGCTCGGGTTCTCCATCCAGGGCAAGACCCTGCGCAAGGAGGGCAGCCGGATCGTCAAGGCGTGGATCCAGGACGTCGCGATCACGCCCTCCCCGGTCAACCCGCGCACCTACCTCGACGTCGTCAAGAGTCTGGGCACCACCGCCGAGGAGCTCGGCAAGGCGCTCTCGACCGGTCACGCGAAGGGCGCGGACACTCCGGCAGCACCTGGCGAGGGCGGCGCGCTGCGCCCCGAGTCCCTCGACGGCGCCGAGACGCACGAGTGCAGGTCATGCGGCGACGACGAGGACGAGGCGGCGGGCGGCGAGCTCGGAAAGACGCTCGAGGTCGCGTTCGCCGAGGTCCTCGAGAAGGCGCTTCTCGGGCCCGCGGTCTCGGCCGCGCGCTCGGCGGTGCGTCGCTTCGGCCAGCGAGGCCGAGCTCCCGCAGGCCACCGACTCCATCTACAAGCGCCAGCACGCGCTCATCAAGTACCTCGGCACCGTGCGCGAGGTGTCCCACCAGGCCACCCTCGTCAACCCCGCGCACGGGGACGTGATCGCGCTCGAGAACCAGAACGGCATCCTCTGGCTGCTCTACCAGATCGAGAACGCGCTCTACCACGGCGACTCGTCGCTGCACCACTCGGGCATGGGTGAGCAGTTCGACGGTCTCGACCGGCAGATCGACCCCGGCATGGTCTACGACATGAAGGGCCACGCCCTCGACGAGACCGCGCTCGAGGAGGCGACCAATCACGTCATCGAGCAGTTCGGCATGCCGACGGACCTGTTCCTCGGCTCGCGCGCGAACTCCGACTTCGTCCGCAACTTCTACGGCCGCGAGCGCTTCGCTGCGCCGTACCCGGTCAATGGCAAGGTCGGGATGGCCGTGCAGTCGGTCCAGACCTCGGCTGGCGAGATCGAGCTCAACCCGACCGTCTTCCTGCGACCCGGCTCGACGCCCCGCGGGTTCGTGCCCACCTCCGAGAAGGCCCCCGCGAGCATCGGCCCGCCCTTCCCGGCACCTCCGGGCGTGGGCTCGCCCGCCGCGGCCGCTGTCGCGCCCGGCGTGACGAGCGGCGAGTTCGGAAAGAGCCAGGCGCAGGGGCAGGCTCGCTACTTCTACGTGGTCACGGCGTGCAATCGCTTCGGCGAGAGCGCGCCCTCCGCGCCGGTCGGGGTCACCGTGAACACGGACCCAGGCGCCGGTGGCGATCCGCGCCAGCAGGTGCAGCTGCAGATCGCCTCCGCGGGTGGCGTGTACCTGCCCGAGTACTACCGGGTCTACCGCACGCCGGCGATGTCCGTGCCCGCGCCGGCGCCAACGGACATCCGCGCCTTCTCTCTGGTCGCGCAGGTGCCGGTCCAGGGCATCGCCGGCCAGCCCGGCTCGATGCCTGCGCTGCCCGACCCCGGCGCGGTGACCGGCATGGCCACGAGCTTCTTCGACACCAACTTCATCATGCCGTTCACCGAGACGGCGTATCTGCTCGAGTTCAACCCGAGCGTGTACGTCATCC
>JAHFDS010000065.1 GCA_023248855.1 Myxococcales bacterium
CCCCATCCGCGGGGTGGCGTGGCTGGTCGAGGCCGGGGTGCAGACGCAGCGCGGGCACATCGGCCAGGCGCTTGCGAGGCTCCAGGTGGCCGCGTCCGAGCTCGAGGCGGGCGGGCTCGCGGTGCACGCGAACGTGGCGCGCTACGCGGCCGCGTGGCTCGGACGAAAGCCGGAGCGGAGGCGGGCCGCCGCCGAGCGGCTCCTCGTCACCGGCGTGGCGCCGGCGGGCCTCGTCCAGCTCTATCTCCCCGGCGTGCTCGGGGAGGGATCGCCCGAGGACGAAGATCGCTCCCAGGGGAGCGCCTGATGGCCGGGCGCCCAGGTCCGCGCCCGAGTCGAGCCGCAACCGCCGTCAGTCTCGTGCTGGCGCTCGCGTCCTCGCGGGCCGGGGCCGAGCGTCCGGAGCTCGTGCGCATCGGCTCGATCGCGCCCGAGGGCACCGCCTGGGCCGGGCCTGATTGTTTCGGCGCCGTGGTGCGCACGCTCGAGCGCGTGAGCCAGAAGCCGGTGCGGGTGCGGACGATCCTCGGCGCGGCGCTCGGCGACGAGCGCAGCCAGCTCGAGCGTGTGCGCAAGGGCACGCTCGACGGCTACGGCGGTGGGTTGGTGTCGCTTGCGCGCTTCGTGCCCGAGCTGGCGGCGCTCACGTTGCCCTTTCTGTACGACGACGACGCCGACGTGGACGCCGTGATGGCGTCGGCGGCCGCCGAGCAGGCGCGGAGCCTGGCGCGCGCGGCCGGGTTCGAGCTCCTCGTCCTCACGGAGGCCGGCTGGCGGGGCTTCGGGGCCCGGCGTCCGCTGCGCGCGCCCGCGGACTTCCAAGGCCTTTCCGTGCGCTCGTCGGAGAGCCCGGAGCAGCTCGAGATGTGGCGGCTGCTCGGCGCGCGGCCGCGGCCGCTGCCGGTGACCGAGACCCTCTCCGCGCTCGAGACCCACGTGGTCGAGGGCTTCGATCAGACGCCGGTGTTCATGTTCGCCGCGTCCTGGTATGCGCACTCGCCCTACTACGTGTACGCCCGGCACCTCTACGAGCCAGGGATGCTCGTGCTCGCGACGCGCACGACCACGCGGCTCGGCCTGCGACCCGAGGCCTTTCGCGAAATCGGCCCCCGCTGCATGCCCGCCGCGCGCGCCGAGGGCGCCGCCGTGCTCGCCGAGCTGCGTCGCTCGGGCAGCCAGGTCCTCGAGCTGTCGCCCGAGGAGCGCCGCGTGCTCTCGGAGCGCGTGGCGGCGCCGGTGCGCGCCTACTTCCGCAAGCACACGACGCCCGCGGGGCGCAGGCTCCTCGACGCCATCGAGCGTGCGCTCGCGGCCCACCGCAAGGGCCAGCCGTGAGACGCGCGCTCGCCCTCGCCCTCGCGCTCGGCCTCGCCACGGACGCCGTGGCGGCCGAGCCCGTGCGCAAGTTCGTCACCGTGGCGACGGAGGGCTCGCCGTGGGGGGACGCGGCCGTGAGCTTTTCCCGTCGGGTCGCGGCCGAGACCCGGGGACGGCTCAAGATTCGCCCGTTTCTCGGCGCGCTGGCCGGCGACGAGGTGGATACGGCACGCCTGTGCCAGCAGGGGAAGGTCCTGCTGTGGGCGGGAAGTCCGGCTGCCTTCGCGGAGGTCGTCCCGGAGCTGAACGCGCTCGAGCTGCCGTTTCTGTTCCGAGACAGCGGCGAGGTCGACGCGTCGCTGGTCGGCTCGCCGGTCTCCATTCTCGGCCGCGCGTTCGAGCGAAGGGGCCTCGCGCTCGTACCTCCGTTGACCGAGCTCGGCTGGCGCAGCTTCGCGGGCCCGAAGCCCCTGCGCGCGCTCGCCGACTTCCGGGGCTTGCGCGTGCGCTCGCAGGAGAACCCGGTTCACCTCGAGATGTGGCGGCTGCTCGGGGCGCAACCGAGGGCGATCTCGGTCGTCGAGACGTACAACGCCCTGCAGGCGGGCGTCGTCCAGGCCTTCGACCAGGTGCCCGTCTACCTGTTCGCGACCTCGTGGTACCAGCAGGCGCGCGTCTACACGCTGTCCCGGCACGTCTACCAGCCCGGCATCGTCGTGCTGTGCAAGGGCGCGCTCGCGTCGCTCGCGCCGGCCGACCGCGCGCTCATCCTCGACGTGGCCCGGCAGGAGCTCGCTGCCACCGTCGGCAAGGTGCGCACGCTCGAGGCGCAGGTGCTCGCGCAGCTCGGCAAAGAGGGCGTCCAGGTGGTGGCGCTCACCGAGGCCGAGCGCGCGGCGCTCGCGCAGCAGACGCGGCCGGTCTACCGGCTCTTTCGCGAGAGCACGACGCCGCTCGGGCGCGAGCTGCTGGGCGCCGTCGAGCGCGCGATCGAGGCGCACCGCAAGGGTGCGCGATGAGGTGGGCGCTTGCGCTCGCGATCGCCGCCTGGTCCGGGGCGGCCGGCGCCGAGCCGGTGCGCAAGGCCGTCGCCGCGGCGCCCGAGGGCTCGATCTGGGGCGATGACGTGATCGCCCTGGCGCGGCAGATCACCAGGCAGACCGCGGGGCGCGTCAAGGTCCGGGCCGTTCCAGGCGGGGTCGCCGGCGACGAGGTCGAGACCGCCCGCGCGTGCGCCGAGGGCAAGCTGTTCGCCTGGGGCGGATCTGCCGCCGGCTTCGCGCGGGAGATCCCGGAGCTCGACCTGCTCGAGCTGCCGTTCCTGTTCCAGGACCAGGCCGAAGCCGATGCGATCCTGCGTGACCGGCCGCTCGGGCCCTTCGGGCGGGACGTCGCGCGCGCGGGCCTCCTCCTGATCCCTCAGCTCGGCGAGGTCGGCTGGCGCAGCTTCGCTGGCAAGAAGCCGCTGCGCGCACCCGAGGACTTCCGCGGCCTGCGGGTGCGCTCACAGGAGAGCCCGGTCCACCTCGCGACGTGGCACGCCCTCGGCGCCAGGCCCAAGGCGATCTCCGTGCTGCAGACCCTGTCGGCGTTGCAGACCGGCTTCGTCGAGGCGTTCGATCAGAGCCCGGTCTACATGTTCGCGACCTCCTGGTACCACCAGGCCCGCGCGTACTCGCTGTCCCGGCACATGTACCAGCCCTCGATCGCGGTGCTCTGCAAGGGCGCGGCGGCCGGCATCTCGCCCGAGGACTGGCGGCTCATCGTGGACCTGATAGGACGGACGATGCGCGAAAGCGTCGCCAAGGTTCGCGCGCTCGAGGGGCAGGTGCTCACGCAGCTCGCCACCGAGGGCGTCCAGATCGTCGAGCTCACGCCCGCCGAGCGCGCCGTGCTGCGCCAGCGCACGCGCGGAGTACTCGACGGCTTCCGGGAGACCACCTCGCCGCTCGGCCGCGAGCTCCTCGACGCGCTCCTCAAGGCCAAGGGGAGCCGCCGGTGAGGTCGCTGCTCGCCCTCACGCTGGCCCTCGCGCTCTCGGCCGGGGCGGCCGCCGCCGAGCCGGTGCGCAAGATCGTCGCCGCAGCGCCCGAGGGCTCGCCCTGGGCCGACGGCGTGGTCGCGTTCGCGCGGCAGGTCACCGAGCGCACCTCCGGCCGGCTCAAGCTGCGCGCCGTGGTCGGTGGGCTGGCCGGCGACGAGGTCGAGACAGCCCGCGCGTGCGCCCAGGGCAAGCTCTTCGCGTGGACCGGCTCGGCGGGGGGGTTCGGTCGAGTCATCCCCGAGCTCGACGCCCTCGAGCTGCCGTTCCTGTTCGAACCCCAAACAGGTGCCGAGGCGATCGTCCAGGAGCGTTCGCTCGGGCCGCTCGTTCGCGCCTTCGAGCGCGCGGGCCTGGTCCTCTCGCCCCAGCTCACCGAGGTCGGCTGGCGCAGCTTCGCTGGCCCAAGGGCGCTTCGCACCCCCGAGGACTTCCGCGGCCTGCGGGTGCGCTCGCAGGAGAGCCCCATCCACCTCGCGATGTGGCGCGCGCTCGGGGCCAGGCCCAAGGCGATCTCCGTGCTCGAGACCCTGTCCGCCTTGCAGAGCGGCTTCGTCGAGGCGTTCGATCAGAGCCCGGTCTACATGTTCGCGACCTCCTGGTACCACCAGGCGCGGGCGTACTCACTGTCCCGGCACATGTACCAGCCCGGGGTCGTCACGCTCTGCAAGGGCGCCGGGCTCTCGCGCCAAGACACCATCCTGCTCCTCGGCCTGATGGGCCAGTTGACACGCGAGTCCATCGCCAGGCTTCGCGCGCTCGAGGGGCAGGTGCTCACGCAGCTAGCGACCGAGGGCGTCCAGATCGTCGAGCTCACGCCCGCCGAGCGCGCCGTGCTGCGCCAGCGCACACGCGGGGTGCTGGGCGGCTTCCGGGAGTCCGCCTCGCCGCTCGGCCGCGAGCTCCTCGACGCGCTCCTTAGGGCCAAGGGGAGCCCCCGGTGAGGTCGCTGCTCGCCCTCACGCTGGCTCTCGCGCTCTCGGCCGGGGCGGCCGCCGCCGAGCCAGTGCGCAAGATCGTCGTCGCGGCGCCCGAGGGCTCGCCGTGGGCCGACGGCCTCCTCGCGCTTACGCGCCGCACGGCCGAGCGCACGCAGGGCCGGCTCAAGGTGCGCGCCGTGGTCGGTGGGGCCGCCGGCGACGAGGTCGACACCGCCCGGGCGTGCGCCGAGGGCAGGCTCTTCGCCTGGGCCGGCTCCGCCGGCGGCTTCGCCAGGCAGGTCCCCGAGCTCGCCGCGCTCGAGCTACCCTTCCTGTTCGAGCACGAGGCCGAGGTCGACGCGGTCCTGCGGGTCAGCCCGATCGCGCCCCTCGGCCGCATCTTCGAGCGCGCGGGATTCGTGCTGGTGCCGATGCTCTCGGAGGTCGGCTGGCGCAGCTTCGCCGGCCGAAAGGCGCTCCGCACGCCGGCGGACTTCCGAGGGCTGCGCGTGCGCTCGCAGGAAAGCGCGATGCACCTCGCGATGTGGCGCGCCCTCGGGGCCGAGCCGCGCGCGATCTCGGTGCTCGAGACGCTCTCGGCGCTGCAGGCCGGCGTGGTCGAGGCCTTCGATCAGAGCCCGGTCTACATGTTCGCGACCTCCTGGTACCAGCACGCGCGCGTCTACACGCTGTCGCGGCACATGTACCAGCCCGGCATCGTCGTCTTCTGCAAGGGCGCGCTCACCTCGCTTTCGCCCGGCGACCGGCGCATCGCGCTCGAGCTCGCCGCCGCCGAGCTGCAGCTGGCCCTGACCCGCGTGCGCGCGCTCGAAAAACAGGTGCTGGCGCAGCTCGCGGCCGAGGGCCTCCAGCTCCTCGAGCTCACCGCCTCCGAGCGGGCCGCGCTGCGGCAGCGCACCCGGCCCGTCTTCGACCAGTTCCGCGCGAGCACCTCGCCGCTCGGGCGCGAGCTCCTCGGCGCGCTCGAGCGCGCGATCGAAGCCCATCGAAAGGGCCTCCGATGAGGCGCGCGATCGCCGTCTTCGTCGGCCTCGGCCTCGCGACGCGGGCGTCGGCGGAGCCGCCGCGCAAGCTGGTCGTGGCAGCCCCGGAGGGCTCGCCCTGGGTGGACGCGTTCGAGGTCCACCTCCGGCGCATCACGCAGCGGACCGAGGGGCGCGTCCGGCTCCGCGTCTTCCCCGGCGGCGTCGCTGGCGACGAGATCGAGACCGCCCGGGCGTGCGCCAGGGGCCAGGTCTTCGCGTGGGGCGGCTCGGCCGGCGCGTTCGGGCGCGTGGTCCCCGAGCTCGACGCGCTCGAGCTGCCCTTCCTGTTCGACAGCGACGCCGAGGTGGACGCGGTCCTCGCGGGCCGGCCGCTGGGGCTCCTCGGTCGCGTCTTTTCGCAGGTGGGCCTCGGCCTCGTGCCCTTCCTCAGCGAGGTCGGCTGGCGCAGCTTCGCGGGCAAAAAGCCGCTGCGCACGCCGGCGGATTTCCACGGGCTGCGTGTGCGCTCGCAGGAGAGCCCGATCCACCTCGGGATGTGGCGCGCGCTCGGCGCCCGGCCGCAGGCCCTCTCCGTCCTCGAGACGGTGTCCGCGCTCGAGGCCGGCCTGGTCGAGGCCTTCGACCAGAGCCCGGTCTTCATGTTCGCGACCTCGTGGCATCAGCAGGCGCGCGTGTACTCGCTGTCCCGCCACATGTACCAGCCGGGGATCATCGTCCTCTGCAAGGGCGCGCTCGAGTCGCTCGCGCCGGGCGACCGGCGGCTGGTGACGGAGCTCCTCGCCGAGTCCGCCCGCTCGATGGTCCCGCGGGTTCGCACGCTCGAGAAGCAGGTGCTCGCGCAGCTCGCGCACGAGGGCCTGCAGCTCGTCGAGCTCACCGCCTCCGAGCGCGCCGTGCTGCGCCAGCGCACCCGCCCCATCCTCGACACCTTCCGCGCGGGTGCCTCGCCGCTCGGACGCGAGCTGCAGGGCGCCGTCGAGCACGCCATCGAGGCGCACCGCAAGGGCGCGCGATGAAAAGGCCACGCGACGCTACCGCGAGCGCGGCGCCGGGACGAACCGATGCACATACATGCCAGCGAGCATCGCCGCCACGAACACGACGGCCTTGGGCGCGCCGGACATGAGCGACACCAGCGCGGGGCCCGGGCAGAAGCCGCCGAGGCCCCAGCCGATCCCGAACAGCGCCGCGCCGGCAAGCAGGCGCGCGTCGATGCCCTGGCTCGCGGGCACCGCGAGCTCGGCCGCGAAAAGGGGCTTCGCCCGCCGGCGGATCCAGCGGTAGGCCAGCGCGTGCACGCCGATCGCGCCGGCCATCACGAACGCCAGGCTCGGATCCCAGGCCCCCGATACGTCGAGAAATCCGATGACCTTGGACGGCTGCGCCATGCCCGACACGACCAGGCCCGCCGCGAAGAGCACGCCCGCGGTGAGCGCGACCAGCTCGGCCCTCACAGCGCCCCCCGCAGCACGTGACTGGCCAGGTAGGTGCTGGCCGCGCCGGTCGCCATGAACGTCAGCGTGGCCGCGAGGGATCGCACCGACCCGCGCGAGAGCCCGCACACGCCGTGCCCGCTCGTGCAGCCGTTGCCGAGGCGCGTCCCGAAGCCCACCAGCAGGCCCGCGAGCGCGATTTCCGGCAAGGAGCGATCGGTCTCGATGCGGAGCGTCGCCGGGGCCACAAGGCACGTGGCGAGGCCCCCCGCGAAGAGGCCGAGCACGAAGCTGATGCGCCAGCGCGACTCCTTGCGCGGCGAGGTCACGATCGGGCCGACGATGCCCGCGATGCCGCAGATCCGGCCCACCCCGAGCAGCAAGAGCGACGCCGACAGGCCGAGCAGCGCGCCGCCCAGCAGCGACGCGATCGGGGTGAAGTGCTCCATTCCGGCAGCTTACCCCTTGACGCCGCCCGCGAGCATGCCCCGCACCAGCTGGCGCGAGAACGCCACGTAGAGCACCAGTACGGGCACGACCAGGAGCACCAGGCCCGCCATCGCGACGCCGAAGTCGCTCCGGGTTCCAGCAGTCGAGCAGCGTCAGAAGGCCCACAGCAGCCACCACGCTCGGCCTCGCGCATCATGCGGGCGCTCGACCCGCGGCGATGCCCCCGCCACGGCTCATCGGCCTTCGCGTGCTCGTCGCCGGCCCGACGCTCGACACGTGTGTCGCCTGGGCCAGCGCCCTCGAGCGCGCCGGCATGATCGTGGAGCACGTCGTGGGCGCCTCCCGTGTCCTGGACGCCTTGGCTCGCAAGCGCGACGTCGATGTCATCGTCTGCGGCCTGGGGCTCGAGGAACGCGCGAGCTGCCCGGAGCCGCGGCTGGCCCGGACCTCATCATAAGCCATTGACTTAGTACGTCAGCGACTTACGATCGGATCGTCCGGTGCGCTTCGATTGGGATCCCGACAAGGATGCGACGAATCAGGAGAAGCACGATCTCGCCTTCGCGGAGGCTGCGACGCTGTTCGAGTCGGGCGCCGACTACCTCGAGCTGTACGACGAGGCGCATTTCGGAAGAGGAAGACAGGTTCATCGCGATCGGCCCGATCGTCCGAGGCGTGATCGTCGTGGTCCACAGCGAACGTGACGACGAGGTCGTACGGATCATCAGCGCTCGCTTCGCGACCAAGCGGGAGGTCGAGCTCTTCCGCGCCCACATGGAGGAACAGTGATGGCCAACATCCCCGAGCTCACGGCGAGCGATTTCAAGCGAGCGATCAAGCGGACTGTCCGCGATCGCCTGGCCAAGGGGCAGATCGACTCGGGTGAGGACGTCGCCGTCCTGCGACGGTTCATTGGCCTGTCGCAGCCCGATTTTGCCCGCGCCCTCGGCATCAGCGTCCACACGCTGCGGAACTGGGAGCAGGGCCGTCGCCGGCCAGAGGGGCCTGCGCTCGCACTTCTGCGTATCGCGGCGCGCCACCCGGGCTGGATTCGCGAGAACCTCGCGACCGCGGCGTGAGCCTGGGGAAAGCAGATGGCGAGCATCAGTGCCCGTTTCATTGCGCGACGGAGGCGCAATGCAGGTGGAGCTCGATGTCCTTGAGTTGAAGGACCGAATCCGAGCGCGGCCACCGAACAGGAGACAGGAGACTGGCAACAGTCGGCATCTGTTGCCGGCACTGATAACATCGCGCCGGGGGGACGAATGAAGGTCCACAATGCGCTGCTGCTGGCGCTGGGGGTCATGGGGCTCAGCAACCTCGGCCTGTACTTGCTGCTGCAGCGCCACTGGAGCGAGCACTGGGCCGCGGTCGAGCAACGCCTGGACGTGATCCGCAAGACCAACGAGGACGGGATCCGCCGTGAGGTGCAGGCCCTGCGAGCCGACCTGCAGCAGGAGATCAGACGCGCCAGCGCCGAGCACCACGGGTGGCTGCAAGGGGTGGTACGCGAGTACCGGACCGCCAGGAGCATCGTGGAAGGCGCGCACGACGGCGATGCGAGCCCGCCCGCCACGCCTGCGACCGCCCCGAAGCTCGCTCCCGAGCGTTGATCTGGCCAGGATGAACCTCGCCCACATCGAGGCAGGCAGGACTGGCGTCCGGCGTTGAGGCGGAGGTGAGGCCGCGCTGGCCTCCTAATCCATGTCCGACCAGATCCTGCTCGCGACCCGCCGACCATCGAGGTGCCGCTCCCGGTGGTCTGGGACAAGAGCCGGCAGCCCGCACGCTCGAGCGCGGGGTCGTCCTCCCACAGCACCGGAGCTTACCCCTTGACGCCGCCCGCGAGCATGCCCCGCACCAGCTGGCGCGAGAACGCCACGTAGAGCACCAGCACGGGCACGACCAGGAGCACCAGGCCCGCCATCGCGACGCCGAAGTCGCTCCGGTACTGGCTCGCCATCGTGGCGTCGGCCAGGCCGAGCGAGAGCGTCCGCACGCCGCGCGCGTCCTGCCCCGACAGCAGCACGAACGCCAGCAGGTACTCGTTCCAGCAGTCGAGCAGCGTCAGGAGGCCGACTGCCACCACGCTCGGCCTCGCGCAGGGCAGCATCACGCGAAAGAACACGCCCCACTCGGTCGCGCCGTCGAGCCGCGCGGCCTCGCCGAGGCTGCGTGGCAGCGCGCGAAACGCCCCCATGAGCACCAGCACCGCAAACGGCAGCGACCAGCCCGCGTAGGCGAGCACGAGCCCGGCGCGCGTGCCGACCAGGCCCAGCGAGCGCAGCTGGAAGAAGAGCGGCACCACCGCGAGCTGCACCGGCACCACGAGCCCGCCGAGGAACAGGAACGTCATCGCGCGCACGCCGGGGAACGCCAGGCGCGCCAGCGCGTAGGCGGCCGGCGCAGACAGGGCCAGCGTGAGCGCGACCGCGCCGAGCGAGATCACCGTGCTCGAGGCGAGCTGCGCGCCGAAGCCCTGCGCCCACGCGGCGGCGTAGTTGCCGAGCGCCAGGGCGCCCGGGCGCGGCCAGCCCAGCGGATCGCGCGCCAGCTCCGCGTCGGACCGCAGCGACGCACCGAGGAGCCACACGAGCGGGTACACCGTCAGCGGCAGCGAAAGCGCGAGCGCCGCGGTGGCCCCAAGGCGCCTCACGCGCGCTCCTCGGCGGGCCGTAGGAGAGCCCGCGCGCCGAGCGCCGCCACCGCGAACAGGACCACCGCCATCGCGGCCGCCTCGCCCACGTGCAGCTCGTTGAACATCGCCTGCACCATCCGCGTCGCGAGCGTGTGCACGCCGGTCGCCGGCTGCTGGTTCGACAGGAGCCACACCACCTCGAACGCCTTCCAGCCGGAAAGGGCCAGAAGGACCGCCGACAGCGCCACGGGTCCGGCGATGCCCGGCAGCGTGATCGCGAGGAACTGACGGAGCGGCGACGCGCCGTCGAGCGCCGCGGCCTCGTAGAGGGAGCGGGGCACGGCCTGCATCGCGGCAAGGAGCAGCACCACGTGCAGGCCCACCTGTGACCACACGAACAGCGGCACGAGGGCGGCGTAGAGGTGATCCGGCGCCAGCCACGCGAAGTCGGCAAACCCCGAGAACCCGAGCGCGACCAGGAGCTGGTTGACCGGTCCGCGCTGCGGATGGAGCAGGTGCACGAAGAGCAGCGACGCCGCCACCATGCCGAGCAGGTTGGGGAAGAACAGCACCACGCGGAACGTCGCCGCGCCGGGCACGCCACGGTCGAGGCACGCCGAAAGGAAGAGCGCGATCGGCAGCACCACCGCCGGCACGACGGCGAGCAGCAGGAGCGAGTTGCCAAGCGCGGTCCAGAACGCGTCGCTCTCGAACAAGAGGCGCACGAGGTTCGTCGCGCCGGTCGGGCGCGGCGAGCCGAGGCCGTCCCAGTCGCGCGTCGCGAGCGCGAACGTGCGGGCCGAGGGGACGAGCACGAGCGCCGCGTAGAGGAAGGCGGCGGGCGCGAGGAAGCGCGCGACATCACATGCGCCTATGCGAATGGATGACTCGCGGCCGCGCGGGCGGCCCGCTCGCCCGAGCGCCCGCCGTGCGACGAGGGCGCCGAGGAGCAGCACGAGGGCGACGAGCGCGACGGGCTTTCCCACGTGGCGCACCGCGATGGCGTCGGGATGCTCGTGGTGCCCGCGCACCGTGCCGGCCGCCGCCTCGAGCCGCCGGGCCGCCTCCCCGGGCGCGAACTGCCCCGCGAGCAGGGCGTAGCGCACGTCGGCGCGGGCCTGCTCGAAGTCGGGGAAGCCCTCGCGCGCGGCCTCGCCGTAGGTGCTGGTCGCACGCTCGATGAGCCGGACGACGTCGCCGAGGTCGGCCGAGAGCCCGCCATTGGCGCCGCGGATCGCGACCGGGAAGTCCTGCCGCGTCGCAAAGCGCGCCGCCCGCTCGCGCGAGGTCAGAAAACGCAGGAAATCGACCGTCTCGGCGGGGGCGCCCGCGAACACGAAGTAGTAGCTCGCCCACAGCTGCACCGCGGTCGGGTCCGCGCGCGAGCCACTCGCCGGCAGCGGCAGGTTGAAGGCGCCGAGGCGAAAGCCGGCCGGGATCTTGCCGAGCATCTCGCTCCTTAGCCACGAGCCGCACACCACCATCGCGGCACGTCCCGCGAAGAGCTCGAGCTGCGCGTCGGTGTGGCTCATGCCCATCGCGCCCGGCTGGAAGGCCTCCGTGGCCAGCCGCTGTACGAGGCCCAGCGCCTGCCGGTACTCGGCGTTGTCGAAGCTCCCGGGGGCGAGGGCCTTCTGCGCGTAGTAGCGCTCGCGCCCCGCGAGGTGGAAGTACGCGGCGTCGACCAGGCCATCGGCGTACTCGTGGTAGCGCCCCTGGAAGGCCATCGGCGCGCGGCCGAGCGCCCGGATGCGCGCGGCCAGCGCGAAGAGCTCGTCCCAGGTGGCCGGCGGCGCGAGCGCGTGCTCCTCGAAGAACGCCTTGTCGTAGTGGAACGTGTAGAGGCTGTAGAAGAGCGGCACGCCGTAGACGTGCGCACCGATGCGGTAGCGATCGAGGGCGCCCGGCAGGAACGTGTCGCGCCAGCGGCCGTCCCCGGCCCACGCGGGACCGTCGAGGGCGTCGTCGAGGGCGCGCAGCTTGCCGGCGCGCGCGAGCGCGTACCACGGCAACTCGGCGTTGGTCAGCGAGGGCGCGTCGCCGCCGAGCAGGCGCACGCGCAGCTTGTCCTGGGCCCGCGGGTCGCCGTCGGCGTCCACGCGCACGCCCGGGCGGGCGGCCTCGAAGGCGCGCGCGGTCTCCTCGAAGAACGCGATGCCCTCCCCGCCCGCGAAGAACGGAAAGTCGATGCGCGCGGGTGCGGCGGCGGCAGTGCCACCCAGGCCGAGCAAGAGGCCGAGCGCGGCAACGGACCGTTGCACCGAATGGCACTGTAACAGCGCGGGGGGTCGCGCGTAGAATCCTCAACTCACAAGGAGAGACCCATGCGCATCCGCTCCGTCCTGCTGTCCGCGGTGTTCGTCCTTCTGGCCGCCTCGCCCGCGTTCGCCCAGAAGAAGTTCGAGAACGACGGCAACCACTCGTTCTTCCGGTTCAAGGCGTCGACCACGCTGTTCGACGTCGAGGGCTGGTTCGACAAGTACAACCTCGACATCAAGGGCGATCCCGCCGATCCCAAGGACGCCTCCATCAAGATCGAGCTCGACGTCGCCAGCATCAACACGCGCAACAAGACCCGCGACAAGCACCTCATGTCGCCGGACTTCTTCGATGCCAAGAAGTACAAGAAGGTCACCTTCACCTCGAACAAGGTGACCAAGCAGGGCGAGAAGTACCTGGTGGCCGGCACGCTCGACATGCACGGCGTCAAGAAGGAGATCACGATCCCGCTTTCCCACACGCGCGCCAAGAACGGCGCCGGGTTCGAGGAGGACGTGTTCAAGGGCTCGCTGACGATCAACCGCAAGGACTACACGATCGGCGTCGACTCCGTGGCCGCAAAGATTAGCCTCGCCGACGAGGTCGAGATCAAGGTCCTCATCGCCGGCTTCGCGAAGTAGCCCCCTCGTCCTCCCGGGTGGGCGCCTACCCCGGGGGGGCCTTCGAGATCCTGGCCACGAGGTCCTCGCGCGTGCACACACCGCGCTCGACGAGCAACGCGAGCAGCTTACGCAGGACGTCCTCGTCGCGGGTGAGCAGCGCCTGGATCTGCTCCACGCGCGCGCCCAGAGACTGGTTGGTGTGCCTAAGCTGGTCGACCGTGCGCTCGAGCTGCGCGACCCGAGCGAGGGCGGAGGCGAGGTCGCTCGGCTGCGAGGGTGCATCATCGAGCTCGACCGGTGGGCGGGGCGGTGGCACCGAGGGCACGCGCATCGGCGGGGCCACGGTCGGCGTCCGCGGCGTCACGATCGGCTCCGGCGCGAGGTCGAGCGCATCCGAGCCGCTCATGAGCACGCGCTGCCCCACCACGTCTTCCTGGGGCGGAGCGGAGCGGCGACCCCGATGGTGGAGCTGGATGGCGCGTTCGATGGCCTCGGGCCCCCCGAGGTGCGGGCGGATGTTCAGGCGCGTCAGGATCCGGAGCTGGTCGACCACGCCGGCATTCAGAGGATCGGCCATCGCGACGTCTAGGAACTTCGCCTGCAGCGCGAAGGGGATGAGCCCGTGCTGCTCGCACAGCTGCAGGGGCACCAGCGCGATCGCCTCCTTGGGGATCGGCAGGCCGTCGAGGCGTATGAACGGGCAGTGGAGCTGGTGGCCGAGCGCCTGGATCAACATGTCCTCGGTGATGAAGTTCATCTGCACGAGGATCTTGCCGAGCTTGCCGCCCCAGCGCGATTGCTCCTCGAGCGCAGCGCGCAGCTTCGCGTCGTCGAGCAGGCCCGCCTGCACCAAGATCTCACCCAGACGCCGGTGCGCCACGGCGAGATCGTAGCGCGGAAAGCTCCGCCCGGAAAACTTGCGACACGCTAGGTCGCGGCTCTGTCAGATCCGCCGGCTAGCTTCGCCAGATGGCCAAGTTGCGCACCCAGTACGTCTGTCAGTCGTGCGGTCACGTCGAGTCACGCTGGGTCGGCAAGTGTCCGTCGTGCGCAGCCTGGAGCTCGCTCGTCGAGGAGATCCCCTGTGAGGCACGCGCGCGCTCGGATCGGGCGCACCGCGGACCCACGCGGGCGGTCACGCTCGAGGCCCTGGCGGCCGAAAAGGCGCCCGCGCGGCTCGAGACCGGCATCGGCGAGCTCGATCGCGTACTGGGCGGGGGCCTCGTGCCCGGCTCGGTCGTGCTGCTCGGCGGCGAGCCCGGCATCGGTAAGTCCACGCTGCTCTTGCAGGCGCTCTCGCGGCTGGCCGAGACGCGCAAGGTGCTCTACGTGTGCGGCGAGGAGTCGCTGCACCAGACCGCGGCGCGCGCGCGGCGCATCGGGGCGCGCGGAGATGGCCTCTTGCTCCTGTCGGAGACCGACCTCGGTCGCATCGTCGCGGAGGTCGAGCAGAGCGGTTGCCACGTGCTCGCGATCGACTCGGTGCAGACGCTGCACGACGCCGACCTGCAGTCGATCCCGGGCTCGCTGGCGCAGGTGCGCGAGGGCGCGGCGCGCCTGTACGCGCTGGCCAAGGAGCGCGACGTCGCGACGGTGCTGGTCGGCCACGTGACCAAGGATGGGGGCCTGGCGGGGCCGAAGACGCTCGAGCACGTGGTCGACGCGGTGCTGCTGTTCGAGGGCGAGCGCGGCCACGCGTGTCGGGTGCTGCGGGCGGTCAAGAACCGCTTCGGCTCGACCAACGAGCTCGGCGTGTTCGAGATGCGCGCGACCGGCCTCGAGCCGGTCGAGAACCCGTCGGCGGCGTTTCTGGCCGAGCGCCCGGTCGGAAAGCCGGGCTCGGTCGTGTGCGCGACCCTCGAGGGCAGCCGACCGCTCCTGGTCGAGGTGCAGGCGCTCGTGGCGACGCCCGCGGGGCCGCCGCGGCGGACCGCCGTGGGTGTGGACGGGGCGCGCGTGGCCCTGCTCATCGCGGTGCTCGAGCAACGCGCGGGGCTCGACGTGCAGGCGCAGGATGTGTTCGTCAACGTCGCAGGCGGCCTCGAGGTGAGCGAGCCGGCGGCCGATCTCGGCACGGTGCTCGCCATCGCGTCGTCGTGGCGGCGCCGCGCGATCCCGGCCGACACGCTGGTGTTCGGCGAGGTGGGTCTCGCGGGCGAGGTGCGCGCGGTCGGTCAGCCCGAGGCCCGCCTCGCGGAGGCCCGAAAGCTCGGCTTTTCGCGCTGCATCCTGCCCGAGGCCAGCCGGGCGCGGCTGACCTCCGACGCTGGCATGGACGTCATCGGTGCGCGTGACGTGCGCGGCGCGCTCGAGGCGGCGCTGGAGTAGCGGTTCGCCCGGGGCGGGCTGTAGAGTCCTCGGATGCCGACCCTCATCGCACGGCCCACGCGCATCGAAGCGGCGGGCAACAAGCCAAAGCTCATCGACGAGCACATCGGGCGCGTCAACTCGGGCACCGAGGCGCTCTCGGTCGCGCACATGCGCAGCCCCGGTGGCTGGATCGAGCCCGGCCAGCGTCCCGCATTCGACGAGTTCACGGTGGTGCTGCGCGGCACGCTGCGCGTCGAGCACGCCGGGGGTGCGCTCGACGTGCACGCTGGCCAGGCCGTCATCACGCACAAGGACGAGTGGGTGCGCTACTCGACGCCCGGCGAGGACGGCGCCGAGTACATCGCCGTGTGCGTGCCCGCGTTTTCCCCGGCCACCGTGCACCGCGACGCCTAGGCGTTCATAATGGGCGCATGTCCGCTGCGTCGATCGACCCCGCCCGCATCCGCCCGCTTCGGCGGGCGGAGTACGAGCGCTTGGCCGAGGCGGGCATGTTCGACGGCGAGAAGCTCGAGCTGCTCTTCGGACGGCTGGTGCGCATGAGCCCCCAGGGCACCGCGCACTACTGGGTGATCGATCGCCTATGGCAGCGGCTCGGGTTGGCGCTCGACCAGCGCGCGAAGGTCCGAACGCAGGCGCCGTTTCTGGCTTCCGACGACTCGGAGCCGGAGCCAGACCTGGCCGTCGTGCCTGCTGGCGAGTACCTGGACGCTCATCCCTCGGAAGCCTGGCTGATCGTCGAGGTCGCGGACTCCTCGCTGGCGGACGATCGGCGTCTGAAGGTGCCACTCTACGCGGCGGCCAGGGTCCCCGAGCTCTGGATCGTTTGCCTCCCCGAGCGATGCGTGGAGGTCTACCGGGAACCCGAGGGTGATCGCTACCTGAAGGTGTCGCGGTTCGTCGCGGGCGATTCGTTGTCACCCCTGTGCCTTCCGGGCGAAGGCCTGGCAGTGCTCGACATTCTACCTCCCCGTTAGCTCGAGGCTGCATGTTCGAGCACAGGCGACCGGTGCGGTGGAGCGACGTCGATGCGGCGGGGATCGTGTATTTCCCGCGTTTTCTCGACTACTGCCATGACGCCATCGAGGCGCTGTTCGCAGCGCTGCCGGGCGGCTACCCGGCGCTCACGATGCAGCGGCGGATCGGCGTGCCGACGGTGCACCTCGAGGCGGACTTCCGCGCACCGCTGCGCTACGGCGACATCTGCCTCGTGTGCCTCGAGGTCGGGCACCTGGGCGAAAAAAGCATCCGCTTTCGCCACACCCTGCTGCGCGAGGGCGACCGCACCACGTGCGCGGTGATCCAGCACGTGGTCGCGACGACCGACCTCGATCGCCTGCGCGCCGTCCCCGTGCCCGACGACGCGCGCACGCTGCTCGAGCAGCACGCGATCTGAGGGCCACCCGAGGTCCGCCGTACGCACTTCGTCGATCCCGGCGCCGTGGAAGCGCGCTAGCGTCCTTGGATGCGCATCGTCTCGCTCATCGCCTCCTCCACGGAGATCGTGTGGTCTCTGGGTCTCGGCGAGGAGCAGGTGGGCCGCTCGCACGAGTGCGACTACCCGGCGCAAGTGACCGCGCTGCCGGTCCTGACGGAGCCGAAGTTCCCCGTGGACGGCACGAGCGCGGAGATCGACCGCCGGGTCAAGCAGACGCTCACGGATTCGGTGTCGGTCTACCGCGTGTTCGCCGACCGGCTCGAGGCGCTCGCGCCCGACCTCGTCATCACGCAGGCGCAGTGCGAGGTCTGCGCCGTCAGCGAGAGGGACGTCGAGGCGGCGCTGTGCAGCTTCGTGTCGTCGCGGCCGAAGCTGGTGTCGCTCGTGCCGATGGCGCTCGCCGATCTGTTCGGGGACGTGATGCGCGTGGCCGAGGCGGCGGACGTCCCCGAGCGTGGGCGAATGCTGGTGACACATCTGCGTGGGCGAATGGATGAGGTGGCCCGGCGCGCGGCCGCGCTGCCGCGCCGCAGGGTCGCGTTCGTCGAGTGGATCGAGCCGCTGATGTCGGGCGGCAACTGGGTGCCCGAGCTGGTGTCGCTCGCGGGCGGCGACTGCCTGTTCGGCGAGGCCGGCAAGCACTCGCCGTGGATGACGCTCGAGGCGCTCGGTGCCTCCGACCCCGACGTGGTGGTGGTCGCGCCTTGCGGGTTCGACCTTCCGCGCACGCGCGCCGAGATGGCGCCGCTCGCTGGCGCACCCGCGTTTCGCGCCCTGCGCGCCGTCAAGGAGGGGCGCGTCTTCCTGGCCGACGGCAACCAGTTCTTCAACCGACCCGGGCCGCGCCTGGTGGAGTCGCTCGAGATCCTGGCCGAGACCCTGCACCCCGAGGTCTTCCACCTCGGCCACGAGGGCCCGGGCTGGGAGCGCTGGCAGGGGTGAGCCCTGCAGCGATGCTCGCCAACCCTACAGCCGGAGCAGGGCGCCGCCCCAGGTGAAGCCGGAGCCGAAGGCCGCCATGAGCACGAGGTCGCCCGGCCTGGACTTGCCGAGGGTCTGCAGCTCGGACAGGCCAATCGGGATGGTGGCGGCGGTCGTGTTGCCGTAGCGCTCGATGTTGTTCCAGCACTTGGCCTCGGGGATGCCGAGCTTCCTCGCCACGAGCTCGTTGATGCGGAGGTTCGCCTGGTGCGGCACGAACCACTGCAGGTCGTCGATGGTGGCGCCCGCGCTCGAGAGCGCCAGGGTCGCGACCTCGGGCATCTTCTCGGTGGCCCAGCGGAACACCAGCTTGCCGTTCATGGTCGGGTACTGCAGGCCCTCGTCGAGCATCTGGTGCGTCAGCCGCGGGATGCGCGCGCTCGTCGGCGCGACGCACCAGAGGTCCTTGGCGCCGGCGCCGTCCGCCGCCACCTTGGTGAAGTGCAGGCCGCGATCCGCGAGCGTGCCCTGGCCCATTGCCGTGCCGAGGACGGCCGCGCCGGCGCCGTCCCCGAACAGCACCGTGACGTCGCGCCCCCGATCCGAGAAGTCGATGCCGGTCGAGTGCACCTCGGCGCCGATGAGCAGGGCCTTTTTGTAGGCGCCCGTGCGCAAGAGCGAGTCGCACACCTGCAGGCCATAGAGGAAGCCGGTGCATTGCGTGCGCACGTCGAGGGCGGCGATCTGCTTGCAGCCGAGCTTGTGCTGGACGAAGCAGGCCGAACCGGGGAAGCAGACGTCTGGAGACAGGGTCGCGAACACGATGAGGTCGATGTCCGCCGCGGTGCAGCCGGCACGCTCCATCGCCATCTTCGCGGCCTCGACGCCGAGGTCGCTCGCGCCCACGCCGTCCTCGACGTAATGCCGCTGCTTGATGCCCGTGCGCGGGAAGATCCACTCGTCGCTCGTGGCCATCACCTTGGCGAGGTCGTCATTGGTCACGACCCTCGGCGGAACGTAGTGGCCCAGCCCCTCGATCACCGTGCGAATCATCCGCGGCAGACTAGAGAGGTCGCGCCCGCGGGTCAACGCGCAAGTGTCCGTGATTATTGGCGCATTGCGTCAACTCATTGCGTCAAGGGTCAGCGGCCCGAGAGGCGCTTGGCGGCGGCGCGCGCGATGGCTTCCCGCACACCCTGACCGGTGGCGAGGCGGCGCAGCTCGGCGCGCGGCACTCGGTCCATGAGGGACACCGCGATCGGCGGCGGGGTCTTCGGGTTGCGCACGAGGTTCGTGCACACGGTGCCGTCCTGGCTCCAGGTGTCGTGGCGCGAGATCTGGACGATCGCGTCGGGCGACAGCGATGGGATGCGTGCCATCGCCTGCACCTCGTCGAGGCGCAGGTGGGGGTTCTTGAGCAGCATGACGTGCAGCGCGCGGTTCGAGTCGCGCATGATGATGCCGCGCAGCTCGCGGCTGCCGTGCAGGGCCGCCTGCATCTTCTCGGGCTGCGTCATGGTCCGGTAGCGCGCACCGAGATCGTCCGCGCTCGCGGAGCGGTCCGGCAGGTAGCCGGGCCGAAGGCGCACGCGGGCCCCGGCAGCGGGCGCGGCGTCGTCGTCCTCGTCGCCCTCGTCGCCCTCGTCGCCCCCGGGCTGCGGCTCGGCCGTCACGCGCGCGATCCACGCCTCGAGCACGCGGGGCGTGTCGGCGGGGAGCGCCACCACGACGCCGTGGCCGGGCAGGATCTGCAGGGCGCTGCCGGTCACGGTGTGTTGCTCGCCGTGGAGCTCGAGCACGAGCTCGACGGTCGCGCCCGGCGGCGCGCTGGCCTGCGAGGGCACGAGCACCGCGCCGAGCTGCGCGGCCTCTCCCAGAAAGCGTGACGCCACCTCGGCCGACTCGAACCGATGCTCGATCCGCACCCCCGGGAGCGGACCACGAAATCGGACGCCTCGCCAGGCCCTGGACAGCGACGCGCGCGCGCGTCAGCGCCGACCGAGGGTCGAGCGGCTCTGGACGCGCCGCTCGCACCAGCGCAGCTCGCGCAGCAGCTCGACATCGTCCGGCGCGTTGCGCAGCGCCCGCCGCAGCGTCGATGCCGCCCGCTCGAAGTCCCCTTCGGCCGCGAGCACCCGCGCGAGGTAGAGGAACGCACGCACGCTGGACGGCCATTGCTGGATGGTGCGCATCAGACGCCGCGTCGCCTCCTCGGCCGTCGCGCGGGGGGCCTCGCCGCGGTCGAGGTCGGCCAGGTAGCGCGCCCAGGTCAGCGTCGCCTCGTACGTCGGCTCGAGATCGTTGCCGCGCACGCTCGCGCCTAGCGCCTCGAGCGCCCCCGCGAAGTCGCCGCGCGCCAGCGCCTGCTGCCCGCGCTGGAACGCGCGCTCCGCGCCGATGAGGCGCTCGGCGCGCTGCGGAGGGACCTTCTTGTCGAGCAGCGCCTCGTAGCGCGCGCGCGCCGCGGCGTCGCCCAGCATCGCGCGAGCCTCGTCGAGCCGCGCGCAAAAGCTGTCCGACTCGGCGACCAGCTCGTCGAGCCCGAGCGCCGCGATCCGCTGCGGCTCGAAGCGCCGCCGCAGCATGAGGTAGGCCGCTCCGATCTGCTCCGCGTCGGCCCTGCGATCGAGGTCGAGGACCTCCCAGAGGGTCTGCCGGTCGACCCGATCCAGGCGGCCCCGCAGCTCGCGCGCTGCCTCGAGCGCCGCGGGGCTCCGCACGACGGACGAAGGCGGCGAAAGCTCGTGCTCGCCGGCGTGCAGCATCTCCTCCGGCAGGAGCTCGTCGGGCGGCACCTCGCGCGTGCGACGGGCCGACTTCGGGTCACGGCTCTCGCTTTCGACTTGCTCCACCACCTCGGTGGCGACGAGCGCCGCGATCGCGGCGCGCACCTCGGGCGTGCCCGGCAGCTCGTCGAGCGTGTGCGGCGCGGCGACGAGCTGTTGCGTGGCCGCCGTCGCCTGCTCGCCAAAGCCGTAGCGAACGAGCAGCGTCTTGCGCTCGGCGGGCACGAACAGCTTCTGCCCCTGCAGCGGCTCGAGGACGTCCTCGATGATCGCCGGCGCCGAGAGCCGCGCCGCGAGGTACACGACTTGCCGCGGGTTCGGCAGGATGCGCCGCTCGCGCTCGTCGGTGCCGAACCCGTGGGCCGAGCTACCGGGCGTGAGCACGACGCCCGGCGCGCCGAGGATCCGCCGCAGCTTGCGCCCGAGCTGCACCGACAGCGCGTGGTAAAGGCGCAGCTCGTCGATGATCTTGAGCTCGAGCAGGATCTCGCCGTGCTTCTTCTGCTCGGCGCGCGCCTGGCGCATGGTCTCGCCGTACGTCTGCAGATCGAGCAACCCCAGGTCGTGCAGCACGTGGCCGAGCGCGTCGGCGTGATCCGGCAGCTCGGCGTGCACGATCTGACCGCCCGTCAGCAGCATGCGCGCGGTCAAGCCCCGCGCGCTGGCGACGCACGCACCGTGAAAACCGATGCGGTACAGAAGGGGCAACAGCGAGAGCGGCTCGCGTCCGGTCCCGAGGACAAACAGCGGCTCCGGGCGCAAAGTCATGGCAGCTTCCATCCTGGGCGCTCACGGCCGGCACATCAATCGGGGCTGTTTTCCGTGCTGCACCAGACAATCCCCAGCCCGTGTGACGGCTCGCCAACCGGCCCCTAGATCCGACGCCGGTCACCTTGGGGCAACGCAAACGCTGACGCTCACGCTGACGAAAGAGCCCACGAAGCCTCTGGGATCCCCATCGTCGTGGCGCAGGACGCGGTGACCAGCGCTGCCCGTCAGCGTCAGCGTCGGCGTCAGCGTCCCCGATATCTGACCAGCATCTGCGTGATCAGGGCGCTCCGCCCTCCACCCTCGCCTTCTCTCGAGCCACCTTCTCGGCCTCCTTCTTCGCGTCGAGGACCTCGTAGGCGCCGATGATGCGCTGTACGAGCGGATGGCGCACCACGTCCACCTGCGAAAACGCGCAGAAGCCGATGCCGGGCACGCCTGAAAGGACCTCCCTGGCCTCCTTGAGCCCCGAACGCACGCCTCCCGGCAGATCGATCTGCGTGACATCCCCGGTGATGACGGCCTTCGAGTCGTAGCCGAGCCGCGTCAGGAACATCTTCATCTGCTCGCTCGTCGTGTTCTGCGCCTCGTCGAGGATGCAGAACGAGCCGTTGAGCGTGCGCCCGCGCATGAACGCGAGCGGCGCCACCTCGATCACGCCCCGGTCGATGAGCGACTGCGCGCGGTCGATGTCCATCATGTCCTGCAGCGCGTCGTACAGCGGCCGCAGGTAGGGGTTCACCTTCTCCTCCATCGTACCCGGCAGAAAGCCCAGCTTCTCGCCCGCCTCGACGGCGGGGCGACACAGCACGATGCGCTGGATCTGCTTGCCGAGCAGCGCTTTGACCGCCATCGCCATCGCCAGGTAGGTCTTGCCCGTGCCCGCCGGACCGATGCCGAAGACGACGTCGTGCGCGCGGATCGCGTCGATGTAGGCCTTCTGCGCGATGCCCTTGGGCGCGATGCCACGCGCGCGAGCCGCCACGATCACCGTGTCCTCGAAGATGCGTGAGAGGTCCGCGTCGGGCCGGTCGCGCAGCACGGCCACGGCGCGCGTGACGTCGGGCACCGACAGCGGCGTGCCGCGCTTGATCATCACCGCGAACTGCTCGAGCAGCGCCCGGCCGCGCGCGACCTCCGGCGCCGCCCCGACGAGCGTGACCTCGTTGCCGCGCGCGTGCACCTCGATCGAGAGCTCCTTGGCGAGCTGCTTGAGGTGCTCGTTGGCCTGGCCGAACAGCGCGAGCGCCAGACCATTGTCGGACAGGACCAGCTTGGATTCGGTGCGTTCCACCCGGGGAGGGGAGCGCAGCGCAGCGCGCCTGTCAACCGCTCGCCTGCCGGGTTAGCCTCGAGCGGCCGCATGCCCCCCTCCGAACGCCCCGCCTGGCTGCGCCCCGCCACGGCCGCGATCCTCGGGCTCGCGGCGCTCTTGCTCTGCTACCCGCTCGGGCCGCTGCTCCAGGAAATCGGCGACAGCGCCGAGTACATCCTGCTCGCGGAGTCCCTGGCCAAGGGCCGGGGATTCGTGAGCCTGCACTACCCGGGCGCGCCGCCCCACACCGACTACCCACCTGGCTTTCCCGCGCTGCTCGTGCCGATCCTCTGGATCTTCGGCCGCAGCTACACGGCGCTCAAGGTGGTGGGCATCGGCGCCTCGCTCGGAACGCTGGCCCTGTTGCCGGCCCTCTTGCGGCCCCGCGTGGGCCCGGCGATCGCGCTCCTTGCGACGGCGACGCTCGCCCTGTCGCCGCACTTCCTGCTGTCGGCGCACAGCATCCAGCCCGAGCCGGTGTTCGCGCTCCTCGCCCTTGGCGCCGTGACCGCCGCCAGCCGCGCGGCGCCGCGCCCGCTCCTGGTGGCCATGCTCTGCGCGGGCGCCTGGTACCAGCGCAAGGTGGGGATCCTGCTCTTTCCCGCGATCGCCGCCGGGTGGCTGTTCGAGGGCCTGCGCACCCGGATGCTCGTCCCTGCCGCCAGGCGGACGCTGCTATTTGTCGCCCTCGGGCTTTCGCCCGTGGCCCTGTGGATGCTGCGGGAGCACCTGACCGGCCGCGCCATCGATCACTCGACGCACGTCGCCGTGATCGCCGCCCCCGCGGTGCGCTCGGCCGTTTTCGAGTGGGTGCGCCGGCACGCGACCCTGTACCCGATCATGCTGGCGCAGATCGTCTACCCCGCGGGTGCGCAGGGCTTCTTCGAGCAGCCGTGGCTCGCGCTCTTGCCGCTCGCGGGGGTGGTCCTCGGGCTCGTTCGGGCGGTGCGCCTCGGGGCCGCGCCGCTGTGTGCCTTCGTGCTCGCCTACGCGGCGCTCTTCATGGTCTGGCCCTTCGCCACGCTGCGGTTCTGGGTCCCGCTCGCCCCGTTCTTGTTCGCGACGCTCGCCCTCGCGCTCGGCGCATTGCCGAGGCGTGCCCTCGGCGCGGCGCTCATGGGCGTCATTGCCCTGTCCGCACTCCCGGTGGCGCTCACGTTCGCCGAGAGCGTCCGCCTCGGCGAGGAGCGGGTGCCCGTCTATGCGGTCGACTACGTGCGCCTGCTCGAGCGGCTCGGGCCGGTGGTCCCGGCGTCGAGCGTGGTGATGGCGCCCGAGCCGCGCCTTCTGACCCTGCTGACCGGCCGCCTCGGGCTCTGGCCCGGGTACCCGGTGGACCAGGCAGACAAGGCCGTGCCGGCCATGGCCGCGCAGCGCGCCGACCACCTCGTGTGGGATCCGACGTACCTGCGCTACGGCGGCGCCCCGAACGCGGTCGATCCGGGCCCCGCCCACCCGAGGTGCCTGCACGCCGTCCTGACCGAGGGGCAGGCGGTCCTGTACGCGCTGGATCCCGCGTGTCGCGCGCGAAACGAGGCTAAGCTGCCGCGATGAAGGCTCCCGTCCCCGGCGCGCGGCTCTCCGAGCTGTGCGCGCTCATGGAGCGGCTGCTCGCGCCCGACGGCTGTCCCTGGGACCGCGCGCAGACGCTCGAGACCCTCAAGCCCTTCCTGGTCGAGGAAACATACGAGGTCCTCGAGGCCATGGACGGTGCCGCTCGCGAGCATTGCGAGGAGCTCGGCGATCTGCTCTTCCAGGTCGTGTTCCAGTCCGCGCTGCGGGCGCGGCAGCCGGGCGGGTTCGGCATCGACGACGTGGTCGGCGCCATCTGCGAGAAGATGTACCGGCGTCACCCGCACGTGTTCGGGACGGGGCCCGCCGCCGAGGCGCTGCGCGGCGACCTCGAGGCCGTGCACGCGCAGTGGGTGCAGCAGAAGGCGGCGGAGCGCCGCGAAAAGGGCCAGAAGACCCCGAGCGCGCTCGACGGCGTACCGAAGAGCGCGCCGGCGCTCCTTGTCGCGTGGCGTCTCACCGAGAAGGCGAGCCGCGTCGGCTTCGACTGGCCCGACGCGACGGGTCCGCGGGCCAAGGTGTCCGAGGAGCTCGCGGAGCTCGACGCCGCGCTGGCAAGCGGCGATCACGCGCACATCAAGGACGAGCTCGGCGATCTCCTGTTCGCCGCCGTCAACCTCGCGCGCAAGCTCGACCTCGATCCGGAAGACGCCCTGCGCGGCGCGACGCGCAAGTTCGAGGCGCGCTTCCGCGAGGTCGAGGCGCGGCTCGAGGCCCTGGGGCGCCCGGCCGGCACGGCGACGCTCGCGGAGATGGACGCCGCCTGGGACGCCGCCAAGCGCAGCGGCCGGTGACGGCCCGCCGCGGATCCCTCGCCGGCGCCACGCTGGTCGCGCTCGCCCTTTGGGCCTCGCCGGCGCGCGCCTACGAGTTCGACGAGCACGAGGCGGTCGGCTACGAGGCGTACCGGGAGGCTTGCGCGCGCCTCGGCTGGACCGCCGGCGCGCTGGACACCTTCGAGCGGCGTACGCGCTTTCGCGCGGTGTGTGGCCGCCCCGAGGAGGTGGAAGCGTCGGCGCGCCTGGTCCGCACCCGGCGGCTCCGCGCGGACGTCCGCTACCAGGCGGCGGTGCGTGTGCTCGGCGCCGAGCAGCGCCTCGGCAGCCCAGACGCCGCCTCCCTCGCCGAGAACGCCCGCGCCATCGTGTCGGCCGAGCGCGCCGGACGCTCTGCGCAGACCTGGCTCGCCGCGCGCGGCCTGGCCCCCGACGGCGCCTGGCCCCTGCAGGATGCAGCCCTGGCCCTCGCGGCGCTGGCCGTGCTGGGAGATCGCGCCGACGCGATCACGAACGAGGTCCGGCGGCTGCACGCCCTCGAGCGCACCGCGCGCTGGGCCGAGCGTGCGCACTGGTATGGCCAGGCCGCCGCGCTCGCAGGCGACCACGTCTCGTCCCCCGACGAGCTCATGGGCCCGGCCGGCGAGGCCGCCGCGGCCAGCCTGTCGGAGTACTCGCTCCTGGCGCGCGTCAACTACGAGCACTTCCATCCGTACGTGCTGCGCAAGTTTCGCCAGCACCACGCGGAGGCGCTGGCGATCGCGCTGGCCGCCGCCAGGGCGAGCGAGCCCGTGAGCGAGACGGCCCTGCGCAGGGCGCTCCTCGAAAACGCGTTCGCTGACCATTACCTCCACGACGCCTTCTCGTCGGGCCACATGGCCTTCAACCGCGTCGCCTCCAGCGTGACCGCGTCAGCCGCCTTCCACGACATCTGGAACGTGCGAGGACGCTGGGTGGTCAATCGCCGCGGCGACACCTGGCGCGCGCTGGGCGACGGGCTCCTGCGCACGCCCGAGGCGCAAGAGCACCGGGCGCGCCTGCTCGACGCGGCGACGTCGTCCGTGCTCGACGTGCTGCATGCGTTCGTGCTGGGCGAGCTGCGCGTGTGCTCGCCGTCGGCCGAGGACGAGCTCCCGAGCGCCGTGTGGACACAACGCGAGGGTCACGTCGTCGCGCCGGTGAGCCTCGGCGATGGGCCGCGCTGGAGCCTGTCGTCCCTGGAAGCGGTGTTCCTGCGCGCGCACACGGCGGTGCAGCTCGGCGCCTACTACGCGGCCGAGGTGCACCTCGGCCCCGACTGCCTCGCGCACGGCGGCGGCGCCATCCTCGACACCGACTACGTCGGCCTCGAGACCCTGCGCTCGGACGCGCTGGCCCGCCTGCGCGCGCACCTCTTGGTCGGAGGCACGAGCCGCTGCGGCCGCTCGAGCTTCGAGGCGGGCGTCGGGGGCTCGCTCCAGCTCGGCTACACGGGCGCGGGCGTGCTCGACCACCGGCTCACCGCGACGCTGCTCCTGCCCAACGTCGGCGGAGCCTTCGGCTACAAGCTCTCGCTCAACCTCGAGCGCGCCGTGCTCTCGATCTGGCCGCAATACGTGGCCGGTGCGGGCCTGGGCAGGGACGGCCACGAGGTCGCCACCATCGTCTCGCTCGAGTACGCCCTCGGCAGCAAGGGCGGCGGGATCATGGGCAGCCTCGCCCCCGGCGAGTGACCCGCCGGCCAGCGCCCCCGCAAGGGGTGGGGGCCCGTGAGGACTTGTCCGAACGGGGAGGGGATGCTCGGCATCCCCTCTGCGGTCGCCGTCCGCGGCGACCGATCGCCACACGGGCTAACCGCCTTGCGCTGGCCAGCGCCCCAATGGCGCTGCAATGGCAAATCGACGCCGCTCGGCTGCCAATCGCAAGGGGTGGGGGCCCGTGAGGACTTGTCCGA
>JAHFDS010000432.1 GCA_023248855.1 Myxococcales bacterium
TGCGCCAGCTCGGCCGCGTGCGCGGCGGCGCGCCGTGCACGCCCGCGCCCACGGTGCGCACGACGATGGCCGCGGCCGGCTGCCCGCTCATCGGGCTGCGCGGCCAGTACACGAGCACGGTGAGCGTGCGCTTCGACGCCTGCAAGCTCGACTCTGGCGTTCAGCTCGACGGCACCCTCGAGGTCGCGAGCGTGCGCGCGCTGGCGCCGGAAGCGACCTGCGACCTCGCCGGGATCCGGGTCAAGATCGACACGCAGGCGACGCTCGGCCTGCGCTTGTCGTCGCCCGACGGCGGTCGCGCCGACATCCAGGGCACCGGGCGCACCAGCACCCTGCGGACGCGCGCCGTGATCGACTCGCGCACCGCGGATCTCGACCAGCGCCGCCGCCGCCAGAGGCCGGGCGGTGGCGTGCTGCTCGATCAGCACCTCAGCGGGCGCTCGCGGGCTACGGTGGATGGCGCGGCGCTGGTGCTCGACGGCGCCTTCACCGCCGACCTGTCGCTCCTTGGCCTGTCGGCCGACAGTCAGGCCAAGGGCGTCCGGTTCACCGCCGACTGCTGCCACCCCATCGGGGGCACGTGGACCGTCCACGCCAGCGCGCCAGCCGGCGAGCTCTCGCGCAGCGTGGTCTACGGCCCCGAGTGCGGCCAGATCAGCGTGGACGGTGTCGCCGGCCGCCTGCCGACGTGCCTCTAGAGCGGCCGGTTGACCGCGCGCCCTGTCTGCGCCCGCGCTCCGGCGCTACATTGACGGCATGGAATATCTGATCGGGGCCGGTGTGTTCCTGCTCGTCGCGTTGCTCTCCGGGGTGCGCGTCTACAACGAGTACGAGCGCGCCATCATCTTCCGCCTCGGCCGCGCGAGAAAAGAGCTCGGCGGGCCAGGGGTCAAGCTCCTCCTGCCGTTCGGCCTCGATCGCGCCCGGGTGGTGGACGTGCGCACCAAGGCCATGCAGATCCCTCCGCAAGAGGTGATCACGCACGACAACATCTCGATCCTGGTCGATGCCGTGGTGTACGCGTTCATCGCGTCCCCGACGCACGCCATCCTCGAGGTCGAGCAGTACCTGACCGCGACGCTCCAGCTCGCCGCGACGACGCTGCGCGCCGTGCTCGGCAAGATGGACCTCGACGACATCCTGGCGCACCGGGACCGCATCAACGTGGAGATCCGCACGATCCTCGACCAGCGCACCGAGCAGTGGGGCGTCGAGATCACCGCGGTCGAGCTGCGCGACATCGAGCTGCCCAAGGAGATGAAGCGCGCGCTGGCACGCCAGGCCGAGGCGGAGCGCGAGCGCCGCGCCAAGGTGATCGCCGCCGAGGGCGAGATGCAGGCTGCGGCGATGCTCGCCGAGGCGGCGAAGACGATCTCGGCGCACCCGGGCGCCCTGCAGCTGCGGCTCTACCAGACGCTGGTCGAGGTCTCGGGCGAGGCCAACTCGACGATCGTGTTCCCGGTGCCGATCGAGCTCCTGCCGCAGCGGGGCGAGGCGGCGGAGCCCGCGCAGACGGCGGCGGTACAGTCGATGATGTCGAGCGCGCTCGCAATCGCGGCCAGCAAGGAGGCCAAGCAGCTCGCCTCCCCCGCGGCGCCGAGCCCGGCCGGCGATCCGCTCGAGCTCGCCCGCGCCGAGGTGCTCAAGTCGAAGTGACCGGCGGCCTCGCCGGCAGATCGCTCTTGCGGCCGACCTGCCGCTCGAGCGCGCCGAGGCGCTGCTGGAGCTCGCGCTGGCCGCGCAGCATGGCGTCGATGCCGAGCTCGTTCTTGAGGTTCACAAGGTAGTTGTTCTCGGCCAGGGCCTTGTCCTTCGCGGCCTGGCGGTTCTGGCTCATCATGATGACCGGCGCCTGCAGGGCGGCCACGGTCGACAGCATGAGGTTGAGCAGGATGTACGGGTAGACGTCCCAGGCCAGGTGGCTCCCGTTGATGGTCATCCAGATCGCCATGAACAGGGCGAAGAGGCCAATAAAACCCCACGACCCGCCGAACACCGCCACGCGATCCGCGATGCGCTGACCGAGCGTCAAGGCCTCCTCGACCTCTTCGACCACGTTGCGCGAGACCTGGCGCGTCATGAGCTCGTTGGTGGCGCGGATGCGCTCGCCGACCTCGGCCAGGATGCGGATGGCCGCCTCGGGACGGCGGCGCACGTGCTCGATGAGGTCGTCGCGGTCGAGGCCGAGCAGCGTCGCGTCCGCCGTCACGCGAGCGCTCGCCGAGCGCGGCAGACCATCGAGCAGGGACAGCTCGCCGAAGTACTGGCCGCGATGGAGGCTGGCGAGGATGACCTTGCTCTTGCCCTCGCCGAGCTCGATGTCCACGGCGCCTTCCTCGATGATAAAGAGCGTCGTGCCGGCGTCACCCTCCCTGAAGATGACGTGATCGGCCGGGTGGTGCACCGCCTCGAGCCGAGCCGCGAGGACAACGAGGTCCTCGTCGGCCAGGGACTCGAACAGCGGGATCTCCGCCAGCAGGCTCGCGCGATCCATCGACGCCTCCATCAGACGCCGACAGGCTACCTCGGTCGGGTTTCGTTTTCGCGAAACGATCAGCAGGACGTCGAGGGGACCAGGCAGCGCCCGTCGCAGTAGAAGCCATAGCCGCAGTCACCGGGCCGGTAGCCGAACGCGTCGCACGGGAGCTGACAGCCGCCCTGGCCGCCGCGCGCGCAGCCGGTGTACTGGATGCAGGTGCCGTCGCATTGCCAGCCCTGGTCGCATTGCCCGGCGATGAGGCCGTAGTCCCGGCAGTAGTACTGGCACCCGCCGCCGCCGCCCGCGCCGCCACCCGTCGTGCAGCCGGTGTACTGGATGCAGGTGCCGTCGCAGAGCCAGCCCTGCACGCACTGGCCGGCCGAGAGGCCGTAGTCGGAACAGGCGTAGGCGCAGCTGCCGCCGGCGCCGGCTCCACCGCCCGTGCCGGCTCCACCGCCCGCGCCCGCTCCACCGCCCGTGCCGGCTCCGCCTCCCGTGCCACCGGCGCTGTCGATGAAGGCGAGCTCGGCCGACAGCGACGCGAACGAGACCGCGTCGCGGTCCGTGCACAGGTCGGGCGCGCCCGGCAGCGGCCCGTGCACGACCGCGAGCAGCGCGCCCGTGCCGTCGATGAGCGGCCCGCCGCTGTCGCCGTGGCACAGGCCCCCGTCGACGCCCATCGTGAAGACGCCGAGCGCATCGACCTGCGTGATGCGCTGGAGCGAGCTCTTGCGCTCCCACGAGTAGCCGGTCTGGACGTCGGGCCCACCTGGGGTCGTGCGACCGTAGCCCACGTAGCGCACGGTCGTGCCGCTTGCGGCCGTGCCGATCGTCGCCGGTGTCACCGGGGGGGCCTGGTCGAGCCGAATGAGCGCCACGTCGTGCTGGTACTCGCCCTGCCAGCTCGGATGCGCCTGCGCGCGCCCGGCGTACAGCGGCCCCGAGCTCAGGTCCCCGAAGCCGATCGCGAACTGCGAGCCCTCCGCGACGCAGTGCGCGGCCGTGACCGCGACCTGCGGCCGCACCAGGCTGGCGCCGCAGCTCGGCTGGCCGTCCACCACGAGGTAGCCAACGGCCGGGTAGCCGGTCTCGTGCTGGCCGCCGATGACGGGCACCGCGCGCGGCGAGGGGCGCTGGAGCGTGGGCTTGACCGGGTCGGCGGCCGCGGCCGGTTCGGCCGGGCCCGTCGAGACCAGCTCGCCCGTACACGCGCTCGTCAAGATCGCGCCGCCGACGAGCGGCAGCAGGAACGGAAGGGATCGCATGGCTGCTCCTTTCGGGAGGGTGAGCTGCTGATCGGGATTCCCCGCCGGGGCCAGAGGTGTTGATGGAAAGATCAGGGTGCGCGAGCGGACAGGGTGACGGCGACGCGCGCACCGTCGCGCTCGACCTCGAGTGCCACGGCCTGGCCGCTCGGGTGGTCGAGCAGTAGCGCAGCCACTGCGCTCGGCGTCAGCGTGCCGACCGGCCTGCCGCCCACGGCCGTCACCACGTCGCCTGCGCGCAGGCCCGCGCGAGAGGCGGGTCCGCCCTCCCAGACGGCGCGGAAGCGACCGCCGGACGCGGCGACATCGAGCGTGGCGCCGAGCCACGGCAGCGCGCCGGGCGTGCTCCCCGCGAGCACCTCGGGCAGCTGCACGAGCGCCAGCTCGACGAAGGCGTCGCCGTCCCGCTCCACGTCGAGCCGGGCGCGCGCGTCGCTGAACAGCCCCGTGGTGCCGTCGCACTCGATCGCGGTGGGGCCCGCAGGACCCCGCGCGAACGCGAAGCGGCCCGAGGTGTCGGTGGTCGCGGTCTCGGGCAGCGGCTGCCACGCGAGCGCGCCGAGCGCGGGGCCACGGACGCAGCGGACCCCGGCGACCGGGGCGCCACTGGCGAGGTCGACCACGCGCCCGGCCAGGCGCCCGAGCCCGCGATTCTCGAGCGCGAGGGAGGTCGCCTTTCCGGCGGAGAGCCTCACCACGCGCACGTCTCCGCCGTCCGCCGCCGTGGCCGAGACGTGGTACGTGCCTGGCGGCAGGCCGCGCACTCGGAACCCGCCGTGCGCTGCGGTCGCGTGCATCTGCGGGCCGACGCTGCCGGGGTCGTCGCGGGCGATCCACACGTCCGCGCCGTCGCGGAATCCGTGCAGGGTCCCCTCGAGCGCCGCGGTCGGTTCAAGCACGAGCTCGAGGTCGTGGCCTGCAGTGGCGCGGTCGAGCTTCGCCTCGGCGCCGCTCGGCGCGCGCGCCGCGAGCGCGTAGGCCCCGGCGGGCAGATCCGCGAGCACGAACCGGCCGCCGCCATCGGTGAGCGTGCTCGGCAGATCCTCCCACGCCCCGAAGCGTGGCGTGGCACCTCCGTCGCAGGGCGTCGCCACGACGCGCACGTCAGCCAGGCCCCCCGATCCCTGGACGACCACGCGACCCGAGAGCGCCACGCGCGCGATGGGCACCTCGAGCCTGACACCGTCGACTAGCGCCACCCCGGGGTCGATCTGGATCTCGCGCCCGAGGGTCTGCCCGCTGTCGGGGCCGCCACGGAGCCGTACGCTGACGAGGTAGCGGCCCGCACCGAGGCCGCGCGCGACGAATCGCCCCTCGTCGTCGCTCGTGGTCTCGCCACCAGGCAGGTCGGCCGAATCCGGCGTGAGCAGCAGGTGTGCGCCTGCGATCGCCGCGCCACCTTCGTCCAGGACCGTGCCCGCGACGGCGACGGCGGCGTCGAGCTCGAGGACCACGTCCGTCCGCGCCACGTCCGAGAGCTGCAGCCGTCCGCGCGCGCTCTGGCCGCGATCCTCGCCGTAGAGCGTGACCGGCCCCGCCGGCAAGCCGTGCACCACGAACCGCCCCTCGGCGTCCGCGTCGGCCGCCTCCGTGGCCCCCGCCGACACCGCGTGGACGCGCGCGTGCGGCACCGCGCGACCGCTCTGCATCACGCGCCCCCGCAGCTCGCCGAGCGCGACCACCTCGAGCCGCAGCACCGCCGGCCCCGCGACCTCGAGCGCGCCGGGCGAGATGAGGCTGTGCCCCCCGATGTGCAGGTCCGCGGCTCCCCGGGGAACCCCCTCGAGCACGAAGCCGCCGTCACGCTGGGACACCGCCGTCGCCCCGGCGAGCTCGAGCCGGCTCTGCAGAAACACCCTCGCGCCAGCGACGGGACCGCGCGGCCCGACCACCACGCCGGAAAGGCGCACCGTGGCGTCGAGGGAACAGGTCAGCTCGGGCGCGCGCTCGCCCGGGACAGTCGCGACCTCCACGGGGCGAGACGTCCCGAGAGCGTCCCCGCGCGCGATCAGGCGGTGCGCGCCACCGGCGACTCCGCCGAGCTCGAATCGCCCCTTGTCGTCCGTCCAGCCGAGGACGACCGCCGACGTCTGCGCCGCGGGCGTGGTTGGCACGAGCGACACCAGCACGCCTGGCACTGGCGCTCCGCCGCTTTCGCGCACCACACGACCCACCACGAGCGCCTCGGGCGCGAGGGCCACGTCGCGGCGCATGCCGGCGTACGCCGTGATGGCCCTGGCCACCCCCCCGTAGCCGCCGGCCTCGAACGTGACCGTCGAGTCCCCCGGAGGAAGGCAAAGTCGATAGGCGCCCCGGCCGTCCGTGATCGCGGTGGCGCCCGGCGTGCCGTCCTCGCCCAGCCGCCGCACGCGCGCCCCTGAGATGATCCCGCCGGATGCATCCCGCACGACGCCGTAAAGCGGTGCCGTGCAGGGCTCGAGCAGGAGCTCCAGCCGCTCGCAAGCGAGCATCGGATCGGCCAGGTCGAGCGCGCGCATGGCGGCGGTCCGGCCCGCCACGGCCGCGACGACCAGCCCGCGCAGCGGGGGCTGTTGCCCGAGGTCGAAGCGCCCCTCGGCGTCGGTGGTGGTGCGAGGCTCGGCACGCCTGCCGGTCTCGCTCAGCTCGCTGACGAGACGAACCTCGGCGCCCGGGATCGGTGCGCCCTCGAACAGGACTCGCCCCGCGACGCTCCGCCGCGGCGCGCCTCGCTGCGCGAGCCACGCGGGCACCTCCGGCTCGCTGCGGCCCTGGGCTGCGGCAGCCGGCTCGCCGAGGACCCGCGCCGCGGCG
>JAHFDS010000066.1 GCA_023248855.1 Myxococcales bacterium
CGGCCCCGAACAGGCCCGCCCCGGCGCAGACGAGGAGCACGAGCGAGCCGGTCGCCGCACGACCGTCGCCCGCCGGCGTGCCGAGCCCGAGCGCCTCGTAGATCGCGGCGGTGAGGACGGGCCGGTGTGCCTGCCCGGCGAGCAGGTAGGGCACGCCGAACGAGGCCGCCGCCTGCAGCGCGGCCAGCACCGCGGCGCCGAGGGCCGCGGGCGCGATGAGCGGCCAGGTCACGTCCCGCAGCACGACCAGCGGCGAGGCCCCCGAGAGGCGCGCCGCCTCCTCCAGCGACGCGTCGATGCCGACCAGCGCCGCGCGCGTCTGCGCGAGCACGAGCGGGTACAGGGTCGAGCCGAGGACGAGGACGAGCCCGCTCCTCGAGTAGACGTCGAGCGGCACGCCGAGCCCGCGCACGAGCAGGCCCGTCCGAGGGTTCGCCAGCAAGATCCACGCGACCGCGAGCACGTACGGGGGCACCACGGCCGGGGCCACCAGCAGTGCGCCGAGGCTCGCCGAGCTGGCGTCGGTGCGCTCGAGCAGCCAGGCAGCCGGCACGGCGACCCCGGTCGCCAGCGCGGCCGCGAGGATCGACACGAGCAGCGTCTCCCCGAGCGGCCCGAGCACCCCGGGCAGGCTGCCGTCCGCGGCGAAGGCGCGCCCGACCACGAGGCCGATGGGCCCGGCCCCGAGCACCACGGCGCCGAGGGCAATCGCGAAAAGGACCGCGCGCATCAGCGGCGCATCACCCGCTCATAGGTCTGCTTGATCTCGGCCGCGCGCCGCGACGTGCGGGTGATGAACTCGGGCGACCAGCGCTGGCCGCGCGCCAGCAGGTCGGAGAACGCCGGGAGCCCCTGGGGCGGGCCCACGCGCGGATCGACCGAGTGCATGTCGCCCGCCACCACGAGCCGCTGGCCCTCGGGCGCCAGCATCGCGTCGATGACCCGCCGCGCCGCGTCCGCGTGGCGCGAGCCGCGCAGGATCGCCACGTGCCCTGGGATCGTCACCGCGCCGTCCGCCGGCTCGACCGCGAGGACCGGGCTGCCCTTTCGGCGCACCTGGACCACGTTCTCCCAGCACACGAGGCCGAGCGCCTGCTCGCCGCGCTCGATCTTCTCCAGCACCGCGGAGTTGCCGCCCGCGTCCGAAACGGCGTTCTTGCGCAGCCGCTCGAAGTAGCCCCAGCCGTACTTCTCGACCAGAAAGGCGATGGTGACGAAGCTCGTGCCCGACATCAGGGGATCGGGGATGGCGGCGCGGCCGTGGAAGCGCGGCTCGGCCAGGTCCGCGTAGGTCCGCGGCGGCGCATCCTTGCCGAGCGCCGCGGGGTTGTAGACGAGCGCCATCGTCGACACGCGCGCGGTCGCAAAGCGCCCGTCGAGGTCGAGCGTCTCGCGCGGGTGGCGCAGCGCATGTGGCGAGACGTAGGCAAGCAGCGCCCCTTCGTCGCCGAGGCGCTGGTAGTAGAAGGGGTCCGACACGAGGAGCAGGTCCGCGGACGGTGCGCCGGCCTTGCGCTCCGCCTCGAGCCGGAGCGCAATCTTCTCGCTACCGGCGCGGTAGAACGACACCCTGACGTCGGGCAGCGTGCGCGCCAGGTAGGGACCAAAGGCGTCGATGACGCTCTGGTACATCGAGGTGTAGACCAGCACCTCGGCCGACCCACCGGCGCGCGCGCCCTCGCCGCGCGGGGGCCCGACCTCGATCGAGCAGGCGAGGAGCCAGAAGGGAGCGAGGCGAAGCGCGAGCGGGCCTTTGCGCACCGCGCGCAGGATAGATCGGAGTGCCGGCCAGGGGGGCCGTGCGGGCGCTAGGCGTCGAGTCCCATCCAACGACGCTCGTCGACCGCCGGCGCCGCCGCGTCGTGCGTGCCCGCGAGGCTGCGCAGGGCCTCGAGCGAGCGCTCGATGGCGCTCACTGCGGCGCAGCGATCGCAGGTGCACCGCTGCCGGCGCGCGACCCGCACGTGGTCTCGCGGGGGAGGACACAGCGACTCGTCCTCGAGCCGGGCGAGCACCCCGACGAGCTCCTCGATGCGATCATGGATGGCCGAGGGTTCGTAATCCATGCAACACCTCTCTCCCCTGAGAATCTAGCAACCCTGGGGCCGAGCGCACGGTCGGTCCTGCGAGCCCGCAAGTGCCAGCGGCGATTGCATGTACGCGAGAGTGGCAGGTGGGCGCAGAGCGACAGGGACGTCGTGGCGCCAGCCAGGGGCGGAGTCGGAAGAAAGGCTACATCCAGGGCATGTAGATGGCGTCCTCGGTGACGCGCGGCTCGAACGACAGGTTGTCGAACGTGACCGTCTGCTTGCCGTTCAGGCTCTTCCACAGGGTGGCCACCTTCACCGGGCCGACCTGCTTCCAGCCCTCGAGCGTGTAGCCCGAGGTCGCCTTGTCCTTGCCGGGCTCGAACAGCAGCACGTGGACCGGGAGGTGCGATGCAGGGTCCACGAAGAACTGGAAGCGCTCGCTCGGCCGCCAGTCGGCGCCCGAGAATGACGCCTCGACGACGGCATACGGCTTGCCGTCGGGCCCCTGCATCTCCGGCAGAAGGCGCAGCTCAGCGCCTGCAGACTTGAGCCGGTAGGGCGCGGTCAGCCAGAACAGCTCGCGCCGGAAACCCGCGAGCGCGATGGTCCGCACCTTGTCGTACTGCGACGTCGCGACGGGCTGGCTCTTCGTGCTCTTCGAATCCTGGACGCCTCCGAGGCGCACGTAGCTCTTGCCCTGCGCGGCGTTGTCCACACGGTGGCACACGTAGTACGCCGGGTTGCCCACGTGCTCGAGATCGTAGCGATGGCGGCCGGTCGCGCGATCCCACCAGTGCTTCGCCGACAGGATGCGCTTTTCGCCGTCGTTGAAGCCGGCCAAAGCCTGCACCTCGCCGACGCCGTTCCAGGCCGCTTCGCCGCCGAGCGCAGCGACCATCTGGTCGACCACCGCCACGGCCTTGGGGTCCCATTTCTGCTGGTCCGCCGCGGTCGCCACCTCCGGCGGCATCGGGGAGCGGTATCCAGCCCCGCCCCCGGTCGTGGCGCAGCCGAGGGCCGTCGCCGACATCACGAACACGAGCATCGTCTTCATGGCGGCGGACCATAGAACCGGTGACGGGCCGCCGCAATGGCTTCGGTCACGACGCCGCGGACGCACCTTGACCCGCCGAGGACCCTCGCCGATGATGCCGCCCTGGAGGAATGACCCGATGAAGAAGACCCTCGCCGCAGCCCTGGTCGCCACGTTCTCGCTCTTCGGCGCCTGCGCCACCACGTCCTACGACTGGCGCGACTGGCACTGCAACCAGAAGAAGTGCGACGACAAGCAGAAGGAAAAGTGGTGCGCCAACATGTGCGAGCAGCCGTCGAACATCGTCGACAAGGCGAGCGAGTGCACCAAGTTCCAGGACCCGGCCGAGGAGACCTGCAAGCAGTACACGAAGCCGGCCACGACGACCGTCGCCCCCGCCGGCACCGATCCCGCCCCAGCGAATTGAACGCCCGGACTAGTGTCCTGTATTCGAAGTTCGCATCATTATTCGCCGGGCGCAGGCGACCGCGATCCTGCGCAGGACACTAGCTGTTTTCTTGGGGGGAGCCTCGCTCCCCCCAGCTTGTCCAGGCAAAGCCCGGCCAAGCTGCCCCCCGAGGCGCGCTGCGCGCGCTCTAGTGTCCCGTCTCCGCGGCGTGGGCTTATGCAACGAACTTCGATGACAAGACACTAGCCCTTCCTTGGTTGCGACACCGTGATCACGGTGGTCCAGCAGAAGCGGCGGAGCGCCGGGATCGAGGGCAAGAGGCCATCGTCGATGCGCTTGAGCACGCCGAACAGGCCCGAGATGCGGTCCGCATCCGTGTAGATCTTCTTCCAGTAGCGGCCCTTGGACGGGTGCACGCGGTCCACCAGGAAGAACTTCAGGAAGACGCCCAGGGTCGCGAGCCAGAATTCCTTGTGCTCGACCTTGCCGAAGGTCTCGGAGAAGCGCTGCACGTCCTGGAATGACAGCGGCTTTTCGTCCTCCGTGCGCACGGCGCGCGCGAGGTGCCGGTAGACGTCGATGGCGGGGTTGTAGCCGAGCGGCTCGATGAAACAGCCGATGCCAGTCGGCTTCATGATACGCGCGAGCTCGTGCCGCGCCGTCTCGAGCGGCACGTGGTGCAGCACGCCATTGCCGTAGATACAGTCGAACTCGCTGGTCTCGGCCGGGATGGCGTCGCCGGTGACCCGGCGGGCCTCGACCTTGACGCCGTGATGCGCGGCCAGGCGCTCCGCGAGCCCGAGCATGCCGGGCGAGACGTCCACGCACACCACGCTCGCGCCCTGCTTGGCCAGGAACACGCCGCCCTCGGCCGCGCCGCAGCCGTAGTCGAGCACACGCTTGCCGCGCAGATCGCCGAACTGGGTGAGGATGTGCTGGTTCTCGACCGCGGTGACGGCGCGGAACGTCTGGTCGACCAGGATGCGCGACGGATCCTCCGAGGCGGCCCAGTCGTCGTGGAAGGCGGCCTCCTTGCGGCGGCGCTCGTCGTTGTCGGCGGTGGCTGCGGTCATGGGAAAGACTAAGCACGAAGCCGCTGGCGCCGGCAAGCGCAGCCCGAGCGACGCGAGGAGGCCATGATAGGGTCCCCCGCATGGAGCTGTTCTCGGTCGAGGCGGCGATCAGCCTTTGCAGCCTGACCGCCATGGAGATCGTCCTCGGCATCGACAACATCGTCTTCATCTCGATCATCGTGGGCCGCCTGCCGGAGGGGAAACGCAAGACGATCCGCCAGACCGGGATCGCGCTCGCGCTGTTTCTGCGTCTGGGTCTTCTGGCGTCCCTGTCCTGGATCATGGGCCTGACGAGACCCCTTCTCACCGTGCTCGGCCACGTGATCGCGGGGCGGCATCTGATCCTCCTCGGCGGCGGGCTCTTCCTCATCGGCAAGGCGACGCTCGAGATCTACGACAAGGTCGAGCGCGGGGAGGACGACCCCGACGCCGGGCTCTCGGCGAGCCCGAGCGGCGCCTCGGTGCTCATCCAGATCCTGCTCCTCGACATCGTGTTCTCGCTCGACTCGGTCATCACGGCGGTCGGCATGGCGCCGCACCTCGCGGTGATGGTGGCCGCGATGGTGCTGTCGGTCATCGTGATGCTCATCGCCGCGGGCGCGGTCGGAGAGTTCATCCAGCGGCACCCGAGCATGAAGATCCTGGCGCTCTCGTTTCTGCTGCTCATCGGCGTGTTGCTGACGGCCGAGGGCTTCGGCCGGCACGTCGAGAAGGGCTACGTCTACTTCGCGATGGCGTTCTCGTTCGCGATCGAGCTCGTCAACATGCGGTTTCGCAAGCAAGCCAGGCGCCGGGTCACGTAGGGGCAAAAACTGGCGACCGCCCGCCTGCGGTGTTACCCAGGAGGGGCTTTGGTGACTCTGGTCAAGCTCCTCCTGGGAACCGTGGCCGCCGTGGCGTTCGTGTGGTTCGGCGCCAACGTCGAGCTTGGAGGGCGCACGCTGTTCGAGCACCTGCAGCGCATCGGACAGAGCCGCGAGGCGCGGGACCTCGTGGGGGGGGCGCGCCAACGCGGCGGGCCCCTGGTCGAGCAGGCCAAGGCGCGGCTGGTCGGCGACGGCGGCGTACCCGCCCCGCCCCGGAAGTCCAAGCTGGTCGGCAAGGAGGACCACGGGCAAGAGGCCGAACGCCCGGCGGAGCGGGACGACGGCAAGCTCGCGCAGAAGGCCGATCGGGCGCCGCTCGAGGACACCAGCGAAGGCGACCGCGAAAAGCTGCGCAAGCTCATCCACGAGCGCACCGAAGCCGAGACCGCCGCCCGCCGCGACCAGCGCTGAGCTCGGCGCCTGCTGGTTCGCGCCACCGAGGCCCCGGCGCTACGATGGGGCGTGCCCCGCGCGCTTCTGGCGCTCCTGCTCCTCGGCTCGTGCGCCCTCGTGGTGCCCGTGCGGGTGCCACCTCGGCACGATGCGGGCCCCCACAAGCTGGGTGCGCTCGCTCCCCACATGTTGCCTGCCGTGCGGGTCCGCGGCGACCTCCCGCCAGGCGCGAGCGCCGAGCCCACGGGCGGCGAGCGCGACGTCGTGGCCCTCGTGTGCATCGACGCGACGGGGCGCGTGAGCGACGTCCGGGTCGCGTCGGGGCCCGCGGGCCGCCACACCGAGGTGACCAACGCCCTCGGCAAGTGGCAGTTCAAGCCCTACGAGGTGGGCGGCGAGCGGCGGGACGGCTGCGTGCCCGTCGCGTTCTCGCTCGGCCCCGAACAGTAGCCGGTCGCGGTCGCGCTACTCGAGCAGCGTGCCGAGGCTCGCCAGCACCATCGCGGCGAGCAAGATGCCCATCACGCGCTCGCGCCACGCCGGCTGGGGCAGCGCGGGCGCGCCACCGCCGGGAATGCGCAGCCGCTCCTCGCTCACCTTGAACACCGTGAACAGCACTCAGGAAAACAGTGCAAGCACGGGGCCGGCACGCCGGCTGGCTAACTCATCGAAACCGCACCCTGTGACCGGGTGCACGCTCCCCAGGAGCGCAAGGCTTGCCCGGCACACCACGACAGCGGTGTCATGGCGCCCTCCCCTACCGTCGCCAGCCCACCGCCCGTGGCCACGGCGCGGCGGCGGTGGCTTCCTCAGGCGACGCCAGCGGTTCGGGCCGGGCACGCTCCGCCTGCAGCGCGGCCGCCGCCAGCACCACGTCGAGCGCGTCGCCTTCGAGCGGCGTCTGCACGAGGATCTTGTCCTTGTGGCCATCGATGTAGCCCGTGTGGTAATCGCCGCGCAGGAAGTCGGGCTCGACCAGCACGCGCTGGTGGAACGCGAGGTTGGTCTTGATGCCCCCGACGCGATACTCGGCCAGCGCCCGTAGCATCCGCTGGACGGCGACCTCGCGCGTCTCACCCCAGACCGCGAGCTTGGAGATCATCGGATCATAGAACACGCTGATCTCCGAGCCCTCAGTGACCCCCGAGTCATCGCGCACGTTGGGGCCGCTCGGCGTTCTTAGGAGCGTGATCTTGCCCGGGCTCGGCAGGAATCGGATCGCGTCCTCCGCGTAGATGCGGCACTCGATGGCGGCCCCGCGGCGCGGGATCTCCGCCTGGGTGAACGGCAGTGGCTTGCCCTCGGCGACCGCGATCTGCAGCCGCACGAGATCCACGCCGGTGACGAGCTCCGTGATCGGGTGCTCGACCTGCAGGCGCGTGTTCATCTCGAGGAAGTAGAACTCCTTGTTCGGCGCCAGCAGGAACTCGATGGTGCCGGCGCCCACGTAGCCACAGCTCTTCGCGGCGGCCACCGCCACCTGCCCCATCCTCTGCCGGAGCCCCTCGTCGACCGCCGGCGACGGGCTCTCCTCGATCACCTTCTGGTGGCGCCTCTGGATGGAGCAGTCGCGCTCGTAGAGGTGGACCACGTTGCCGTGGGTGTCCGCGAAGACCTGCACCTCGACGTGGCGCGGGCCGATGATCGCCTTCTCGAGATAGACCGCGTCGTCGCCGAACGCGCTCTTGGCCTCGCGCTGCGCGCCCGTGTACGCGGCCTCGAACTTGGGCTCCTCCGCGACCAGGCGCATGCCCTTGCCGCCGCCGCCGGCCGCTGCCTTGAGCATCACCGGAAAGCCGATCTTCCGGGCGGCCTCGAGGGCGAGCGCCGACGTCGGAAAGCCCCGGCCCTCGGGGCCGTTGTCCCCGGGGACGACCGGCACGCCCGCCCGGGTGACGGTCGCGCGCGCGGTGGTCTTGTCACCCATCGAACGGATCGCGGCGGGCGGCGGACCGATGAAGACGATGCCCGCGGCGGCGAGCGCCTCGGCAAACTCGGCGCGCTCGGACAGAAAGCCGTAGCCCGGGTGCACCGCATCGGCACCGGTCTGTTTGCAGGCGCCGAGGATCTTGTCGAGGACGAGGTAGGACTCGCGCGCGGCGGACGGGCCGATGTGGACCGCCTCGTCGGCGCTCCGCACGTGGAGCGCGCCCCGATCGGCGTCGGAGTAGACCGCCACGGTGCGGATGCCGAGCTCGCGGCAGGAGCGGATCACCCGGATGGCGATCTCGCCGCGGTTCGCGATGAGGACTTTTCGGATCTGCGTCCCAGCTCTGGCCTTCATGCGCGGCAGTCTAACGCACCGCGGCGAAAGCTGGTCTCAGGATGGCTCAGGATAATGCGTCTCTGTTTAGTAACCCGCCGGGGCCCCGTTCTTGCGCGGATCGCTGGCCGCTGTGCGCGCGCCTCCCGGCTCGACCGCCACGGCGTTGACCACCGCGCCCGGCGGCGCCTCCACCACCTCGTGGCCGCGCGCGGCGAGCCCGGTGCGCACCGCCTGCGGCACCTCCTTCTCCACGAACACGACCGGCGGCATCCACTGCGCGTGTAGCCGCGGCGCGGCCACGGCGACGTCGAGCGCCAAGCCGAAGTCGAGCACACCCAGCAGGGTTTGCAGCGTGGCCGTGATGATGCGCGGGCCCCCGGCGGCCCCCACGACCAGGCGCACCCGATCGTTCTCGAGCACGATGGTGGGCGACATCGACGACAGCGGCCGCTTGCCCGGAGCGACCGCATTTTGCGCGTTGCCGACCAGGCCGAAGGCATTCGGGACGCCAGGCTGCAGCGAGAAATCGTCCATCTGGTCGTTGAGCAGGATACCGGTCGAGCCCGCGATCACGAGCGAGCCGAAGTACAGGTTCACCGTGCTGGTGAGCGCCACCGCGTTGCCCTCCGCGTCGACCACCGACAGGTGCGTCGTGCCGCCGTCGCGCGGCGGCGCCCCGCCTTGCCCGCTGCCGTAGCGCTCGTGGGCGATGGGCTTTGGGCCGACCCGCCGCCACAGCTCATCGGCGTAGGCCGGCGAGGCAAGGCGCGCCACCGGCACCGAGACGAAGTCGGCATCACCCAGGTGACGCGCGCGGTCGGCGAAGCCGTGCTTGAGGACCTCGGCGTAAAGATGCATGAACGCCTCGCTGCCGGCGCCGAGCGCGCCCACACGCTCGTGCTCGAGGAGGTTGAGCGCCTCGGTGAGGACGATGCCGCCCGACGACGGCGGCGGCATGGTCGCGATGCGCCGCCCTCGGTAGCGGGTCTCGAGCGGTGCGCGCACCTTGACGGTGTAGCTCGCGAGATCCTCCTCGGTGAGGACGCCCCCCGCCTCGCGCAAGCTGCGCACGATCTCCTTGGCGATCGCGCCGCGATAGAAGCTCTGCGGGTCCTTGCCGAGCACGCGCAACGTGCGCGCGAGCTCCGGGCGCCGCACGATCTGGCCCTCGGCGAGCGGCTTGCCCTGCGGCATGAGGATCCCGCCGAGCGCCGGGTACTTCGGCAGCTCGCCCTTGACCCCCTCGATGGCGCGCAAGAGGGGCGCGTGGGCGGGAAAGCCCTCTGCCAGGCGCGCCGCCGCCTCGGTGCAGCGCGCGAAGTCGAGCTTGCCGAGCTCCTTGACCGCGCGCGACAGACCCGCCACTTCGCCCGGCACGCCGACGGCGAGCGGCCCCACCTGCGCGAGCCGCGGATCGGCCTTGCCCCCGCGCAGGTAGAAGTCCCGACCCACGGCGCGCGGCGCCTTTTCGCGGAAGTCGAGCACCACGAACCGCTTCTCCCGGGCGATCCACGCGACCAGGAAGCCGCCGCCGCCGATGCCGGCGCTCTGCGGATGCAGGACACCGACCGCCAGCGCAGTCGCACACGCGGCGTCGATCGCGTTGCCGCCGCGGCGCAGAGCCTCGACGCCGGCGGCCGACGCCAGGGGATGATCGCTCGCGACCGCGGCGTGGGGAAAGCTCGGCGGCGACGCGACGGCGGGAGCCCGGCCAAGGACGAGCGCACAGAGCACGAGGAGGGGGCGCATTCGGGCTGTGAGTATGCCCGCTTGCGGTGCGGGTGTGGTGCGGGCTACGATCTTGCGCTGGAATCAGCCCTGCGGGAGCTAGATGGCCACCCCCGTTACCCTGAAGATCAAGTTCAAGAGCGCTTCGTTCGATCAGTTCATGGAGCGATACGCCGTCGACGTCAGCCGCGGCGGCATCTTCATCCGGACCAAGCAGCCGCTGGCGGTCGGCACACCGCTCAACTTCGAGTTCACGCTCCAGGACGGCGCGCCCCTCCTGGCCGGCGACGGCACCGTGATCTGGATCCGCGAGGCCGATGCCGCCCGCCCGAGCGTGGCGGCGGGCATGGGCGTGCGCTTCGACAAGCTGCAACCGCAGTCGCAGGGCACGCTCGAGCGCATCCTGGCCCAGAAGGAGGGGCGCGTCCCGCGATCGTCGGCGCCCGCCTCGCAGCCCGCCCCGGCACCTGCGCCCGTCGCGATGCCGACCACCTTCGGCGGTGGCGAGGTGGACGAGGGCTTCTCGAAGGAAGCCACGCGCGTGATGATGCCAGAGCAAGCCATGGCGCTGGCGGCCGAGCTCAAGGGCCAGACCGAGGCGCCGGCACCGGACATCGACGAAGACGCCTTGCCATCGGTGCCGGGCAGCGAGCGGTTCGCCCCCGAGACCGCGTCGGAGGAGTTCCGCAGCCAGCCGACCGTGCGCGCGGACCTGTCGATGCTGCTGCCAGAGGCTGCGCGCCGATCGGTACCTCCTTCACGCGCATCGGAGCCCCCGAAAGCCGAGGTCCCAAGGGCCGAGGCGCCCAAGGTCGAGGCCCGCAAGTCCGAGCCGCCGAAAGCAGAGCCGCCCAAGGTCGAGCCCCGCAAGCCCGAGCCGCCGAAAGCCGAGGCGGTCGTGCCCCGCAAGAGCGAGCCGCCGAAAGCCGAGGCGCCCAAGGTCGAGGCCCCAAAGAGCGAGCCCCAAAGGCCAGAGCCGCCTCGTGCACAAGATCCCACGGGCGCGTGGAACACGCTCGTGGTCGACGAAGCGGTCCTCGAGGCCAAGGCGCCCAAGACCGAGCCCCCAAAAACCGAGCCCCAAAGGCCGTCGGAACCGGCGCAGGTCGATCGGCCGACCCAACCCTCGAAGGCTGATGCGCCTTTGCCCGCGCCGCCGAGGGAGCAGCGCCCGCCGGGACGATTGGGCACCCCGGTTCCAGCAGCCAGCCCGAGGAAGCTTCCTGTGGTCCCGATCGTGATTGCGGTCGCGGCGGTCGCGGTGGTCGCCTACCTCGCGACCCAGCGCACCGGCTCGACCGCCACGCCGCCGCCGCCAGAGAAGAGAGTCTCCGCGCTCGAGCCGGCCAAGCCCGAGCCCGAGCTGGCCAAGCCCGAGCCGGCCAAACCCGAGCTGGCCAAGCCCGAGCCGGCCAAGCCCGAGCCGGCCGAGGTGCCGCCGGTGGAAAAGGTGGCCAAACCGGACAAGGCCGACAAGCCCGAGGAGAAGACGGCCAAGAAGGAGGCACCCCCCAAGAAGAGGGAGGAGGAAGCGGCAGCCGCAAAGCCCCTGCCCCGCTGGTTGGAGATCCGCTCGACCCCTCCGGGCGCCGCGGTCTACCTGGACGGAAAGCTGGCCGGGTATACCCCCACCACGCTGCGCAGCCCGCCGAGCGATCTCTCCCGGGCGAGAACGCTCGTGATCAAGCGCCCGGGCTACCAGGAGGCCACGCTCACGACGCCGACCGAGGGCTGGAAGGAAGCCAAGGGCAAGGCCACCCACTCGCTCAGCGCCACGCTCGAGCAGATCACGGCGGCCCCCAAGCCCGCCGAGGGCGCCGGAAGCCCGACCCCCTGAGCGCCATGGGGCCACGCATCTGCCTGGCCGCATGTATCATGCTGCTGGCCTGCCACCGACGCCCGACACCGGTGCCCGATGCGGGCGCACTCGCCTTCCGGCCCGCTGACCTCCCGCGGATCGACGTGCACGCACACCTCGGCGGTGCGCGCTCACACCAGCGCGCCCTCGAGCTCGGCGACCGCTACGGCATCGACACCTTCGTGAACCTCTCGGGGGAGCCGCCGGGCCGCAAGTGCCGCGGCCAGGAGGGACCCATCGACTGCCTGTCGGCGCAGGTGGCGCTGGCCCGGCGCACCGGGCGGGTCGCCGTCTTCACCCAGCCGCCCTGGGACGAGGTCCTCAAGGGGCCCGGGTACGGGGAGCGCATGGCCGCGGCGCTCGAGCTCGCCAGAGGGCGAGGCGCCATCGGCCTCAAGGTGGCCAAGGTGCTGGGCCTGGGCCTTCCGGCGCCCGGCGGCGAGCGCGCCCTGCCGGTCGACGACCCGTCCCTCGATCCGCTGTGGCGCAAGGCCGGAGCGCTCGGGATGCCGGTCGCCATCCACACCGGAGATCCGAAGGCGTTCTGGCTGCCTGTCACGCCCACGAACGAGCGCTGGGACGAGCTCTCCGCCCACCCCGGCTGGGCCTACGCGGACGCCGAGGGCAAGGTCGTGCGCGGACTGCCGACCTGGGAGGAGCTCTACGCCGGCTTCGAGCGGCTGGTGCTGCGTCATCCCAAGACCACCTTCATCGGTGTCCACTTCGGCAATGACCCCGAGGACCCGAAGCGCGTGGAGCGGCTGCTCGAACGCGCCCCGAACTTCTACATCGACACCGCGGCACGCATCCCCGAGATCGGCCGCCACGATCCGGCCGAGATGCGCCGCTTCTTCGAGCGCTGGCAGGACCGTATCCTGTTCGGCACGGACCTCGGCGTCGGCGACGCGCCCGAGGACCTGATGCTCGGCTCGACCGACGGCAAGCCGCCGGGCCCCACGGACATCGACCGCTTCTTCACGCAGAGCTTCCGCTACCTCGAGACCCGCGAGCGCGCGTTCGAGCATCCGACGCCCATCCAGGGACGCTGGCGCATCGATGGCGTGGGCCTGTCGCGCGAGGTGCTGGAGAAGATCTACTACCGGAACGCGATGCGCCTTTTCGGCCTGCCGGCACCCGCGCGCGCGCACATCGCAGACGCCGCGACCCGGTAGCGTCCCCCGGGGAACGCGTCTAACGTGCCCGGCATGCGCCACTGGCTCATGAAGACCGATCCCGACGACTTCGCGGTGGACAACTTCGCCAAGCTGCCGCGGAAGACGACCGCCTGGACCGGCGTGCGCAATTTCCAGGCGCGCAACTACATGAAGGAGATGGCCAAGGGCGATCTCGCGCTGCTCTACCACTCGTCGTGCCCGGAGCCGGGCATCGTCGGCGTGATGTCGATCGCGAGCGCCCGGGCCTACGCCGATCCGACCCAGTTCGACGCGGCCAGCAAGTACCACGAGCCGGCGGCCACGCCCGACGCACCGCGGTGGTTCCTGGTCGACGTCAAGCTCGAGCGCAAGACCGAGCTGGTCCCGCTCGAGGCGCTGCGCGCCGTGCCCGCGCTCTCCGGCATGATGATCCTGCGAAAGGGCAACCGGCTGTCGATCACGCCCGTCACCGACCCGGAATGGAAAGCGCTCGAGAAGCTACTGCGGTGAGCTCGCGCGCAGCCGGCCGGCCAGCGCGGGGACCCCGCGGGCGCAAAGGACGATGCCAGCCGCGATGGCGTAGGCCAGGGGCCACGTGATGTCTGCCTTGACCAGCCACCAGTAGTGCACGACGCCGAGCACGACCGACACGTAGGCGAGGCGATGCAGGCTGCGCCAGCGCTTGCCGAGGCGCTTCTGCCAGCCGCGCGTCGAGGTGATCGCGAGCGAGAGCAGCATCAGGAACGCGGCGAAGCCCACCGTCACGTACGGCCGCTTGGCGACGTCCGCGATCACGTCGTCGATCGCGAGCCCCTGGTCGAAGACCGCGTAGATCACGAAGTGGCCGAGGCCCCAGAAGAAGGCGGAGAGCCCGAGCGTCCGCCGCAAGGGGGCCAGCCACCCGAGCCCCGAGACGCGCCGCAACGGGGTCACCGCGAGCGACGCGCAAAGGAGGATGAGCGCCGAGTCGCCTGACAGGTGCGTCAGCTTCTCGATGGGGTTCGCGCCGAGCCCACCGGTCGCCGCGAGCCATCCCGCCCAGCCAAGGGGCGACAGCGCGCCCACGATCGCCACCGCCCGCGCGACCCCGATCGGTTTCACGGCCGCCCGCCCCGCAACGGCCACGACCGCACCAGCCGGCACCTCAGCCTCGATTTCGGCCGACCCGTTCTTGACCCCTCGACGAGCCTTGCTCGGCGAGGGGAGGAGGCTGGCCTCCCTCCTGTCGGGCGAAGCCCGAAACACAAGCTCAGTACAGCTTCCGCGGGTCGAGACCCGCATACAGCGCGGCCACCTGGTCCGCGTAGCCATTGAAGGGCAGCGTCTTGCGCCGGAAGAGCTCGCCGATGCGACGCTCCTTGGCCTGGCTCCAGCGCGGATGGTCGATCGCCGGGTTGACGTTGGCGTAGAAGCCGTACTCGCGCGGGTTCATGCGCTGCCAGGTGTTGACGGGCTGCTCCTCGACCAGGCGGATGCGCACGATCGACTTGGCGCTCTTGAAGCCATACTTCCACGGCACGACGAGCCGGATGGGCGCGCCGTTCTGCCCCGCGAGCGTCTCGCCATACAGGCCCACCGAGAGAATCGTGAGCGGGTGCATCGCCTCGTCCATGCGCAGGCCCTCGACGTACGGAAAATCGATGACCCGCGCCTGCGTGCCCGGCAGCCTGGGATCGTCGAACGAGGTCAGCTCCACGTGCTTGGCCTGCGAGGTCGGCTCGGCCCGGTCGAGCAGCGCCCTCAAGGGGAAGCCCACCCACGGGATCACCATCGACCAGCCCTCGACGCAGCGCAGCCGGTAGATGCGCTCTTCGAGCGGAAAGGCCTTGAGGAGCTCGTCGATGTCCCAGGTCCGAGGCTTTCCGCACGCGCCCTCGACGCGCACTGTCCAGGGACGAAGGTGCATGAGGTGGGCGAGCTTGGCCGGAGACTCCTTGTCGGTCGCGAGCTCGTAGAAGTTGTTGTAGTGCAGGATGTCCTTGTGCCCGGTCAGGGCCTCGCTGGCAGACAGCGGGCTCTTCTTGAGCGGACCGAGCGGCGAGCCCGCCCGGGCCAGGCGCCCTCGCCCGAGCAGATCCGGCAGAAGCAGCGCCGAGGCGGCCGCGGCGGCGGCCCCGACCAGGAGCTTCCGCCGGCCGAGGTAGAGCGGTCGCGGCGTGATCTCGCTCGCCTTCAGATCGTCGGGTCGCTTGATCAGCATCGCCACAGGTACGCCCTCGGTGGGTCGATCGTTACAGCCACAGCGCCCTACCTCAGCGCTCGGCCACCAGGCGACGGACGATCGGCTCGTCCGCCGGCGGGAAGCGCCGCTCCACGTGCTGGCTCGGCGCCACCCAGTCGATCGCCCCGACGCCGATCGCCACCGGCTCTCCGAGCAGCTCGACCTCGTAGACCTCGAGGCTGATGTGAAAGTCCGGGTAGTCCTGCTCGACGCTCTCGAAGCGGGCGCCGACCTGGCTCGCGCAGGCGAGCTCCTCGCGCAGCTCGCGCGAAAGCGCGTCCTCGGGCCGCTCCCCCGGCTCGACCTTGCCACCGGGGAACTCCCAGAGGCCCCCGTACGGTCCGCCCGGCTTGCGTTGCGCCACGAGGACCCGGCCGTCCGGGGCGCGCACGAGCGCACCCACGACGTGAACGCGCCGGAGGATCGGGTAGTCGGAGCAGCCCACCCGCCGGCCGTCGGGATCGCGGAAGTACGTGGTGTGCTCGGTGCGCCCTTCGATCGCCACAGAAAGGCGCGCGAGCGTCGCCTCGAGCGCCGGACGCCCGCCCGGCGGCAGCGTCAGCGCGATGAGCTCTCGCGAGCCCACCGGCAGCATCGCCTCACCGTCGGCGGCGCGCTCGATCATGAGCAGCGCCCCCTCCAGATCGAGCCACACCGAGTGCCCCGCCTGCTCGCGCACGCGCGGCAACCCGAGCGCCTCGTAGAACCGAACGAGGCGCGGAAGGTCGCGGGTTCTGAGCGCCAGGTGGTGCACTCGCATCGGCCGCCAGCATAGACTCGTTTCGAGCCCACGGGCGGCTCCCATCGCGCTTGGAAGGGACGCGAGCACGGCGATCTGGCAAACGGGCTACCATGGGCCGAGCGTGAAAAATGGCCATCCAAGCTCCGACGGGCAGCACCCCATGACCGATGCCAGCCACATGGCTTACGGGCAGTCGTAGTGGGCTCGACCCTCGCGCTCTTCTTCACCCTGTTCCTCGTGGCCGCGAACGCGTTCTTCGTCGCCTCGGAGTTCGCGCTCCTCAAGGTGCGACCGACGCGCCTGGCGGCCCTGTCGCGAAAGGGCAGCCGCCGCGCGGCGAGCGCCCTCGCGGTCGCGGAGCGGCTCGACCTCTACCTCGGCGCCATCCAGCTCGGCGTCACCCTCGCGTCGCTGGCGCTCGGCTGGGTCGGCGAGCCCGCGGTTGCGCAGGTCCTCGAGCCGGGCCTGGTTCAGCTCTTCGGCGCGGCGGGCGTCGCGACCGCCCACGGTGTGGCGGCCGCCCTGGCGCTCTTCGGCATCACCTTCTTCCACGTGCTGCTCGGAGAGCTGGTCCCGAAGTCGCTGGCCATCCGCGCGTCCGAGTCGATCGCGCTGTGGACCGCGCCTCCGCTCCGCCTGTTCTATCGCACGACGCTGCCCGTGATCTGGCTCCTCAATGCCTCGGCGCGCGTCGTGCTGCGAGCCCTCGGCCTCGGCGGCGTGCGCTCCGACGACCAGGGCGCCCAGTCGCTGGAGGAGCTGCGCCTCGCCCTGCAGACCAGCCCGACGCTGAGCGAGCCCTCGATCCGAGAGCTGATGGTCCGCGTGATCGACTACCGCCGGCGCGTCGCGCGCCACGTGATGATCCACCGTGCGGACGTCCGGGTCCTCGACGCGAGCCTCTCGATCGCGGAGAACCTGCGGACGGCGCTCGAATCCGGCTACTCGCGCTATCCGGTGGTCGAGGGCGGCGATCGCGTGCTCGGGTTCGTGCACATCCGCGAGCTGTTCGAGGTCGCGCAGGGTGCCCGGCGCGCCACGGACCTGCGCACGCTCATTCGCCCTCCCGTATATATCCGCGAGGACACCCCGCTCGAGAACATCCGCGCGCAGATGCAGCAGCACCGGACCCACCTGGCCGTGGTGACCGGGGCGGACGGCGCGCTCATCGGCATCGTGACGCTCGAGGACCTGCTCGAGGAGATCGTGGGCGAGATCCAGGACGAGCACGACGCCGAGCAGCCGCCGCTGCAGCGCCGGCCCGACGGCACGCTCGAGGTCGACGGGCAGCTCCTGCTCGAGGACCTCGCCCGGGACGGCGGCGTGGAGCTGCCCAAGCTCGACGCCGAGGTCGAGACGGTTGGAGGGTACGTGATGGCGCAGCTCGAGCGTCTCCCACGCCGCGGCGATCGGGTCGACGTCGAGGGCTACGAGCTCATCCCCATCGACATCGCCGAGCGTCGGGTGCGCCGCGTCCGCATCCTGCCCCGCCCGCGCTGACGCCGTCCGCGATCACCCCGTGAGCGCCTGGAACAGGCCCTTGCCATGCCCCTGGATCGCGGGCACGAGGCCGCCCTGCCGCTGCATCGCCTGGACGATCGGGCTCGGCGTGTGCGCCACGAAGCACCGGCCGCCCACCGACACGGTGCCGGCGCCGAGGTCCACCATCACCTCCGCGCCCTCGCCGGCGAGCGCGAAGAAGGCCTCCTCGGTGACCACCAGGTAGGGCAGCGCTTCGTTGACCAGGTTGCGCTTGTGGATGAACGCGAAGCTCTTGGCGATCACGACCTGGACGCCGACGCCCTTTAGGGCCCACACCGCCTGCTCACGCGAGCTACCCGAGCCCCAGCCGTCGCCTGCCACGAGGATCGTCTGCCCCGCGCGGACGCGCGCGCGGAGCTCCGGCCGCACGAGCTCGAAGCAATGCTCCCCGAGCTCCTCGGGCGTCGCCAGGTGGCAGAACTGCCCCGGGATCATGGCGTCGGTGTCGACGTGATCGCCAAAGCGCTGCACCCGCCCGGTCAGGGTCCCCGCCGCTCGTGCCGCCGGCGCCCCCGTGCCACCGCCCACGGCCGAGACGTCGAGCGTCGGCTCGACCGCGCGCACCTCGGGCACCGCTCGCTCGAGCCGGCGCTCCAGCAAGCGCTCGAACCGCTCGCGCGAGACGCGCGCCAAGAGCGGGCGCGGGTCGGCGGTACGAAGCGCCATGGCCGAGGCGGCCACCGTGACCGCCGAGGCGAGGTACGCGATCGAGCCCGGTCCCATGCGATTCTGGAAATTCCGGTTCTGCGACGACAGCCAGTGCTCGCCGGGCGCCGCCCGGTCGCTCGCGACGCCCAGGCACATCGAGCAACCGGGGACACCGACGCGGAACCCGGCCCGCTCGTACACCGCCGCAAGGCCCGTCCGCTGCAGCCGCCCGGCGATCTCGAGATCGCCGGGGACGACCAGGCGGTTCCTCGAGGCCACCGGCGCCTGTCCCGCGGCGAGCGCGGCCTCGAGCACCAGGCCCGCGAGCACGAGCTCTTCCTCGGTGGTCGTGCACGCGCCGATGAAGACGCCCTGCAGCTCACGCCCCGCCTCCTGCTCGACCGGGACCACGTTGTCGGGCGCGAACGGCCGGGCCACGAGCGGCCCCAGCTGGTCGAGCACGATGCGATGCCGCGCCACGTAGCTCGCGGCCTCGTCCGCGCGAAACCACATGCGGCCATCCGCATATTCCCCGCGCCCCGCGAGCCACCCGGCCACGACCTCGTCCGGCTCGAAGATGCCGTTTAGACCCCCGAACTCGGCCGTCATGTTCGCGATCGTGAAACGCGTGTCGGTGGAGAATCCCCGCGCCGCGGCGCCCCGGTACTCGACCGAGCGCTCGAGCGCCACCGTGTTGCGCCCGAGCTCGCCGAGCGTCTTCAGGATCACGTCCTTGCCGCCGATGCCGAACGGCAGCCGCCCCTCGTACTCGACCGCGATGGCCTCCGGGACCTCGATCCAGCTCTCGCCGAGCACCATCGCCGCCGTGACGTCCGCGCCACCGAGTCCGATCGCGAACGCACCGAGCCCCCCATGCGAGCTCGTGTGCGAGTCCGCGCCGAGCACGACCTCGCCCGGCTGCACGAGGTCCCGGTAGAATTTCGTGTGCAGGATGGTCTGGTTGGCGTCGTAGAAGTGGCGCACGCCGCGCTCCTTGGCGAAGTCGCGCGAGAGCTGCACGAGCCGCTGCGCGCGCACGTCGCTGCGCAGCGTCTCCGGGTCCACGGTGTGGTCGACCGCCAGGAAAAACCGCCTGGGATCGGCCAGCGCGGGCCGACCGAGCTGCGTGTACGTCCGGTCCATCCCGTTCCACGCGAGCTCGCTCGCGATGGTCCAGTCCACGCGGATCCGCAGCACGTCGCCCGCCTGCACCCACGGTCGCGGAAGGCCGATCGCGTGGTGGGCCAGGATCTTCTGCGTGAGCGTCATGGGGCGCCGCTGCATGCCCGCAGCATGGGCAAATTCTCCCCGGCTTGGCAAGCCCGTCCCCGTCATGCCCCGAGGGCCCGCTTGGCCTCGTCCACCGGCCGATCGGCCCACGAAGCCGCCCACAGGCGCGCCTCGCACAGCGTCCGCGGCGTCAGGCGATCGAGGTACAGCGCGCCGCCCAGGTGGTCGATCTCGTGCTGCAGGATGCGCGCATACCAGCCCCGCGCCTCGATCACGACGGGTGCACCCGCCGCATCCTGCGCCTCGACGCGCACCTGCCGCCAGCGCCGCACGAGCCCCATGTAGCCGGGCACCGACAGGCAGCCCTCCCACAGCTCGATCTCGCCTGCCGACGCCACGGGCTCGAGCACCGGGTTCACGAGGCAATGGAGCGCCACCGGGGTACGCTCCATGGAGAGCAGGCGCTCGGCCGGCACTCGCGCCTGGTAGTCTGCGCGATCCTCGATCACGGCCAGCGCGAGCCCGAGCCCCACCTGCGGCGCTGCGAGGCCCACCCCCGGCGCCGCGCGCATGGTGGCCGCCATCTGCTCGAGAAGGCCCGCAAGGCCCGGCAGCTCGGCCGCTTCGACCCGACGCGCCACCTGGCGCAGGACCGACGCCCCCGCCGGCACGATCGGCAAGATCTCGGCTGTGTCGCTCACGCCCAAGGCGTACCACGGCCCTCGCCGAGTCGCGCGGTGCTAGCTTCCGCCCATGATCCCTGCCTCTCGCTTCGCCGCACGGCGGTCGGCCCTGTGCCGCGCGCTCGGCCGTGGCACGTTCGCGTTCGCGGCCGGACGCGAGCGACCTCGCAACTACCCGGCCAACGTGCTCGAGTTTCGCGCCGACTCCACGTTCCTGTGGCTGTTTGGCCTGCGCGCCGAGCGCGGCGCCGTGGCCCTGCTCGACGCCGCCGCGGGGCGAGCGACGCTGTTTCTCGATCCTGGCGCCTCCGACGATGCGCTCTGGCACGGCGAAGCGCCCTCGCTCTCGGAGCGCGCGGCGCCGAGCGGCATCACCGATCTGCGCCCGCTCGCCCAGCTCGAGAGGGCCGCCCTGGCCGCCCACCCGGTGCACGCCTTGGCCCACACCGACCCCGCGACCGTGGCCGAGCTGCGCGCGCTCGGGATCACCGTCGCGGACTTCGGCGCGCCGCTCGACGACGCCACGGCGCGCCTGTGCGATGCCCTGATCGCGCTACGCATGTGCAAGGATGCCGACGAGCTCGCCGAGCTGCGGGCGGCCTCGGCGCTCACGGCCCGCGGGCACCGCGCCGCCATGCGCGCCACTCGACCCGGCCGCAAGGAGAGCGCGGTGCGCGCGGCTCTCGAGGCCGAGTGGATCGCCGCCGACGTGGCGCCCGCCTATCCGAGCATCGTCACCGTCCGCGGCGAGGTCCTGCACCACCGCACCTACGCAGGCACGCTGACGGACGGCGACCTCCTGCTGTGCGACGCCGGGGCCGAGAGCCCCGGGCTCGGCTACGCCAGCGACGTCACCCGCACCTGGCCGGTCGGCGGCCGCTTCTCCGCGCGTCAGCGCGACGCCTACGCGCTCGTCCTCGCGTCCCAGACGGCCGCGATCGCGCGCTGCCGCCCCGGAACCGAGTACCGCGACGTGCACCTCGCCGCGAGCCGGGTGCTCGCCGAGGGCCTGGTGGCGCTGGGCCTTCTGCGGGGGGATCCGGAGACCCTGGTCGCCGAGGGGGCGCACGCGGTCTTCTTCCCGCACGGGGTGGGGCACCTCCTCGGGCTCGACGTGCACGACATGGAGGGCTTCGGGGACCGCGCCGGGTACGCCCCCGGCCGCGCGCGTAGCCCGCAGTTCGGCCTGTCCTACCTGCGCCTCGACCGTCCCCTCGCCGAAGGCTGGGTCGTCACGATCGAGCCAGGCTTCTACGTGGCTCCGGCCATCCTGCGCGACCCTGCCTTGCGCGTGCGCCTCGGCGATCGCGTCGCCTGGGCCGAGGCGGAGCGCTGGATCGGCTTTGGTGGCATCCGTATCGAGGACGACGTGCACGTCACGGCCGCCGATCCGGAGGTCCTGACCTTGGAAATCCCGAAGGATATCGACGCAGTGGAATCGTCGATCGGCGACTAGGACGAGGGTAGCCGCGCGCGCGCGCAGGGGGTAGAATATCGCCTTTCCCTAGCTTCCCTGGAAAGCCTGATTTGACCGACTCTCCCACGATCGATCCTGCGCTCATCGACCCCGACGCCAACAAGGTCGTCCGGCGCCTCCTGCGTGCGCACCACGCCGCGTTCCTGGTCGGCGGCTGCGTCCGCGACCTGCTGCTCGGCCGAAGACCGAAGGACTTCGACGTCGCGACCAGCGCGACCCCGAGCGAGATCAAGGACCTGTTCCGCAACTGCCGCATCATCGGGCGGCGGTTCCGGCTCGCGCACATCTTCTTCGGCCAGAAGGTCATCGAGACCGCGACGTTCCGTGCCAATCCGCGCGGCGAGGACGAGGCCTCGGAAGAGGCGGACGACCTGCTCATCAAGCGCGACAACGTCTTCGGCACGGCCGAAGAGGACGCGATGCGTCGCGACTTCACGATGAACGGGCTCTTCTACGACCTCGCCGAGGAGCAGGTGATCGACTACGTCGATGGCCTCTCGGACATCGAGGCCCGCCGCGTGCGCACCATCGGCGACCCCGACATCCGGTTCCGCGAAGACCCGGTGCGCATCCTCCGCGCCATCAAGTTCGCCGCACGCCTCGGTTTCTCGATCGAGCCGGAGACCTATCGCTTCATGCTCGGCCATCGCGCCGAGATCTCGAAGTGCGCTGCGCCGAGGGTGCTCGAGGAGGTGTATCGCCTGCTACGCGGCGGCGCCGCACGCCGCTCGGTGGAGCTGCTGATCGAGACCGGGGTGCTCGGCGTGCTGGTCCCGGAGCTCGACCGGCTGGTCCAGGGGGCCGACGAGGCAGCCGCGCCCCCCCTCGAGGGCAGCGCACCGAGCGGCGAGGTGGCCACACGCCTCTTCGCGGTGCTCGATACCCTCGATGCCTTCATCGCCGAGCACGGACAGACTCCCGACCTGCCCTCGAACGCGGTGCTCCTCGGAGCCCTGCTGCTGCCCGCGCTGCCGCCTCCGCCCCCCGGAGAGCTTCCGGATCGAGAGATGCTCGGCGACCTCGAGGCCCTGCTCACGCGTCTGCTCGAGCGCCTGCGCGTTTCGCGTCGCGACGCCGAACGCACGCGCCAGGCGCTGCTCATGCAAAGGCGCCTCGGACCCGCCAAGCGGCGGCGCTCGAGACCGAGCGCGCTCACCGCCCGGGATGGCTTCGAGGATGCGCTCTTGCTCTACGAGCTCTACCAGCGCGCCACCGGCGGCTCGCTCGACGAGGTCGAGCGCTGGCGGCGGTTCCAGCGGGATGGCATCGAGACCTTCGTGGAGCCCTCGAGCGCGCAGGCCGGCGAGCCCGCGGAGCCCCTCGGGGATCCGACGGGCGGTGATAGAAAGAAGCGCCGCCGGCGCCGCGGCGGCCGTCGTCGCAAGAAGCCGGGGCTGGGCGCTGGCGCTTCGAGCGACGGCCCGGCCGTCGCCGACGTCTGAGGAGCCCGCTTCTACTCCTCCGAAGGCCCCTTGAAGCGGTGGATCTTGCCACCCGGGAGCGGCTTGAGCTCGGGGTTCGGATCGGCCACCGCGATCACCGTCACCTGCGACAGGTTGATGGCGATCTTCGGCTGCCCCTTCTCCTCGTCCGACAGCAGCAGAAAGCCATTCTGGATGTCGGTCACGAAACCGCAGTCCAGGAAGTCGTCTCCGTCGACCCGTGAGGGCCCGAAGACGTTGACGTTCTTGTTGAGAAAGACCTTGAGGGCGTCCATGTCCTCTCCGGCGACTGTCGAGCGGCTGGTGTCAAACACACGAAGACCCGGCGGGGAGTTTCCCCGCCGGGTCTCGATTCATTCACGCGACGAGCCCGAAGGCACGCAACGTGCTTACTTCTTCTTCTTCTTGCCCTTGCCCTTCTTCTTCTTCTTGCCACCGTCGTCGGCAGGAGCGGCCTCCTCCTTCTTCGGCTCCTCGGCGGCCGGAGCCGGCGCGGGCGGCGTGGGCTCCGCTGCCGGGGGCGGCGGGGCCTCCTCCTTCTTCGGCTCGGGAGCCGGCGGAGGCGGCGGGGGCGGCGCTGGGGCCGCATCAGGGGCCGGCGCTGCCGGCGGGGTCGCCGGCTGATCGGCGGGCTTGTCGCCACCGCAGGCAATCAGGCCGAAGCCCATCACGGACACGAGAACCAGACGCTTCATCGAGTTTCCTCCATTAGCGAGCCGAGATATTTCGCTTGGATCCGGGGGGGAGGCTTGCCCACCCAGTCCCACCTCGCGCCCGTAATATCCCTCGTGGCACCGTGCGTCAAGCGGATCTGTGAGGGGTCGTGCTCTTTACCTGAGCGAGACCACCTCGACCCCCTGATAACCCGACGGGAGGAAGGCCCGATCTCCGTCCACCACGAGACCCGTGCCACCGTACCCGTAGCCGCGCGTCCGGTGGAAGGAGTCGAAGCGGGGCGCCATGGGATCCTCGAGCGAGTAGATCGCGAGGCCGTCGCCGCTCGCGAGAAACATCCGGGTCCCGGCGATCTTGACGTCACCCCACCAGTAGCGACCGCCCCCGTCCACCCGCCGCAGGGCCACGCGGAGATCATCGGGGTTGCCGAGGTCGAAGGACAGAAGCTCCGCGGCCGAGCGACCGCTCTGCGCGTCGGGGTGCTGCAGCACCGCGTAGGCGTGACCGCCCGCCTGCACCACGCGCGACGCGTCGCCGAAGAGCGCGATCGTGTCCCGCAGGTACGCCACGCCCGCCGATCCATCGAGGTCGAGCGAGTGCATCAGCAAGCGTGAGCTGCCGACGCCAGTCTGCGCATCGTAGTCGTACCAGCGCTCGGTCGTGTAGAGCACGCGGCCGTCGGCGCTCGTGCCGAGCAGCTCCCCGGGCACGTTGATCTTCCGCAACACGACCGGCTGCGCCGGGTTCGCAAGGTCGAGGCGATCGAGGTAGTAGCGCGCGCGCCAGCTCTGGCCGACCTGGAACGACTCGTAGTGGGTCACGTAGAGCGTGCGGCCGTCGGCCTTCATCCCGTACATCCAGTCGGCCTCGTCAAAGCGCGTCTCGGACGCCACGACGGGCGCATCGGGATTCGACAGATCGACCACGTCGATCTCGTTGGGCACCTCTTCGGCGCACCTCGTGCCCATCGGGTCCCAGCGCTTGCAGTAGCCGCTCCTGTGGATCGCGATGAGCGCGCCATCTACCTGCACGGTCTCCGCGCCGCCGCAGCCGCCGCCCCAGAAGCCGGGGCCGACGGCGTCCCCCTCGGCCCAGCAGCCGCCGCCGTAGCCAAGGTCGCCGAGCTCGATCGCGCCTCGCACCCGCGGCGCGGTCGGCTGCGAGAGGTCCACGACCGAGAGCGTCGCCGGCAGCATCTCCGACTGGCCGTTCGGTCCCATGCGCCCGGTGTACGTGGCGTCCGACATCACGTACGCGAAGTCCCCGTTTCGAAACATCCGGCCAAAGGGCCGGGGAAAATCGAGGGTCGCCATCGGGCTCGTGGTGTTCGGCTCGCCGGCCGGTACCACGTAGAGCTTGGTGTTGCGCTGCTGGAACGTGCCGACGAGCTCCACGGCCAGCTCGCCCGAGACCGCGATGTCCTGGACGTTGCGCGCGAGCTCGAGCGAGCCGGTCAGCGTGGGGTGGCCGCGATCCGCGATGTCGAGAACGTCGAGCACCTCGCTCGAGAGCGCGACCAGCTTGTGCTCTGGTAACGTCAGCGCACGCTCGGTGTAGCCACTCTGCTTGACCAGCCCGCGCAGCGTGAGCGAGCTGCGATCGAAATCGATCAGCTGCACCGCGCCGACCGAGCGAGACCACCACGGCATCTGGGCGTCCTCCTCGTAGCGCTGGTGCGGCACGAGGATGAGGCCGAGCTCGTCGATGACCTTGAACACCTTCTGGAAATCGTCGCGGCTGCCGGGCACCCAGCCCCACTCGCTGCCGAACGGCTCGCGGTCGAGCAGGCGCGGCGCGCGCAGATCGGCGACGTCGTAGAGCGAGACCTGCAGCACCCAGCGATGCGTCGTTTCGTCCTGATCGTGGCCGAGCGCCACCAGCCGGTCGCCCCGCGGCTCGATGTGGTCGAGCCAGCCCGGCGTGTCGAGCTGCGCCGTCACGACCGGATGGGCGGCGTCCGAAAGGTCGAGCACGAACAGCGGATCGCGCCGCTCGAACGTGACCACATACGCGCGCGGACCTTCGAAGCGCGCGGCCATGAGCGCCTCGGGCCGCGCAAGCTCGAGCTGCAGTCGACCTACCGGCACGAGCTGGGAATTCCGGGTGCGCAGCGTGCGCAGCACCGGCCCCTGGATGGAGCCGCCCCACGGGCGCGGCGCCACGAGGACGCGCAGCACCTCGCTGGCCTCGTCGTAGTCCATCGCCCAGCGGTCGTGGATGTAGCCGTCGATGATGGTACGGCCGCGCACGACGATCTGCCCGTGCGGGTCGGTGATGTCGATGTGCGTGAGCTGCGTGCACGGGTTCGAGCCCCAGGTGGGGCTCTGCGCCGGGCACTCGCCCTGGCCGTCCCAGGTTCCGTACGCGCTCGACGCGACGAAGATCGCGGACGAGGTGGCGTGGATGTGGTTCTCCCAGCCGTTTCTCGGGAAGCTCTCGCGCGCCACCTGGCGGACACTGCGCGGATCGGACACGTCGATCGAGGCGACGAAGGTCTGGTCCTGCACCGAGCTCGTGCCGCCCGGCGTGGTGTAGCCGCTGTACTCGTTCGACACCACGTAGAGCACGTCGCCGACCAGACGCGAGTCGGTGATCTCGCCCTCGACGTCGATCGAGCCCGCCAGGATCGGAGCGCGCGGGGCGGTGAGGTCCACGACGTGGACCTTCGAGCCGTGGAAGCTCTCGAAGCCCGCGTCGCAGTCGTCGCAGCGCCACCAGCTCCAGTAGTCGCTCACGATCACGTAGGCCCGGGACCCGCGCACGTAGAGCTCAAGCGGGTAGCCGTAGAACTGGGTGCTGCCGACGAGCACCGGATGCGCGGGGCTCGCAAGGTCGATCACCTGGAGGCCGCGGTAGCGGTTCAGGACGTACATCGTGGTGCCGACGAGCTTGACGATGTCGCCCTCCTCGATCAGCCGCTGGGGGTTGCCGTCGCCCCCCGGCGCGGGCGCACTGCCGCCT